>NC_010511.1:5915000-6215000 GCF_000019365.1 Methylobacterium sp. 4-46 | reverse complement strand
CCGCTTCGGAGATCCTGCGATGATCGAGATTGTCCACTCCCTGCCGACCCCGCACGACGCCGTGAGGGCCGCGGCCGATGGTGCCGGACGCCTCATTCCGCCCCTGTGGCCGCTGGCCTCCAGCGTCGCCGTCAATCCCTTCCTGGGCCATACCGGCGAGCCGCTCTGGGCCGCCGGGGCGCGCCTTGGACGGGCGAGCGGCGCGGCGGTGACCATGCCCCGGTCCTGGTACCGGGACAGGATCGCGGCGGGGTCGATCACCGACGAGGATCTCCTGGACGCCCTGGCGGACGCGCCTGCGGACCTGCGCCCGGCCGACCTCGGCGCCCTGAGAGGCGCCGCCGCGCTGGACCCTGAGCCCGTGCGGCCCCTTCCGACCGTGGCGTCCCTGTGCGCGGAGGCGTCGGGGATCGACTGGCCGGGCCTGATCGCCGACCGGCTCGGTGCCTGGGCGGCGGGGCACTTCGACGAGGGGCAGGCCCTGTGGGCGGCTCCCTCGGGCGGGAGCACCCTCGCGCTCTGGCGGGCCTGGGCCATCCACGATCTGACCCCGGAGATCGCCGGACTGGGCGGGTTCGCTCGGCACGTCTCGGAGGTCCCCGACGGGGCTCTCCCGGCCCTCGCCCGCGCGGTCTGCGGGCTCGGCCTGAGCCCGGGCGCGCTCGAGAGCTACTTTCACCAGATTCTGCTCTCCCTCGGCGGCTGGGCCCAGTACGCCCGCTACAAGCTCTGGCAGGCCGAGCTCGCCGGGGGCACCGACGGGACGCTGAGGGATCTCCTCGCCGTCCGGGTGATCTGGGACGAGGCCCTGCTCACCCGTTACGGCGAGCGGATCGCCGAGAGCTGGGCGGCGGTGGCCGCCGCGCACGCCTCGCCCGCCCGGCCGACGCGCGACCTCGTGATCGATTCCATCCTGCAGGACGCCGCGGAGCGCGCGGCGCAGCGCGCGCTCGCCGCCACGCTTGCCGCCACGCTTGCCGGCGGCTCCCCCGGGGTCGGGGAGAGCCGGCCGGCCCTGCAGGCCGCGTTCTGCATCGACGTGCGGTCGGAGGTCTTCCGCCGCGCCCTGGAATCCCTCGATCCCGGCATCCGCACCCTCGGCTTCGCGGGCTTCTTCGGCCTCGCGACCGCGCACCGGCGCTTCGCGTCCGACATCGCGGAGCGCCGCCTGCCCGTTCTCCTCAATCCGGGGCTCCGCACGTGCGCGGGCGGTCCCGCTCTCTCGGACGCGGATCATGCGTCGCGGCTCGCCGCGCGCGCGCGCCGCGCCTGGGGCCGCTTCCGGCAGGCGGCCGTGTCCTCGTTCGCCTTCGTGGAGGCGGCGGGTCCCCTCTACGCGGCGAAGCTGCTCGGCGACTCGCTCCACCTGGGCGGCCCGGCGACGCCCCACGATCCGATGCCGCGCCTCGATCCGCCGCGCGACCTCGCGTCCCGGGTCGCGACGGCGGACGCCGTCCTGCGCGCGATGTCGCTGACCTCGACCTTCGCCCCGATCGTCCTGCTCGTCGGGCACGGCGCGAACGTGGTCAACAACCCTCACGCCAGCGCGCTGCATTGCGGCGCGTGCGGCGGGTACTCGGGCGAGGTGAATGCCCGCCTGCTGGCCCAGCTTCTCAACGATGCGGATGTGCGGGCGGGGCTGCGGGAGCGCGGCCTCGAGGTGCCCGCGGACACGGTGTTCCTCGCGGGGCTGCACGACACGACGACCGACGAGGTGACGCTCTACGCCGGGGATCTTCCGGGTGGGTCGCCCCTGCAGGGTCTGGAGCCGGTGCGGGTCTGGCTCGCGCAGGCGGGCAAGCTCGCCCGCGCGGAGCGCGCGCTCCGCCTGCCCCGCGCGCGCGACAACGCGTCGGTGGTCCGCCGCAGCCGCGACTGGGCCGAGACCCGCCCCGAATGGGGCTTGGCCGGCTGCAATGCCTTCATCGCGGCGCCGCGCCACCGCACGGCGGGTCAGCCCCTGCACGGCCGCGCCTTCCTGCACGACTACGACTGGCAGCGGGACGAGGGCTTCGGCGTCCTGGAACTGATCGTGACCGCGCCGGTGGTCGTGGCGAGTTGGATCAGCCTGCAATACTACGGGTCGACCGTGGCGCCGGAGCTGTTCGGCAGCGGCAACAAGCTGCTGCACAACGTCGTGGGCGGCATCGGGGTCCTGGAGGGGAATGGCGGTCCGTTGCGGGCCGGCCTGCCTCGGCAATCGGTCCACGACGGCGAGCACCACGCGCACGAGCCTCTGCGGCTGTCGGTCCTGATCGAGGCGCCGCGGCAGGCGATCACCGACGTCCTTGAGCGTCACCGCGAGGTGCGCGCCCTGTTCGACAATCGCTGGCTGCACCTGTTCGCACTGGACCAGGATGGCCGGATGGCGTGGCGCTACGCGGGTGACCTGCGGTGGACGAGCACCGCGGCCTCCGACGGCGCCGTGCCTGGCCTGCCGCTGAGGGCCGCCGTCTGACCGCCGCGCAACGCATGGGGCTGGGCCGACGCGGATCGCGACGGCCCAGCCCCTAATCGGCCGCCGACGCGGCGCGCGGCGGGGCGCTCGCGGCGATCAGCTCCTGCAGGATCGGGTTCGGGAAGCGCCTGGTCTGCACGATCGCGTAGAAGCGTTCCGCGACGTCCGGGATGCGGCAATGCTCGATCAGGAGCCCGGCGTGCAACTCGTCCTGCACGACGATCGGGGGAACGACCGCGACGCCGGTCCCCTCCCTCGCCAGCAGGCGGAGCATGGCCATGTCGTCGACCTCCGCCTGGATGATCGGGTGGATGCCGGCCAGCGACAGCACCCGGTCGAAGGCCACCCGGATCTCGCTGTCGAGACTCGGCAGCGTCACCGGGACGGTGCGCAGCGCCTCCGGGAAACGCAGCGGCTCCTGGTGCGGCCCGGGGTGTCCGACGAGGCTGACGGGCTGCTCGGCGATGAGGTGGCTGTGGAAGTCCGAGCCCGCGTCCCGCCGAACCGCGGTGGTGGCGAGGACCACGTCGATGCTGTGCATCTCCAGCTGGGCCAGCAATTCGCGCATCGTGCCCGAACGCACCACGAGTTCGACGTCCGAACGCCCGATCACGGGCCTGAGGAACTCGAGCTGGAAGTTGCGCGAGAGCGTGGTCAGCGCTCCCACGCGCAGCACGTGCTGTGCCGCGCGAGGGCGTCCCTGCAGCACCTTGATCAACTCGTTCCCGGTCTCGAAGACGGTGTCGGCGTAGTCGAGGGCGATCCGGCCGGCCTCGGTGAGGGTCAGCTTCTTTCCCCGGCGCTCGAACAATTGGTGTCCGAGCTGCTGCTCGAGCTTCTGGAGCTGAACCGAGAGGGCAGATTGCGACAGGTTGAGGACCTCGGCGGCGCGGGTGAGGCTGCCCTCATGGGCGATGCGGTGGAACAGCCGCAGGTGGTGGTAGTTCAGGGCCGTCATGCCGGCATATCTACTTAATAGAACGATGCGTGACAATCTTTGAATTTGCCGTCCGGCATAAGGGCATGTACGATCAAATCTGTTCAGTGGCCGCTTTGCGGAGATTTGCGTAACTATACCATTGAAGATCCGCAGGTGATCGAAGCATCTGTCGTGTCGACCTGGAAAATAATGTTACATTTAATTTCGTTGATGATGAACAGCCGGACCATCCTGATTCCAGGCGGATGGAACATAATGTAATTATTGTTACGAGTTGTATTGATAAATCATGGATCTTATTGTCGAGAAAACACCTCGTACACCTGCCTGACCAATAAATCGCCGAAAAGAGAAGCGACGTTCCAGCGGAGTCGGCCATGTTCATGAAAAACAATATATACCCTTTGGCTGGCTCAGCTGCAGCGGGTTCAACGCCGAGTGTGCTGGATTTGCTGCGGCAGAACAGCATCTTGGATGCTGATATCGACGCGGCCATCGACGCGTATGTCGCCAACCCGGCGACCCGATCGTACGTGCTGCAATCGTCGTACTGCATCGACTTCGATGAGGTCGTGGCCGCGATGCGCTCGGCCGCGCGTTCGGTCCCGCTCGTGGCCGGTCAGGTCGACCGGCAGGCCCTCATGTGCGCCCTCCTGCTGCACCGGCCGCGCCTCATCAGGGCAAGCGCGTCGGTCGCGCCGAAGGACCTCTACGAGATTGGCGAGATCCCGCCGCTCGGCCATGTGCCGTCCAGGATGTACGCCTGGGCGATCCGCCGGGAGCGGCACGGCCCGCCCGAGGATTCCATGCAGGTCGAGGTCGTCCCGACCTGGACCATCGGCGACGACGAGGTGCTGGTCCTCGTGATGGCCGCGGGCGTCAACTACAACGGCGTCTGGGCGGGCCTCGGCGAGCCGATCTCGCCCTTCGACGTCCACAAGGCCCCCTTCCACGTGGCCGGCTCGGACGCGTCCGGCATCGTCTGGGCGGTCGGCGCCAAGGTGAAGCGCTGGAAGGTCGGCGACGAGGTCATCGTCCACTGCAACCAGGACGACGGGGACGACGAGGAGTGCAATGGCGGCGACCCGATGGTCTCGCCGTCGCAGCGGATCTGGGGCTACGAGACCCCGGACGGCTCCTTCGGGCAGTTCTGCCGGGTGCAGTCGCGCCAGCTGATGCGGCGGCCCCAGCACCTGACCTGGGAGGAGAGCGCCTGCTACACGCTCACCCTCGCGACCGCCTACCGGATGCTGTTCGGCCACGCGCCGCACACGGTGAGGCCCGGCCAGAACGTGCTGATCTGGGGCGCCTCGGGCGGGCTCGGCGTGTTCGGCGTGCAGCTCGCGCACCTCAAGCAGGCGGCGGCCGCGAACCAGTTCGTGATCGACCGGCGGGTGGATCCGTGCATGAGCGAGCTGTTCCCGTGGGACAAGATCCCGCACGCCCATACCAAGATGTGGCGCAACCAGCACGCGCCCGGCAACATGGCGGTGCTGGTGAACGCCCAGAAGGCGGGCCTGCGCACCTTCGACGACGTGCTGGAACTCTCTGGCTCGCGCTGAGGCGCGAACCCGGCCCGGGCGCGCCCGATCATCGTGCAACCGGACGCTGCCCTTGCTCATCGATGTTGCCGCAACGTCTTCGATGAACCGGCATCCGCCGCGTCGGAAAACGCTCTCGCCGACGCTTGCTCGCGAGACCTCGGCCTCCGTCATTCTCGAGACATGGGTTGCCACGCCATGAAGGAAATCCTGGCCCGGCTGGAGGATTGCCGCGGGCATGCGCGGCGCGGCGGCGGCGACCGGCGCATCGCCGCCCAACACGGCAAGGGCAAGCTCACGGCGCGGGAGCGCATCGAACTCCTCCTCGACACCGGCTCGTTCGAGGAATTCGACATGTTCGTCCAGCACCGCTCCATCGACTTCGGCATGGAGAGGCAGAAGATCCCGGGCGACGGCGTCGTCACCGGCTGGGGCACCATCAACGGCCGCACCGTCTTCGTCTTCTCCAAGGACTTCACGGTGTTCGGCGGCTCGCTCTCGGAGGCGCACGCCCAGAAGATCATCAAGGTCCAGGACATGGCCCTCAAGATGCGCGCCCCGATCATCGGCCTGTTCGATGCCGGCGGCGCCCGCATCCAGGAGGGCGTCGCCGCGCTCGGCGGCTACGGCGAGGTCTTCAGGCGCAACGTCCTCGCCTCGGGCGTGATCCCGCAGATCTCGGTGATCATGGGGCCGTGCGCCGGCGGCGACGTCTACTCGCCGGCCATGACCGACTTCATCTTCATGGTCCGCGACACCAGCTACATGTTCGTGACCGGCCCGGACGTGGTCAAGACCGTCACCAACGAGGTCGTCACCGCCGAGGAGCTCGGCGGCGCCAAGGTCCACACGGCCAAGTCCTCGATCGCGGACGGCGCCTACGAGAACGACGTCGAGGCGATCCTGCAGATCCGGCGCCTGATGGACTTCCTGCCGGCCAACAACCTCGAGGGCGTGCCGGAGATCGAGAGCTTCGACGACCCCTCCCGGCTCGACAAGAGCCTCGACACCCTGATCCCGGACAACCCCAACAAGCCCTACGACATGGGCGAGCTGATCCGCCGGGTGGTCGACGAGGGCGACTTCTTCGAGATCCAGGCGGCCTTCGCGCGCAACATCATCACGGGCTTCGGGCGGATCGAGGGGCGCACGGTCGGGCTGGTCGCCAACCAGCCGATGGTGCTGGCCGGCGTGCTCGACGCGGACGCCTCGCGCAAGGCGGCCCGCTTCGTGCGCTTCTGCGACGCGTTCGGCATCCCGATCGTCACCTTCGTGGACGTGCCGGGCTTCCTGCCCGGGACGGCGCAGGAATATGGCGGGCTCATCAAGCACGGCGCCAAGCTGCTCTTCGCCTACAGCCAGGCGACGGTGCCGCTCGTCACCGTCATCACCCGCAAGGCCTTCGGCGGTGCCTACGCCGTCATGGCCTCCAAGCACATCGGCGGGGACGTGAACTACGCCTGGCCGAGCGCGCAGATCGCCGTGATGGGCGCCAAGGGCGCGGTCGAGATCATCTTCCGGCAGGACATGGGCGATCCCGACAAGATCGCGGCGCGCACGGCCGAGTACGAGGAGCGCTTCATGTCGCCGTTCGTGGCGGCGGAGCGGGGCTACATCGACGAGGTGATCATGCCCCACTCGACCCGCCGCCGGGTGGCGCGGGTCCTGGCCATGCTGCGTCCCAAGAGGGTGGAGCAGCCCTGGAAGAAGCACGACACCATCCCGCTCTGAGAGGCCCGGACCCGCGCACGACCATGTACGACATCGAGAGCAGCCCGATCTCGGCGCTGATCCGCAAGCTCACGGTGCGGACCGTGCTGTCCCGGGAGGACCAGGCAGCCCTGGCGTCCCTTCCCGTCCGCGTTCGCCGTGTCGGACCGGGGGCAGAGATCGTTCGCGCTGGCGACCTGCCGTCCTCCTGCTGCGTGGTTCTCGACGGCTGGCTGTGCAGCTACCGCGAGGGCGGGTCGAGACGATCGGTGTTGTCGTTCCACCTGCCTGGAGACTTGTGCAATGCATGCAGCCTGATGCTGCCGCTCGCAGAGGAAGCGATCGGCAGCGTGACCGAGGCCACGCTCGGGTTCGTGCCGCACGACGACCTGTTCGCCGCAATGGCGAGCAGCCCCCGTCTCGCCACGGCGTTGTGGCGCGAGACGCTGATCGCCGCCCGGATCCGCTCCGAACTGGCGCACCGATCGTCCCACGACCGTCCGTCGCTCGCCTTCGCGAAACTGCTATGCGAATTCTCCCTCCGTCTCACGATGTCCCATTCAGATCGCTCCGCAAAATCAGTGATTCCTCTCGCGAAAGCGCAATTTTGCTCTGCGTTAGGTTTGAATGATGTTTCCTTCGACTCGGCAATCGAGAGACTTATTGCTGATCGAGAGATTAGGGTGAACAATAATGAACTCGAAGTCGTTGATGTGAGAAGTCTGCTCAGATATGTCGATGATGACTTCGCTTACATCTGCGCTTTTCGACAGGCATCCTAGGTTCGATCTCGGTGTGCCGGCAGGCTGATCCGCCTGAGCGATTCGCCGATCCCTCGGCTCAATCCCAAAGCAATTCTCTGGATGTGAGCCGCGGCAAAGACGTGTGAGCGAGGCTTTATTGTAGAACGATGTCGAGAATTCAATCCTGTTGTCCATGCCGGTCAGCGACGGCAGTCTTTCGCGTTCGGGCTCTCGCATGCTTAGATGCGCCACCGGCGCGTCGTCGGTCGCTCTGCCAGGACGTGAGACGTCGAGCGTGACGCCGGTCTCGCAGGACCGGCGATCGAGCGCCTTCGAGACCCAGTCAGGGCCCTTGCCGACCTTGCATGGACAGCCCGCAGAACGCCGCCACGGGTCAGCAGAAAGTTCTTGCCGATAGAGCTGTCGAGCTTGGAACGCAGCTTCCGGCGCTGGCGTTGCCACTCAACATCTTGCAACGTGCTCTCGAGGTACCGATGGGTGACGCGGGTTTGATCTACTGGCTGGCTTTCTCAACCTTCGCGCTCGTGTTCGCAGTGCTGATCTGGCAGCGAGTCCAGGTGCACCGGGCCAAGCAGACCGGCGAGCGCTCCACCTTCACCGACACGCACGGTGGAGAGCCTCGGCCTCAGGTTGGGCTGGGGCACACCCAGATGGAGGCTCAACGGCGAGGCTGAGCCTCTCCGGATGGGCGAGCAGGCCGTGGCCGTCGTCGCCCGCTGAGCGCTCCTGCGCGGAGCACCGGGTGCGACTCAGGTCGATCACGGGCCTGAGGTCGTCTCGACGTCTCGCGTCCTGGCAAGCCGACCGACAAAGCGCTGGCGGCGTCGCTCAACGGCCGCCCGCGGGACGAGTGCCTGAACGCGAACCGGTTCTCGTCGTTGGCCGATGCCCGGGCCCAGATCGGGGCGTGGCGGCGGCCCGGGAGGCCGCCTAACGAGACCCGGAGGCCCACCCTCCGGCCGGACCAGGATCCGGGGGACCGCCACCCAGCTCTTCGGGGTCGGTCCACCGGGAGCGGCCATCCGGGCTCGAGGCCCGCGGCTTCGATCCGCGGGCCTCCTCCGCGCGGACGCCCGCACCCTGAACGATCCGCGTTCTCACGCGGCCTCGACCCTGAGCGGCCAATCGCGACGCTTGACGGAAATGTCCGGTTGCGGCGAGCATCACGGATAGGCGTTGTTCATGGATGGCGCGAGACGGCGTGCTCCTATTTGCCGCACTAACCATTCTGTGATCCGCCACAATGCCGCAGCGCTATTGTGAGCAACGCGCGCGGTACTGCTAGGCTGGAACAGTGCATCTAGGTGCGAGTTGGTGGCTCACGCACTGCATGCCAGCATCAATATGCGACGAAGTGACAGCGTCCGGCCGCAATCAGGGCCCGGGAACGGCTTGGTCCCGAGATGAGGATGCTCCGAGTGGCAAGCGTGCGGATATGCTCACTCAGGAAATCGGCGGACATCCTGACGGCGGCCGCCTGAATGTGATTACAATAAGCAATTCGACGCGAGAATACCGAGCATAGCAATTTATTCTTCCAAACACAAATGCATGTCTTTCCAAGTTTCGTAAGGAAATTCGGACAAGTGTGATCTCTGCAATGATGCGTCGCGCGCAATTTATGCGGCGACGGTGAAATATAAAAGGAGAAATATGATGAATCTACACGTCACGCCGGCTCAACGCATGTATTCTCAGCTCACTCCGGAACGGGACGGAGACCGCGCCAATCCGACGCGAGGTCTACCGAGCACGGCCGCGATTGTCGGCCACCCTGTCCACCCGATGATGATCCCGTTTCCAATCGCGTTTCTGACCAGCGCGCTCCTGACCGACATCGCCGCACGTGCAACGCGCGATCCGTTCTGGGCGCGCGCGTCGAAGCTCCTGCTGGGAGCTGGGATCGCGTCCGGAGTGGCCGCCGGCGCGGTCGGCGCGATCGACTACCTCACGATCCGCCGGGCGCGACAGAAGCCGGCCGGCCGCCTGCATGCCTACGGCAACGCCGCGGCCCTGGCCCTCGCCGCTGCGAACCTCGCCCGGCGGTCTGGCCGCGATCGCGACCAGGCCGGCGATGCAACCGACGTCGCCCTGTCGGGCGCAACGGCGGCATTGCTCGGCATCACGGGCTGGGCCGGCGCGGAACTCTCCTACCGCCACATGGTCGGCGTGGATGGTCATGCCGACCAGCACACTGACGAGGAGAAGCGCGTGGTGTCCTGAGGAGCATGCCACCGTCCTGCACAGCGAAGCCGCGGGCACGCGGATCAACCGCCCAGCCCGCTCGTTGACGGGCTGATTCATGAGGATTTTCGATGCGCGCTTCTCTTGTTCTTGTTCTTGCAACCGCAGCCTCGATCCTGGCGAACGCGCCGGGCGCACAGGCCTCCTCGTGCTCTGAACAGATCGCGACGATCGAGCGGCGCCTCGACAGTGCCGGTGCCGAGCGGGTGACCGGCCGGGAGCCTCCGGGCGGCCCAACGTCCTCGAACTCACCGAAGGCCCTGGACAAGCCGCCGGAGACGAAGCCCTCGGACCGGACGCTTCAGCCCTCCGCATCGGGCGTTCAGGAGGCGCGCGAACTCGTTCGGAAAGCGCGCGCGCAGCAGCAGGCAGGTGACGAGAAGGGCTGCAACGATACGATGACTCGCGCCAAGGAGAAAGCCGGCGCCCTGCCATAAGGCACGGCGGAAATTCGCGCGATCTGGCCTTATCATCTGAGAGCGGGCCGGCCTTGTCGAGGTCGGCCCGCTGCCTGTTCGGGGCGGTTACTTGGCGGCGACTTGCTGCAGGCTCTCGGCCAGCTTGGTCGCGTACGCGTCGCCCTTGTAGATTTCCGCGGTGGCCTGCTTCAGCTTCGCCGCGTCCTCTGACTGGCCCAGCGCCTGAGCGTACGCGGCAGCCGTCCCGAACCCCGCCAGGCCGTAATGCGTCATGCGCTGGTACTGGGCGATCAGCACCACGTCGCGCAGCCTGCCATCCTGCGGCGCCTCCTGCGAGCCGTGCTTTTGCGCCTCGGCGACGAGGCCGGCCATGCCCTTGCAGTATTCAGGCTCCGCCCGCCCGCCGGCTCGCTCAATCAGGCTGCGCAGGGTCTCGGAGTGCTTGGTGATGCCCCCGACGGAATGCTCGAGCATCTGCTTCAGTTTCGGGTCGCTCGCTTGGCTCGTCAGCTGCCTGATGGCGCCTGCCATTTGGTCGTTTGCCGACCAGAGATCCTTCAGCTCGTCCAGGTATACCTCTTTGAGGCGGCTCGGTGCGGCCATGGCACGGCTCCTTCATGAGGTGAAATGCTCGATCAACCGCGCGCACGAACCCGTGTTCCGCCTCACGCGCGCGGGGCAGGATCCATTGGTCGGCGCCGCTATCGGGGAGCGACGCGGACTGTGCCCAGGGCCGCGTTCTCGGCGCGAATGCGGATCGCCAGCACAGCCGCATTGAGGATGCTGAATACGATCGCGTAGCCGATGAGGCCGAACGCGAGTGGCAGCGCCGCGATCTCGCCCGTCACGACGGCGTAGTTCGGATGCGAGAACAGGCGGTAGGGCCCGCGCCGCACCAGCGGTGCCTGCGGGAGCACGATGATCCGCGTCGTCCAGCGCTCTCCCAAGCTGGCCAGCACCCAGAGCCTGCCGGCCTGCAGCAGGATGAACACGGAGAGCCAGGTCGGATCCACGGGTTGTGACCAAGCCAGGAGCCAGAGCCCGGCGAGCCAAGCGGCGTGAAGGACGACGATCAGCCCGTAATGTTCCGGCGCCACCTCGACACCGCCCCGCGACAGGAGACGCCGCGTGTTCCGGCGCGCCAGCACGAGTTCGCCCAGCCGTTGCAGCGTGACCAGTGCAAGGACCAGGATCGCGGCCGTCACGACGGGCTCCTCAGCGAGGCGCAACTCGCCGTGAACCCTGGTCCCATCGCGGTCAGCACCGAGCGGGGCGGCAGACCGGCCTTGCGGGCGCGGTCGAGCACGAACAGCACGGTGGGGGCTGACATGTTGCCGAACTCCGACAGAACCGCGCGCTCGTGGTCGAGCGCGCCCTGGCCGATCGCGAGGCTGCGCTCAAGTGCCGTGATGACCTTGGTCCCGCCCGCGTGGCAGATGAACCGGTCGACCTGCTCGGGACCGAGCTGCCAGCGCTTGAGCAGGCCGAGGACCGCCGGGCCCACATTCGCCTCCGCGAAGGGCGGGATGGCGCGGGCGAAGATGACGCCGAAGCCGGCCTCCTCGACGTCCCAGCCCATGATGTCGAGCGTGTCCGGCCAGGTGTGATCGCCCGTCGCCTCCACCTCGGCCACGCCGGCGTCCCCGCCCGCGCGCAGGATGCACGCCGCGGCCCCGTCCCCGAACAGGGCGGTGGCGACGATGCTGGCCTTGGTGAGCTTGTCGAGGCGGAAGGCCAGCGTGCAGAGCTCGACGGTGACGAACAGCACGTTGGAGCCTGGGCGGCTCTCGGCCAACCGGCTCGCGACCGCGAGTCCCGAGACGCCGCCGCCGCACCCGAGCCCGAAGACCGGAACCCGCATGACATCGTGGCGCAGGCCGAGCCGCTGCAGGACGCGTGCCTCCAGGCTCGGCGTCGCGATGCCGGTCGACGACACTGTGACCACGGCATCGACGTCCCGGGCGAGGAGCTCCGCCTCGTCCAGCGCCTTCGTGGCGGCCTCGGCGAACAGGTCCTCCGCACCCCGCAGGTACGCGGCCGTCCGTTCCGGCCAGCCGCGCGCCTGCATGTACCAGTCGATCGGCTGAACGGAATGCCGCTTGTGGATGCCCGTGGTGGCGAACACGCGCGACAGTCGGTCGAACTCGCCGTAGCGTTCGGAGAACAGGGTGCTGGCCATCTCGGCAACGTCCGTCTGGCGAAGGACGTGGGGTGGGACCGCGGTCGCCAGCGACAGAAGCCGTGCGCGTGTGGACGTCATGCGGCGGATCCTCGGAGAGGCAGCTTGGGAGTGGAACGCTGCCCTCCGATCCGGGGCGGCCATTCCAATCGGCCAACAAGGAGGAGGGCACAATGTTTCTGCCGCGACGATTTAGCGTCGAAGACGAGATCGGGCCGGAACGGAGCCGACCTGGACCTCGGCCCGGTCGGTCGCGGCGGGCCGGAGGCCGCGCACGCTCGGCGCGTGCGCCAGGGTGATGAGGGGGTGCGTCGCCGAACGAGCCGAGAGCCGCGGGCACGGTCGTGGTCGGGCCACGGGCGGCTCGTCCATCCGACGGTCCTAGTGGTGGGGTGAGTCGCGGCACAGCGACCCGTCATCGGCGCTCGCGTCCGCGGCTGCCGGGGCGGTGGGCCCGCTTGGGGACGGCCCGACGAGCCAACGCGCAGCGTACCGCTGAAGACGCGCGAGGTCCCGGCGCTGCGCGATCAGTGCCACGTGCCGATCCGGCCGGACCAGGACGAGGCTTGCGCGTGGAAGGATCATCCTGGCGGAAGCGGGCGCGACCCGGATCCGGATGGTGTCGCTCCAGGGAGCGAGCAGGGAGCGGATCGCGGCATGCTCCGCCGCCGACGCGTCGAGCGGCAGCAGGAGTGTCCAGGAGCGGTAGTCGAGGCAGCCGTGGAGGCGGTCGGGCGTATCGCCCTCGCCGGCGTCGGGAAGACGGTCGCCCGGACGCAGTCCCCGCGGCGCTCGCGCCGGGGCGGTCGTGCCTCCGGCCAGCGGGCCGTCACGGTGATGGTCGTCGACGTCGCTCACCGCGCGCTCGACCCACCGGATCGGGGCGGAATGCGCTAGCGCCGCCCACAGGGCGCCCTCCCGCAGGAGGAGGCCGGGTCGCGAACTCGGCGTCTCGACGAGATTGTAGCGCATCAGGCTCAGGAAGCGCCTCACGCTGGCGCGCTGCTCGTCCTCGTAGCTGTCGAGCAGCAGGTCCGGGGCTCGCTTTCCGTGAACGGCGGCCAGCTTCCAGGCAAGATTGTGGGCGCCCCGCAATCCCAGGCTCATGCCGTGGCCGCCGAGCGACGACCACACGTGCGCCGCGTCGCCCGCGAGGAGCACGCGACCCCGGCGCATCCGGGCGGCGAGGCGGGTCTGGAAACGCGCGCGGTTGAACCAGGTCGCCCGTTCGAGCCGGATCTCGGGCGTCCCCGCAACCCGCGCGATCAGCGCCTCGGCCTCCGCCAGCGACGGCGGCGCGTGCGCGTCCGGATCCGGGTCGGTCGCGTAGCAGAAGAAGCGGCAGGAGCCCTCCGCAACGGGAAAGCAGCCGAGGCACGCGCCGGGGGCGAGGAAATAGTAGCCCTCGCGCGCGTTGGCCGGGTGCCGCCAGCGGGGGACGGCGTTGACCTGCAGGATCTGCAGATCAGGGACGCGGTGCCCTTCGAACGCGATCCCGAGGCGATCCCGCACGAGGCTGCGGGAGCCGTCGCAGCCGACCAGCCAGGCGCTGCGCCACGGGCGGGCCCGCCCGGCGGAATCGGCGAGCATCGTCGTCACACCGCACGGATCGGGCGAGAGGTCGCGCGCCTCGCATCCCCACGCGACCTCGGCCCCGAGCGCGCGCAAGCGGCCTTCGAGGAGGCGCTCCGTCACGTGCTGCTCGATCAGGAGCGGGGTCGGGTAGGCGCTGGCGACGGAGCCCAGCTGGGCGGCTCCGAGGCGCCGGCCCTGCCCGTAGAAGTGCACCGTGCGGAGCGCGTTGGCCGCCTCCGACACGGCGGCCCCGAGGCCCAGGTCGTCGAGCACCTCGGCCCCGCGCGGCCAGATCACGGCGGCGCGGGGTTCGTTCTTCGGGCCTCGTGCCCGGTCGACAACGCGCACCGACAGCCCGTGCAGCCGAAGACCGATCGCAAGAGCCAGCCCGACCGGGCCGGCCCCGACGATGAGGACGTCGCTGTCCAGATCGACACGGAGGTCGCGCATCGGTCGGCGCCGGGCCGGCTCAGCTGTCGGCCTTCGCGCCCGCCGTCGTGCGCTCGATGTAGGCGCGGGTCACGGACTCGATGAGGCCGTCGACGCGCTGCGCCGCCTGCTTCTCCTCCTCGAGGGACTTGCGGAACAGGGGCGCGTGCTCAGGGTGACCCGCGGCCTCAGCGATGACGATCAGCGAGCGATAGGCGGCGATCTGGTCGTACTGGTAGGCGTAGCCCGCGTAGAGGTTCTTGAGTGTCTCATCCTGGGCCAAGGCGTGCACGGCTGCGCCGATCTTGCCGGCGGTGTTGGTGACCGTCTCCTTCAGGGTCGAGGCGCTGGCGTCGAGAGCTGAGAGCGCCTGCTCGACTCTTCTGATCTGCTCGCGCGTGATGCCGACATGCGCCTGCAGGGTCTTCGCGTACTCGGGGTAGTGCTCAAGACCGGTGAGCTGATGCTCCATCTGGCTGAGGCCTTGGGTTTCGAGAGCGTGTGTATTGCGCAGAGCGGTCGTGTAGATCGAGCTGATGTCGGTAGCCATACATTTCTCCATAGATGCAGTGATGCCCGCGTTGATCGGCTGCGCGAGGCATGATTTGCTGGAAAGTCAATGCGGTGAATTGACTTTACCGCTTGAACTTGCCCTCGTATTTGAATTCCGGAGCAGATTTAAGTTGATCTTTGCTCGCGCCAACGATGGCCTTCCACTTTTTATTCTCCTCGTCGTAGCCAAGGGAGATGGAGTTCGGCTGGACGGCAACGTAGCGCTCGCCCATGCCGAGGAAGCCGCCGACCGAAACGATGTATCCTTTCAGCTGGCCACTCTCAAGGACAAGATCTTTGATCTCGCCAACTGTATTCTGCTGCCCATCGACGACGTTGAGGCCGATGAGACTGTAGCTGAGCACGGCATCCTGAGGGACGGTGATGAACTCGGGCCCGCGCGTGGGGACCTTCTGATTGTCGTCCACCGCAAAGGCCGGCGTCGCCATGGCGGCGGTTAAAGCAATGGCCAGGAATGAACGTCGCATGCGAGGCTCCTGTCGTTGAAGATTGATCGGCTCTCCAATCCATCAGACATGCTCTCGTTCCGGCCTGCGACCTTCTGTGCATCTACTTTCCGCCCAACATCATTCGCGTTTCCATTTACGTCTTAAATAGATGCTATGTAGGCACCTGCTTACCCGCATTTGCCAATAAATCTTATCATATGAGGCAAAGCGAATAACATATGCGCAACAATGGCGCATGTCTGATCCAGATCATCGACAGGAGTGCAAAGTCACGCCGAAGCGTCTCATGCAAATCATCAGCTTTGTTGCAAAATTATCCGTGCGGAAGTGGTCAGATCATGGCGTAAGCCGCGGCAGTCGGATTGCGGAAAATGTGATGCCAGTTCCATTTGGCCCGAGAGATCTCTGGGCAGCCGAAGGACAGGGCGGTCGCGATGAGCGGCGGGTTGGCGGCCAGCCTGCCGAACACGGTTCCGCCCCGTGCCGGCCGGGGTGCCTTGCCTCCGTGGCGAGGGCACGGAGACGGTTCTGAGCCGTGACGGCGCATTCGCTGTCGTGAGCCGATGGACGATCCTGGTGTGCTGCCGAGGCTGCTGCGAGCGGCAGGCGTGCCCATCCCCGGCCACGTCCGATCGTGACGACCCATCTCGTCATCGGAGGACCGGCGGTTGGCGGGAAAGCGGATGGCCGCTGCACCGGGCGACGTCGCGGACAGGGTCAGCCACGGCCAAGCCTGCACGGTCATCGAGCCATCCTTCCCGGAGAAGTCGGCCAGAGCTGCTGGCCACCCCGGCACAATTGTCTCGCGGTCCACCTGTTTCGGCGTGAGGCAATTCGCCGCCCGCCGGCATGCGCCGGGGCGCCCGCCGGCAACCTCGAGCCGAACCGTCCGGTGTGCCGGCACGAGGCTCGCGAGGCGCGCTTGGCCCGCCGGCCCGATCCCGACCCGCCGCCTCGGCTGCGGCGGGCCGCGTGCGCTCCTTGACACTCCAGCTTCGGCGCCGCATAGTTAACTAACTGGTTAGTTAGAAGAGGTTCCCGATGGGCTCGCGCTCCTCCGACGCCAGCGTCCGCGTGGCCGTCGATATCGGCGGCACCTTCACGGACATCGCCCTGCTCGACGCGGCGGGCACCGTCCATCAGAGCAAGCTCTCCTCGACCCTGGACGATCCCAGCCGGGCCGTCGTGGCCGGTGTCGCCGCGCTGCTGGCGGAGCTCGGGATCGCGCCCTCGCAAGTCGCCGAAGTCCTTCACGGCACCACGGTCGGCTCCAACACGATCCTTCAGCGCACGGGGGCGAGGACGGGGCTGATCACGACGCGAGGGTTCCGCGACGTGCTGGAGATCGGGCGCATCCGCATGCCCGACATGTTCGATCTGACCTGGGACAAGCCGAAGCCGCTGGTCTCCCGTCGCCACCGGCTGGAGGTGGACGAGCGCGTCGCCGCCGACGGCTCCATCGTGCGGCCCCTCAGCGAGGCCGACGTCGTCGCCGCCGGCCGCCAGCTCAGCGAGGCCGGGATCGAGGCGGTCGCCGTCGCCTTCATCAACAGCTACCGCAACGCCGCGCACGAGCGGCGCGCCGAGGCGATCCTGCGCGAGCAGTTCCCCCACCTGCTGGTCACCAGCTCCTGCACGGTCCTGCCCGAGATGAAGGAGTACGAGCGGACCAGCACGACGGTCGTGAACGCCTACCTGCTCGCGGCCATGCGCGCCTACCTGCACGCCCTGGAGCGCGGGCTGCGCGGGATCGGCGTCGGGGCGCCCATCCTGGTCATGACCTCGAACGGCGGGATGCTGGCCGCGCGCGCGACCCTGGAGAGGCCGGTGATGGTGGTGGCGTCGGGGCCGGCCGGCGGCGTCGCGGGCGCGGCGCGCCTCGGCCACGCGCGCGGCGACCGCGACATCATCGTGTTCGACATGGGCGGCACGACCGCCAAGGCGGTGATCGTCGAGGACGGCCGCCCGACCATGACGTCCGAGTACGAGTTTCGGGACGGGATCTCGACCTCGAGCCGCTTCATCAAGGCCGGCGGCTACATGCTCAAGGTCCCGGCGATCGACATCGCGGAGGTCGGCGCAGGCGGCGGCTCGATCGCCGCCATCGACGAGGGCGGCCTGCTCGTCGTCGGCCCCCACTCGGCGGGCGCGGTGCCCGGGCCGGCCTGCTACGGCCTCGGCAACGCGCGCCCGACCGTCACCGACGCCAACGTCGTCCTCGGGTTCATCAATGCGAGTGCGCTCGCCGGCGGCCGCCTGGCGATCAGCAGGGAACTGAGCGAGCGGGCGATCCGCGACCACGTGGGCGATCCGCTCGGCCTCGCGGTCGCCGACGCCGCGCACGGGGTGCGCGCGGTCGCCAACGCCGCCATGGCCCGCGCCGTGCGGGCCGTGACGATCGAGCGCGGCCGCGATCCCCGCGACTTCACGCTGATGGCGTTCGGCGGGAACGGCGGCGTGCACGCGCCCGACCTCGCGCGTCAGCTCGGGATCGGACGCGTGGTCGTCCCTCCCCTCTCGGGGGTGTTCTGCGCGGTCGGCATGCTGGCCTCCGACACCGAGCACACGGCCCTCGCCGTGGTCGCGCGCCGCCTCGACGCGATGGATGCCGGGGACCTCGCCGCGGCCAAGGCCGCCCTGGAGGCCGACGTCGCGGAGCGTCTTGCCCAGGACGGCTACCCGGAGGCGCGGCGGCACCTGCTCTGGGAAGCCGACCTCCGGCACGAGGGTCAGGCCACCGAGCTGACCGTCCCGTTCGAGGGCGAGGACCTCGCCGCGCTCGAGGAGCGGTTCGTGGCGGAATACGTGAAGACCTACGGCTACCGGGACGCGACGCCGATCGAGTTCATGAAGCTGCGGGTCGTCGGCCGGGGGCTGCGGGAGAAGCGCCTCGCCTTCGACGCCATGGCGATCGCCCCGCGCGCGGGCGCCGCCGGCCGGGGCACCCGCGCGGTCTCCTTCGCGCGCGGCGAGGAGCCCAGGCTCGTCGAGGTGGTCGGCCGCGATGCCCTCGGCGCGACGGCCCGGCCGGGACCGCTCGTCGTCGAGGAGTTCGACGCGACCATCGTCGTCCCGCCCGACGCCAGCATCCGCAAGGACGCGATCGGCTGCATCGTCCTGGAGTTCAGCGCATGAACGTCGACCCGATCACCTTCGCGGTCATCAAGAGCGGCCTCGACGCGATCGCCGACGACATGGCCTACACGGTCGTGCGCATCGCCCGCTCCGAGATCGTCAAGGACGTGATGGACTTCTCGGCGGCCCTGTGCGCCGCCGACGGCCAGATGGTGGCGCAGGCCAAGACGATCGCGCAGCATCTCGGCGCCATTCCGGAAGCCATGCAGGCGGTGCTGGCCAGGTTCGACGGCGACCTGCACGACGGCGACGTCGTCATCATGAACGACCCCTATCACGGGGGCATGCACCTGCCGGACATCTTCATGTTCGTGCCGATCTTCCACGGCGGCAAGCGCCGGGCCTTCGCGGTCGTGATCTGCCATCACACCGATGTCGGGGGCCGCGTTCCCGGGTCGAACGCCTCCGATTCGACCGAGATCTACCAGGAGGGCCTGCGCATCCCGCCGCTGAAGCTCTACGAGCGCGGCACCCTCAACACCACCCTCGAGGCGCTGATCAGGATCAACGTCCGCGTTCCCGACCGGGTCTGGGGGGACCTCTCGGCGCAGTTCGCGGCCGCGCAGGTCGGCAGGCGCGCCCTCGAGAAGCTGATGCAGCGCTACGGGGCGGACGAGGTCGACGCCTACATGCAGGAGCTGCTCGACTACGCCGAGCGCATGACGCGCGCCGAGATCCGGACCTGGCCGAGGGGCACCTGGCACTTCACCGACCACATCGACGACGACGGCTTCTCGGACGCGCCCATCCCGATCCGGGTCGCCATCACGGTGAGGGACGACGGCTCCCTGCTCGTCGACTACGCGGGCTCGTCGCCGCAGGTGAGGGGCGCGATCAACGCGACGCTGAGCTTCACCCACTCGCTGACCTACCTCTCCGTCCGCTGCGTCCTCGCCAAGGAGGTGCCGAACAACGTCGGCATGTTCCGCTGCGTGAGCGTCCGGGTGCCGGAGGCCTCGATCCTCAACCCCGTGATGCCTGGTCCCTGCGCGGCCCGGGCCCTCACCGGCTACCGCGTCTTCGACACCATGCTCGGCGCCCTGGCGCAGATCGTTCCGGACAAGGTTCCGGCGGCCGGCGAGGGCGGGAACAGCGTGATCTGCATCTCCGGCCTCAGGCCGAACCGGCAGCCCTTCATCATCGTCGACATGATCTGCGGAGCCTGGGGCGGACGACCGAACAAGGACGGACTGGAGGCGGTGACCAACGCGTCGCAGAACCTGTCCAACATGCCGGTCGAGATCATGGAGGCCGAGCATCCGGTCCGGATCGAGGAGTACGCGTTCGTCCCGGACAGTTGCGGGGCCGGCCGCTACCGCGGCGGCGTGGGCGTGCGGCGCAGCTACCGGATCCTCGCGGACGAGGCGCTCCTGCAGATGCGGACCGACCGGGTGAAGCACCGGCCCTACGGCCTGGCGGGGGGTGAGCCGGGCGGTCCGTCGCGCAACGCCATGGAGGTCGACGGCGAGCGCCGCCTTCTCCCCGGCAAGATCACGACGCGGGTCGGCAGGGGCACGCTCATCGTCCACGAGCAGGCCGGGGCCGGCGGATTCGGTGACCCGCTCGACCGCGACGCCGCGGCGATCCTGGAGGATTGCCTCGACGGCAAGATCTCCGCGGCCTTCGCGGAGCGGCATTTCGGCGTGGTGATCGCGCGGGGGACCGTCGACGAGGCCGCGACGCGCCACCTGCGCGCGTCGCGGCGGGCCGCGCCGCTGCCGGGGGCCGTCCCCGATGGGCGCTGAGTCCGCCCCGCCGGCCCACAGGCCGGCGCGCAATGCCGAGGAGACGCGCGCGCGCATCCTGGACACGGCGCGGCGGGAATTCGTCACGCATGGGCTCAACGGGGCCCGCGTCGACCGCATCGCCGCGCAGGCGGGCGTCAACAAGAACCTGATCTACCACTACTTCGGTTCCAAGGAGTCCCTCTACCTCGAAATTCTCGAACGCATCTATGCCGGCCTGCGCACCCGTCAGCGCGACGAATCCTTGCGGGACCTGCCGCCCGCGGCCGCGATGGCGGCCCTCGTCGCCAACACGTTCGACCACTTGGTGTCGACGCCCGATCTCATCCGCCTGATGAGCATCGAGAACATCCATTTCGGCCAGCACCTGAAGCGCTCGACCTCGGTCAAGCCGCTCTACCGCAACCTCCTCGACACGATCGATGAGATCCTCAAGCGCGGCCAGGCCGCGGGGACGTTCCGCCACAACGTCGATGCCGTCGACCTCTACCTGTCGATCTCGGGTCTCGCCTACTTCTTCCTGTCGAACCAGCACACGCTGTCCTGGCTGCTCGACCGCGACTTCATGGCCGGCGAGCGGGTGGCGGTGCGTCGGCGGCACGTGGTGGAGATGGTGCTCAGCTACCTCACGGGCGCCCGGTCGGACCTGTCCCCGGCGGCCGCGCACGAGGGACCGGAGGTCGGTCCGTGAGGGGCCTCCCGCGGGCCGGCCCCGGCCCCGGGCGGGGTCGTCCCGGCGCTCCACCGCCGAAGTTTCCTCCTCGCCCGGAAGTCCCCTCCCCGCCGGGCGTCCCTGCCGTGGGCAGGCTCCCGCGGCGGGAGACCGGCCCGGCGATCAGACCTCCTCCGCGACGAGCAGGCCGGGCCGGGGCGCCATGTTCTCCCTCGCGAACCGGAGGAAGGAGGCGAGGGACGCCCTGATCTCGGCCGGATCGAGCCCCCGAGCGATGAAGACCAGGTGCGAGCGCCGGTCGTCATCCGGCCAGCCCTCCATGTGCTCGGGCGGGTGCATGATGTGCTGGACCCCGTGGACCAGCACGGGGGCGCTCTCGTCGGTGAGGTTCAGCATCCCCTTGAAGCGCAGGACCGAGCGTCCGTGCCGGTTGAGGAGGAGGGACAGCCACGTCACGAAGCTCGACCAGTCGAGGCGCTCGTCGAGGGAGATCGAGAACGTGCTCACGGCGTGGGACGGGGCGGCGTCCGCGCTCACGGCCGAGACGCGCGACACAGGCTGCTCGCGCAGGAGCGAGGCGGGATCGAGGTCCGGCGCGCGGGCGTCGCGGACCGGCGCCAGCGCGTTGATGACCCGGATCCGCTCCGCCAAGCCGCGCGCCGCCGCCGGCGCGGCGAGGTCGGACTTCGTCACCAGCACGAGGTCCGCGACCGCGACCTGCTTGGCGAACTCGGCGTGGTCGTCGGCCGAGGCGAGGCCGTTGACGGCGTCGACCGTGGCGATCACGCCCGCCACCCGGAAGTACTCCTTCAGCACCGGATGGGTCTGGACCGTGTTGATGATCGGGGCGGGATCGGACAGTCCGGAGGTCTCGAGCACGACGCGCTCGAACCGGGGCACCTCGCCCGCCAGGGAGCGGCGCAGCAGGTCGAGCAGCGCGCGCGCCAGTTCGGGCCGGACCGAGCAGCACAGGCATCCGTTCGCCACGACGGCGCTCGCCTCCGCGACATGCGCCACGATGCGGTGGTCGAGGCCGGCCTGGCCGTACTCGTTGATGAGCACGCCGGTGCGCGCCTCCGCGTCCGCGCGCAGGATGCGGCCGAGCAGGGTCGTCTTGCCGCTGCCGAGGAACCCCGTCAGGACGAACAGCGGCATGGGCTCGGGCAGGGCTACCATCGCGGGGCTCCTCCCTCGAAGCGCGCGGTCAGGGGATCGAGGATCCGGCCGGAGAGCGCCTCCGCCGCGCCCCAGAACTCCGCGAGGCTGGCGGCGACCCGCGTGCGGCCGGCCCGGTCGGTCAGCAGGAAGGCGTCCCCGTCCCAATCCTCGCAGGCGAGCCCGGCGGGCGCGACCAGGCGGTTCATCAGCGCGATCCTCTCGCGCCGGTGGCGCCGGTGCCTCTGGATGTCGCGCGCCGGGAAGGGGCTCCGCGAGAGCTTGGCGGCATCGGTCCAATGGTCGCCGATCCCGAAGACGGCGCAGACGTCGCACATCGCGTGGGGTCTCCTGTCACGCCGCCGTCGCCAGGAGGCGACCGATCGGGCCGTCGACCAGGCTGGACGAGAGGTACTCGATCACCCGCTTGCGGGCGAGGCCCGCGTGAGAGCCGGCGACCGACTCGGCGCGCTCCGCGTCGCGGGTCTCGATCGCGTCCAGCATCTCGCCGTGCTCCCGGATGATCGACTCGATGTGAGCCTCGTACGCGTCGGCCGACCCGTAGCACTCGTACGCCATCGCGAGCCTCGCGATGCGCAGGTTCTCGCTGAGCAGCCCGATATAGGTCCGGGCCACGTTGCGATTGCCGCAGGCATGGCCGATCGCCTCGTGGAACGCGAAGTTCGTGTCGATCATGGCGGTGGGATCGCGGTCCCGCCACGCCGCCTCGAAGGCCTCGGCGCGGCGCCGGATGCCCGCGAGATCCTCCGCCGAGCAGCGGGCCGCCGCCCAGGCCGTCGCGACGCGCTGCAGGAGGTCGAAGGCCTCCAGGTGCTCCTGCGTGTAGGCGAGGTCGAGGGGGGCGACGCGCGCGCCGCGGTTCGGCATCAGCACGACCAGCCCGTCGCTCGCGAGCTGGACGAAGGCCTCGCGCAGCGGCGTGCGCGAGATCCCGAGCTCGCCGACGAGTTGCAGCTCGTCGAGCTCGGAGCCCGGCGCGCGCTGCAGCGACACGATCTGCCGCTTCAGCGTCTCGTAGGCGAATTCGCGGCCGCGGCCCTTGCTCGGGCGGCCCTTGCCCGGGTGGCTCTCGCCCGGGCGGCCCTTGGCCGGGCCGCCCTTGGGCCGGCGCGCTCGCGCGCTGCCGTTTCGTCGACGTCATCGAGCCGCCTCCGCGGTCGCACCGGATGGAGCCCCGATCATAGGCGGGCGCCCGAGGAAAATACAGCTTGTATTCACCAGACCGGACATGCAGCATGCATGCGGTTCGTCGGGCGGTCGGGGTGCGGGATCATGGCTGGAGCGTGGACGCGTCGGGTCGTTCTGGGCTGCCTCGCGGCGGCGTCACTCTCGTCGCCGCTCCGGGCCCAGGAGGTGCTCAAGATCGGCGCCGCCGTCAGCCTGAGCGGCGCCTTCTCCCGCGAGGGCGGCCTGCTCCGGGATGGCTACGAGCTCTGGCGCGAGCGCGTGAACGCCGCCGGCGGCCTGAAGGCCGGGGGCAAGACCTACAAGGTCCAGGTCGTCTACTACGACGACGAGTCGAAGGCGCAGACGAGCGCCCAGCTGACCGAGAAGCTCGTGAGCGACGACGGCGTCTCGCTCGTCTTCGGGCCGTACTCATCGGGCATCGCCACCGCGACCGCGGTGATCAGCGAGCGCTACCGGGCGCTCACCCTGGCCCCGATGGCCACCGCCAACAGCCTCTACGCGCGCGGCTACAAGTACCTCTTCACGCCCTCGCCCCTCGCGGATCAGGGGCTGGTGCCGATCCTCGACCTCGCCAAGGACCTGAAGCCCGCGCCGGGGACGGTGGCGATCGTCGGGCCCGACGACCTGTTCCCCAACATCACCGGCGAGGGGGCCCGCAAGCGCGCCGAGGCCCTCGGCCTCAAGGTCGTCTACACCGGCAAGTACCCGAAGGGGGCGAACGACCTCTCGGCGGTCGCGACGCAGATCAAGGCGGCCGCCCCCGACATCCTCCTGGCGACCGGCTACGTCCAGGACTCGATCCTCCTGGTCAAGTCCCTGCGCGAACTGCAGGTCGCGCCCAAGCTCGTCGGGCTCGCGACCGCGGTCGGCGTCCAGGACTTCCGGACGGCGGTGGGTCCGGCGGCCGAGGGCATCATGGGCGTCGACTACTGGGTGCCGACCCTGACCTGGAAGGATCCGGTCTTCGGGGACAGCGCCGGCTTCGCGAAGGCGTTCGAGGCAAAGTACGCCAAGGCGCCCACCTTCCACGCGGCGAGCGGCGCCGCGGCCGGCGTGGTGCTGCAGCTCGCGATCGACAAGGCCGGGTCGGTCGATCCCACGGCAGTCCGGGACGCGCTCCTGTCGATGCAGGGCGAGACCTTCTACGGACCGTTCAAGTTCGACGCCAACGGCGTGAACACGCGGGCCGGACTCAACGTCTCGCAGATCGTCGGCGCTGAGCCCAAGGTGATCTACCCCTTCGCGGTCAAGCAGGCGGACCCGGTCTACCCGCGCGCGGTTCCCTAGGGCGTTCTCCGGCGCAGCCGATGCCGGTTGGTCGCGGGACGCGCGACCGAAGCAGAGCCGAGGGCGGGGCATGATCGCGGCGCGATCGCGCCCTGCCCCGGCACCCGACCTCACCCGAGGAGCCGGTCCAGCATGCTCGCGCAGACCTTCGTCAACGGGCTCCTCCTCGGCGGCGTCTACGGCGTCGCCACCATCGGCTTCTCGATGGTCTGGGGCGTGATGAGCATCATCAACCTCGCGCACGGCGCCTACATCATGATGGGGGCGTACCTCGCCTACCTGATGGCCGCGCGGCTCGGCATCGACCCGTTCCTGTCGATGCCGCTCGTCATGGCGGCGCTGTTCTGCGTCGGGTTCGCGGTGCAGTCCCTGCTGCTGAACCCGGTGATGCGCACGAGCGTGCTGCTCACGCTCGCGATGACGTTCGGGCTCGACCTCTTCCTCGTGGACGTGTTCGTCGCGCTGTTCACCTCGGACATCCGCTCCGTCAACACGAGCTACTCCTCCGAGGCGCTCGCGATCGGCCCGGTGCTGGTCTCGTACGTCCGGCTGGCGGCCGCCCTCCTCTCCCTCGCCCTGGCGGGCCTGCTGTACCTCGTCCTGACGCGCACCCGTCTCGGCCAGGCGATCCTGGCGACCGCCCTCGACCGGGAGGCGGCGCGCCTGATGGGCATCGTCCCGGAGCGGATCTACGGCTACACGGCCGGGATCGGGGCGGCGCTCGCGGGCGCGGCCGGCTCGCTGGCCAGCACGCTGTTCCCGATCTCGCCCGGATTGGGAAACTCCTTCATCGGCGCGGTCTTCGTCATCACCGTGCTCGGCGGCATCGGGTCCGTCACCGGCGCGGTCGCGGCCGGCTTCGTGTACGCGCTGATCCAGTCCTTCGCGGCGAGCTACCTCGGCGTGAACTACCAGGAGATCGTCGCCTTCGGGCTGTTCCTGGTCATCCTGGTCGTCCGCCCGCAGGGTCTGTTCGGCAAGCGCTTCTTCGGGGAGGTCTGAGGTGAGCGACACGCGGCAACTCGTCCTCGCGGCCGTCCTGCTCGCCGCGGCCCTGGCGGCCCCGGCCTTCGTCGGCAATTACTGGCTGCGCGTCCTCACGACCGTGTTCATGTTCGGCGTGGTCGCGCAGGGCCTGAACGTGATCGTCGGGTTCGCGGGCTATCACGCCTTCGGCAACTCGGTCTTCTTCGGCATCGGGGCCTACGCCGCGGGGGTCGGGATGACGCTCGGCCTGCCGGTCTGGATCGCGGTCCCGGTCGCCGTCCTGGTCGCGACCCTGGTCGCGGCGATCCTCGGCTGGCCGCTCCTGCGCCTGCGCGGGCACTACTTCGCCATCGCGACCGTGGCGCTGAACGCCGCCGCCACGGAGGCGATCATCAACATCGGCGGCGTGACGGGCGGCGCGCAGGGGCTGCCCCTGCCGTTCTCCGCGCTTCCCCCGACCACGCTCTACCGCATCATCTACTTCGCCATGCTGGCGGCGCTCGTCCTCGCGACCGGGGTGGTGTTCTGGCTGTCGCGGAGCCGGCTCGGCTACGCGCTGCGGGCGCTGCGCGACAGCGAGGACGGCGCGGAGGTGATGGGGGTCGACACCGTGCGGGCCAAGATCCTGGCCTGGATGATCAGCGCCGCGATGACCGGGGCGGTCGGCGGCCTGTGGGCCTACTGGCTCACCTTCATCGAGGTCGGGACGGCCTTCGACGTCTCCATCTCGGTGCGCGGCTACATCATGATGCTGCTCGGCGGCATGGGCACGGTGATCGGCCCGGTGATCGGGGCCGCCCTGTTCCAGCTCGTGGGCGACGCGATCTGGAGCCACTTCTCCGGCATCCACAACCTGCTGCTCGGGGCCCTCGTGATGGCCGTGGTGCTGATGGTGCCGCGGGGCCTGCTCGACAGCCTGTCGCGGCTGCGCCCGCCCGCGCGGCGCGGCCGCCGGCCCGCGGAGGCGTGACATGACCGAGCCGCTGCTCACCATCGAGGGGATCGGCGTCCGCTTCGGCGGCGTCCAGGCGATCAAGGACGTGAGCTTCGACGTCGCGCCCGGGGAGGTGCTGGGTCTGATCGGGCCGAACGGGGCCGGCAAGACCACGCTCCTCAACGTCGTGTCGAGCCTGGTCAAGCCCGCGGCCGGCCGCGTCACCTTCGACGGCGAGACGATCACCGGGCGCAAGGCGCACGCCATCGCGCGCGGCGGCGTCGCGCGCACGTTCCAGATCGTGCAGCCGTTCCGCAAACTCACGGTCGCGCAGAACGTCGCGGTGGGCGCCATGTTCTGCAACGCGGGACGCTCGGCCGCCGCGGTGGCGGAGGCCTGCGCGGAGGCCCTGGAGCAGGTCGGGATCGCGGGCAAGCGGGACTTCCTCCCGAGCCAGCTGACGCTGTCCGAGCGCAAGCGCCTCGAGGTCGCCCGGGCGCTCGCGACCCGCCCGCGCCTCCTCCTCCTCGACGAGGTGATGGCCGGGCTCAACCATGCCGAGATCGAACGCATCATCGCGCTGATCCACGCCATCAACCGCACCGGGCTGACCATCATCGTGGTGGAGCACGTGATGAAGGCGATCACGGCGGTCTGCCACCGGGTCGTCGTCCTGCAGTTCGGCGAGAAGATCGCGGACGGCCCGCCCGACGCGGTCCTGTCCGACGCCAAGGTGGTCAGCGCCTATCTGGGCGACCGCTACGCCAAGCGACACGCTGCCCGGGGAGCCGCCGCATGAGCCTCCTTCGCGTCGAGAGCCTCGACCTGCGCTACGGCGACAGCCAGGTCCTGTGGTCCGTCGACCTGGCGGTCGAGGAGGGCCGGATCTCCGCGCTGGTCGGGGCCAACGGCGCCGGCAAGACCACGCTCATGCGGGCCATCGCCGGACTGGCGCAGCCGAGCGCCGGCCGCGTCGTGTTCGCGGGCGAGGATCTGGCGCGCGTCCCGGCGGAGTCGCGGGTTCGCCGCGGGATCGCGCTCGTCCCCGAGGGGCGGCGCCTGTTCGCCGGCCTCTCGGTGACCGAGAACCTCATGCTCGGCGCCCACATGCGGGCCGACCGGACCGCCGTGACCCGCGACCTCGGCCGGGTCTTCGCCCTGTTCCCGGAACTCGCGCCGCTCGCGGGCCAGATCGCCGGCACGATGTCGGGCGGTCAGCAGCAGATGTGTGCGGTGGGGCGCGCGCTGATGGCCCGCCCGCGGCTGCTCCTCATCGACGAGATGTCGCTCGGCCTCGCCCCCGTCGTCGTCGACCGCATCGCCGCGGCGTTGCGCAGCGTGAACGAAGCGGAAGGCGTCACGATGCTGCTCGTCGAGCAGGACGTGGAACTGGCGCTGGAGATCGCCTCCCACGCGACCGTGCTCGACACCGGGCGCGTCGTCCTCGACGGGCCGTCCGCCACCCTGATCGACGATCCGAAGATCCGCGAAGCCTATATGGGCGTCGCGGCCTGACCCTGCCCTGTTCAAGGTCCGCCATGAAGCCGTTCGATCTCTTCGTCACCAATGGCACCGTCGTGACCGCGCACGGTGAGTACCGAGGCTCCATCGCGGTCGTGGACGGGCGGATCGCCGCGATCGTGGCGCCAGGCGTCGACCTGCCGGCCGTCCGGACCATCGACGCGCGCGGCCGGCACGTCCTGCCGGGCCTGTGGCACGTGCACTGCCATTTCCGGGAGCCGGGCCACACCTACAAGGAGGATTTCGAGAGCGGCAGCAGGGCGGCCGCGGCGGGCGGCATCGCCTTCTGCATCGACATGACCAACAACACCCCGCATCCCACCACGCTCGAAACCTTCGAGATGAAGAAAGCGGCGATCGCTCCCAAAGCCCACGTCGATTACGCGATCTACGGCGGCGGCCTCTACCCGAAGACGTGCCTCGACCTCGGCAAGGCGGGGGCGATCGGTATCAAGATCTTCAACACGCGGCACGTCAAGGAGGTCTACCCCTACATCACCGAACTCGGGGTGGTCGATCACGGCATCCTCTACGAACTCTACGAGGCGATCGCCGAGACCGGCCTCGTCGGCTCGGTGCACCACGACGATACGGAATGGTGCAAGCGCCTGACGTTTCGGGATTACATCAATCCTGGAAAGGTTGAGAACAAATACTACATGGAGTGCTACGAGCGCGGCTACATGTACGGACACGGCATGGTCGCCGGTCTCGCCAGCTCGCTCTACTACGCGCGCCTGACCAAGCTGCGCCTGCACGTGCTTCACCTGGGGGTTATGCCGGTCGGCGCGTACGAGATGCTCCGGCATGCCAAGTTCGACCTGAAGCAGGACGTCACCGCGGAGCTTGAGGCCGCCTCCTTGTTCATGTCGCGCGAGCAGGCGGAGCGGGTCGGCCCCTTCGCGTATCTCTGGGCGCACAGCCCGGAGGCGGGCTGGACCAGTCTCAGGGACGGCGTCGCCGACATGCTGGTCGGCGAGCACGCGCCCCACTCCGTCGAGGACGTCGAGCCCGGCTGGGAGGACAATTTCTCCGTCCCGCTCGGGATCACGGGTGCCCAGGAATTCGTGCCGCTGATGCTCAACGCGGTGAACGAGGGGCGGATGACGCTCCAGGACATCGCGCGGTTCTGCGCCCTCCAGCCCGCCCAGCGCTTCGGCCTCTACCCGCGCAAGGGCGCGCTCGAACTCGGTGCCGACGCCGACATCACGATCGTCGACCTCGCCCGGGAGACGGTCTTGCGCAAGGAGGACATGCACAGCCGCGCGGGCCACACCTCCTGGGAGGGGATGCGGGTCCGCGGCATGCCGGTCGCCACGATCGTCCGTGGGCAAGTGGTGATGGAGGAGGCCCGCATCGTCGGCGAGCCCGGGCTCGGCCGGTTCACGCCCGGCATCCTCGGCCGGGACGGCGGACCGGCGCCGGACGCCGCGCGGCTCCATCGGGCCGAGGCCGTCGCCCAAGCCGCCTCGCGGCAGGTAGCGGCCGGCCCGGTCCTCGAATAGGGCGCAGCACCGGCGCCTGCCGGCTGGAACGACGAGGCGGCGAGGGGAGCTGCGTCGGCCGCGGACGCCGCCTCGGTCCATCGCTGGCGCGTGGCTGGCGGGGATCGCGCAGCTGCCCTGGCCGGACGCGGCGCGGCGCCTTCGACGAGGTCCGGCGGGATTGAGCATGACGAGAGCGAGAGCGGCCGCTGCCCCGGTGCTGATCGGGGGCAGCCTGCCGGCCGAGCCGGTCAAGGCCGAGGTGACACGGTTCGAGGCCATTGCGGTGGAGCGGCCGGCGCTCCAAGGGCGCAGCTTCGGTGAGCGCGGCACGGCGGTGAAGATCACCGGGCGGGCGACCATCGCCCTCGATCCGGGCGATCCCCACAACGCCGTCATCGCCGACATTGCACTCGCGCCCCGCAGCGCCGGCCAAGGCGGACAAGACGGGCCGCTCGATCGTCCAGACCGATCCCCGCCAGGGACCTGCAGTCTGGGAGGGGCACTGGACCTCACTGGGTCGGGACCTCCTCGACAGCCACGCCTGGCGGGCTCAATCGATCAACTGCCGCCGGGTGGTCGACAGGATCCTCCTGGAGCACATCGGACACGGAGGGCTCACGAACGGCGCTTTGGCGGTCACGCACGACGACTCCAAGCGGCATGGCGTTCGGGCGAACTCCGTCCTGCCGGCCATCGAAGAAGCGATCGCCCTCGGGCTCATCCGGCGCGTGCGTGAGGGACAGCGTGCCTGGGGCGCGTTCAAAGGCCGGGCTGCTCTGTTCGGCCTGACCTGGTTCGGGATGGTCGACGGGCGCCCCCCGAGCAACGACTGGAAGCGGTTCGGCAGCCTTGAGGAGGCGGAGCAAGCCGCGAAGAACGCACGGCAGCGGGTCGAGGAGAGCGCCTCCATCCGGCCGGCTCGCCGCAACAGGCTCAACCCCGTTCCGACCGCCGCCTGACGATTTGCCCTAAGAGCATTTTCCGACGAAGTGGATGCCGGTTCGTCGCAGAAAATGCGGCAAGATCAAAGATCGAGAGCAGCACCCGATTGCAACGTGATCGGGTGCTGCTCTAGTACCAGTTCCGGTACATCTAGTACCACCACTTCCGGTACCGGAAATCTCCAGTACCACTTCCGGTACATATATGAATATCTCCGGGTGGGGTGTGGCACGTGCAGCGCCTGTCCGCCGCTAAAAACCGCCACCTTCCCGAACCTGGAATCTGCAAATCGAAAGACCACCAATCTCACACCGGCCAATTGCGCAGATCCAACCGGCCGTCCTTAGCCCTTTCCCGAAGAGGGAACGACGCATGAGGTTCGGCCACGACAGTGCCGCTACGCGCTTGGACTATGAGAATAGCAGGGGATCCCGCACGATTGCGCAACGTTGCAGCTGCCGAACTGGGAGAGCGAATGCCAGATGGCAAAATTGCGCACAGAATTGGTGTCCAGATCGAGGACTGACGAGAAATAATGAATAAACAGAGAGAGGTTCAGAAAGGGTTGGAGATGGCACGGACTGGGGCGAGGATCTCGTATCTCCCGGTGGCTATCCGAACTGACGCTGCTCAGCCTCGACAGGCCCCTTTCACAAACACGGCAACGGAAGCTTGTGACCGAGGCTGTGTGAAAACTCAGGCGGGCTCCGAAATCGTAGAATAATATTCTACAAAGCCGTTATCCGAGCATCCTGGATAGCGGCTGAGATGCCAGCTGGGTGCCTATTCCGGCGCTGCCCAGGGTTATCGAGGGAAGATCCTTCTGCCGCCTTTGCGTTTTCACACAGCCTCGACCCATAGCGGCCCCTCGCAGTGTGGGTCGGGAATGTCCGGTTACGAACGTCGTCCGGACACTCGGCATTGACCGCTCGTCGGACACGGTCAAAAAGGACAGCAAATTTATCACACGGCTCAGGAGCAGCTCTACCAGCAAGCACTCTGATCGCCATACGAAGCGAACACCGCGAGATGATGGGAGAGACCGAGCATGCCGCGAGATATCGAAGGGCAGGTCGCCTGGGTCACGGGGGCGGGCTCCGGAATCGGCCGGGCCGCCGCGGTGGCGCTCGCGAAGGCCGGGGTGCGGCTCGCGTTGACGGGGCGCGGCCGGGAGACGCTCAAATCGACGGCCGATCTTGTCCGGGAGGCTGGGGGTGAGGCGCTCGTCGCGCCCGCCGATATGGGCCGGGCCGACGAGGTCGAGCGCGCCTGGGAGACGGTTCGATCTCACTTTGGCCGCTGCGACATCCTGGTGAACTCCGCCGGCCTGAACGTGCCGAAGCGGAGTTGGAGCGAGATCGACCCGGCTGGCATCGACACGGTCATCGGGGTCGATCTCAACGGGCCCTTCTATGCCTCGCGCCTCGTGCTGCCGACCATGCGGGCCCAACGCGACGGCCTGATCATTCAAGTGTCGTCCTGGGCCGGACGCTACGTGTCCAAACTGACGGGGCCGGCCTACTCGGCCGCGAAGCACGGTCTCGTGGCCCTCTCGGAAAGCTTGAACCAGGAGGAGTGCGGCCATGGCATCCGATCCTGCTGCATCTGTCCCGGCGAGGTCGCGACGCCCATCCTCGACAAGCGTCCCGTTCCGGTCACGGCGGAAGACAAGGCGCGCATGCTGCAGGCAGACCACCTCGCGGAGACGATCCTGTTCGTGGCCCGCCTGCCCCCGTCCGTGTGCGTCAACGAGATCCTGATCAGTCCGACGTGGAACCGCGGCTACCTGGAGGGTGTCAAGCTCTGACGCGCTTGGGGTCGAATACCGGGCGCAGCCTCATGCAGCCTGCCGCTTCGTCTCGATGAATGTCCGGGCAACGTCGGCGATCCGCGGAACAGTCCACATCCGCGCCTGCCAGCTGCTGCGCGGGCACACGAAGCTGGAGAGCACGATGCGGTCCCGGTATCGAAGTCGATGATGCCCTGGTTCTATCGAAGCAGAGCGAGATCTGAGGTGGGCACCGCGGTCGCAACCGCCGCGCCGCCGTGTACCCGAAGTTGCGACGCTCACGCAGCAGTCCCCGACAGCACCTGCACAGCCTGAGCGGGGAACCTTGGCCGTTGGGCTCGATTGTATGAAGGTGCCCTGAGGCGGTGTCGCGGCCGGAGACGAAGTATGCGTGTTGCCAAGCTGCTGATCGCATCGTGCATGCTCGCCACAGCCGGCATCGACACGGCTTCCGCTCAGTTCGTTGATCCCTTGAAGGTCTTGGAAGAGGCGAGACGTGATCGCCTCGAACTGGATAAGCGCCTCGCACGCGAGACAGCGGAGCGCAGGCAGAAAGAGAAGGCCGAGCAAGCTGCGAAAGCGGCTGCGCAGCGGAAGCTTGATGAGCAAAGAGCCTCGGCAATCAGTGGCATCTCACCTGCTACGTCAGCAGAGCAGGCAGGGTCTCCGCCGAATCCTGCACCCACTTCCGACGCTCCTACGCCGCCAGTAGCATCCGGTGACGCCGGAACCGGAACGACCGGGCCTAACCAACCCGCGGCTCTGGCAACTCGCGCGACTGCTGCGGAAGCAGCTGATTCGCCGGCCTCCTCAGAAGGCAGGGCCAACGGAGCGCCCGCCCCCAGCTCTGTCACGACTTCCCAAATCCAGGCGGGTGAACCGGGGGTTCCACTCCTGCCAACTCTGACACCGGGCGCTGTCCACGACGTCCCTGCTCCTGCCCAGCCGCAGCCCACAGCAGCGCCTGCTCGGGATGCCACGGGGCTCGCTGTTGCGTCTCCCCCGCGCGTTCTAATCACGATCGACAAGGCTTCTCAGCGGATGCGGGTGACGGTGGATGGAAAGCTGCGCCATTCCTGGGCAGTCTCAACTGCCCGAGCGCCGTATAAGACGCCCGCAGGCACGTTCCACCCCTTGCGTCTGGCGAAGGAGCACTACTCCAGGGAGTGGGATGACGCTCCGATGCCCTACTCCATCTTCTTCACGGCGGCGGGCCACGCTATCCACGCCAGCACCGCCACTCGCCAGCTCGGGCGACCGGCATCGCACGGATGCGTCCGACTTGCGCCGGCCAACGCTGCCGCGCTGTTCGCGCTTGTCCGAGCTGTAGGTCCCGGTACCACCAAGGTATCCATCACGAACGGAGCGTCAGCAGGGAAGACTGCACGGAGCCGCACTGCCGATGCGCGTGCCCGCGCGCGTGGTCATCATGCCCGACGTGTACCTGCTGAGATGTGGCAGGTCGGCTCCACGGTTGGCTGGAACGAGTAGAACAGCTTCGGCCAAGTCAGCGTGGGCACCTGCCTCGCCTCGAACATTCGGCCGCTTCACCGCCTCCAAGCAGGTGCGTAACGCCGTCAGATAGGCCCGGCCAGGATAGCGGCCCATGGTCATAGCAAGTGGATTACCCGTCTTCGAGTGTCCGACCACATCAACGATCCGCTGACGGAAGATAGCAACACCATCCCCAGGCGCGACCATGGCCTTGCGGATGAACCAGCGTCGGACGGAGCGAAGATCAACGCGCGGCTGTCGCTTCCCACCAGATCGATGACCGCCGCCGAGTGCGATGCGCTTCCGAGTGAACGCTTGTGAACTCGGGTCTCCACGTCCACACGAAGCGTTGGTGTGAACGGGCAACTCGCGGGAGATCGGGGTGCACGGGCACGTCGCGCGCCGAAGTAGCGGTCTTGGCGTTCTATTTTGGTTCATCAGCGCATAATCATGAGAGATGAGGCAGTGATCCTTGACTCGATCGCCCTCATCCTGTGGTCATGCTCAGCCCATTTCTCGGCCAATCTGGAAGGTCCAGCCGCTATCCGCCGGGCGAGCGTATGCTGCGCTAACTGAGGCAGCTTTGTAGCGGGCTGCGCAAGCGGGACTGCCGAAATTTCGAGTGCCGCAACTCGCTGGGCGGAGGCGGTGGCAGTCCGCCCGTCTGTGGGTGGGGCCTTCTGGACTTTTGCCGCGACGCGCACACCTCCCGGCGCATAAATGTCCATAGGATCAACGAAGTCGCCGTTGACCAGCACCTCGAAGTGGAGATGCGGCCCCGTCGAGAGACCCGTACTGCCCACAAACCCAATCACCTGCCCCTGGCGCACCCTGGTCCCAGGCTGGATGTCCGTGCCGAAGCGAGACATGTGAGAGTAGGCAGTGACCACACCATCAGCATGCTGGATCTCCAGACGCCGGCCGTAGCCTGCAGCCCATTTCGCCAAGATCACCGTTCCCTCACCGGCTGAGAGAATCGGTGCGCCGAGCCGGGCAGCCCAATCAACACCGGTATGCATCTTGGACGAATGGAGAATGGGATGCCGCCGGATGCCGAAGCCCGACCGTAAATTCCCGTCAGCTACAGGTTTGCCAAGTATGAGCTTCTTGAGCGGAAGCTCTTCCGTAAGACTTGCGTACGTGGGCGGGTCAACGTCCGGGGGCAGAGGCAGAGTAGACAGCACCGCCTCAATATCGATCGCCGGAGTAGACCTTGCTGGGCTTGCGAGTATGCCAAGGCCTACCGTCAGAGCGCAACAGGATGACAGACCTTTCCCGGTCAGGCGGGGTACAAGCATTGCAGAGCCCTCATCCGATCCGCACAACTGGCGTTCGACGCTCGAGAGTCGCTCTGTGTCCGTACCCGACCTAGGATCGCCTGCTCCGGGTTGAGCACGTCCTCCGTGAAGGGGGCACTGAGCGTCCGTTCCCAGCGGCATGCTTGATCGAAGATGGTTGACGAACCTCTAAGCATTGCCAGCTTGCCTCGCGCTCCGGTTTCATGTCGCCCTGGGCATTCTTCCCGATGCGCTGGTGAGAGGTGGGTGGCTATGACCGGGTAGCCACTCCCGGGACACGCGCCATGTCGCAGGCTGCTCACAACCCCGCTGCTCGGCATTGACTCTGTCGAGGGACGCGTCTGATGGCACGATCGAAACGGTCCTGATCACACCGATGTGCTGCCACGTTTCGCGTTTCGTTGGCAGGCGCGTCACTGCCGGGCCATGTCGCCCGGGTGTCTGCCGGGATCGCGATCGGCGCAACTAAGCTAATGGCCGGACCGATCCAGACTGGGTGAGAATGACCCTGAGCGGCCCCTCGCGGCGGATGTCGGGAATGTGCGGTTGCGAGGGTTTTGCGGCCGTTTGAGTTCGTGATACGGTTTTCTCGAGCGAGGAAGGGGAAGAGCGCCATCAGCGAGGCTCGGTGACGCAGAGCTCGGCCCCAGATACCCACCCTAATCAGCACGCCTCTGAGCTCGGCCACCTTCCCTACCGCAGGGTACATCGTTCAATCGCCTGAACCAGCCGTTCGCACACGCGGTCGAGGTCCTTTGTCGGCGCGGTCGCGACCCCCAGCAGAAGCGCCGACCTGGCTCCGTCCAATGACGTATACCAGGGCGAAAGAGGCGTTGGGGACATGCCGAGCAGCCAGACCTCGCTCGCCACACGCAGGTCGGACGTCGAGCCGGGCAACCTCAGCAGTACGGCCAACCCGGACGTCGTGAGCTGATCGGCGGCGACAAAGCCCCTGAGGCGCTCTATCACCGCCTGCCGTTTCGTGGCGTAGGCGCGCTTGGTGCGCCTCAGATGACGCATGTAGTGCCCCTCGCGCATGAACTCGGCGATCGCAAGTTGGACCGACGGACCCGGCGGCGGCGAGAGGCACGCGGCCGTCTCAGCAAACCGCGAGACCATTTCGGCGGGCGCGACCACGAAACCGAGCCGCAGGCTAGGGCTGATCGTCTTGCTGAATGAGCCGATGTGGATGACGCGGCCCGCGCGATCGAGCGAGGCGAGCGCCGGCGCAGCCCGCCCCGACAATTGCAGCTCGCTGAGGTAGTCGTCCTCGATGATCCAGGCACGGTTCGTCGAGGCCCACTCCAAGAGACGAAGGCGTCTCTCAAGCGAAAGAGCGCCACCTAGAGGCGCCTGCTGACCGGGCGTCACCAGCACAAGTTTGGCGTCCGGATGGAGGCGCAGCCCCTGGTCGACATCCATTCCGTCTGCGTCGACCGGGATCGGCGCGAGCGACAGGCGCGCGAGCTCCAGAGCCCTTCGAGACCAAGGGAAGCCGGGGTCCTCCATCCATGCCTTGCGGCCGTCGAGGCCAAGGACGTGGAGCGTCAGGCCGAGTCCCCCACCGAACCCAGCCGTAATGATCACCTGGGAGGGCGAGCAAGCGAGCCCTCGAGCGACGGCCAGATAGCCTGCGATCTCGCGCCTGAGGTCGAGCTCGCCCCTCGGGTCTGGATAGAGCGGCGAGGCGCTCGCCTCGGCGCGTACCGCGCGCGCACGAAGGCGCGACAGGAGGGTCGCCGGGAAGGTATCGCTCCCCGGCACTCCCATCTGGAAGTGAGCCGGTCCCTGGATCATTGCCTCGTAGGCTGCAATGAACGGCCCCGCGTCTGCGGGCTCCCCGCCGCCCGCTCGGCTTCGAGGCCGCTGTGCGACGCGCGTGCCCGTGGCGCGGGAGGCCTCGATCAGCTGGGCGGCGGCGAGCTTCTCGTAGGCCGTCCGCACCGTCCCGCGGGCCACCCCGAGCTGCGCCGCGAGGTCCTGCCATGATGGCAATCGCGCGCCGGGGCTCAGCACGCCATCGTTGATGGCCTTGGAGATCCCCAGCTGGATCTGCTCGGCCAGCGAACGCTGCGCCGATCGGTCGAGGCTTAACGTCAGCGCTTTGGCCATGCGCTCATAGTACAGCGTTTTTGCGCATTCTTGGTGCTTTTCGCTGGCCCAGGCGGGGACGATCTTCAGGCCTCAAGCACCGGCCGGAGGCCACTCAGGGCACGGGCCGTGCTGACGCGATTTCAGCGCGCTGATGCGGACTTGGCGCTGGACGGTGGGCCGGTGACGCGGAGGGTTCCGCAATCGAACAGGAGCACTGTGATGATCCAGGAGATTTCGGGTGTCAGCGTTCCCGACAGCGCCCTCGCGCGGAAGGTGACCGAGTTCGTCCGCGACACCGAAGGCGACCTGCTCTTCCACCATTCGGTGCGGGTCTATTTCTGGGGCGCTCTGAAGGGCCGACGCATGGGCATGACCTTCGACGCCGAGCTGCTCTACGCGGCTGCCATGTTCCACGACATCGGCCTGACGGGCTCGTTCCGCGACAGCCAGCTTCGGTTCGAAGTCGATGGGGCGAACGCCGCGCGTGATTTCCTGCGCAGCCACGGCTTGCCGGACACCGATCTTGAGATCGTGTGGAACGCGATCGCCCTTCACACTACGCCCGGGATCCCGGAGTTCATGCGGCCAGAGATCGCATTGGTCCAGGCGGGAGCCGGCATGGACGTCGCGGGCCGCGGATACGATGAGTTCACCGTTGCGGAGCGTCAGGCGGTTGTCGCGGCGGCTCCTCGCGACCCGCATTTCGAGCATGGGATCATCGACGCCTTCTACGAAGGCATGAAGCACCGTCCCGGCAGCACCGTCGGGACATTCAACGACGACGTGCTGGCCTACAAGGATCCGCAGTTCCGCAGGATCGACATGTGCAGCGTCATCCTGTCCTCGAAGTGGGCCGCGGCAGGCCGCTGACTCACACGTCCCCAGACCCGCACGTGACGCGCCGGTTCCTACCAGGAGCAAGAGCTCGACATGATCGAACGCATCTTCCTCGTGACCGGCGCCAGCAGGGGCATAGGCCGCGGGCTGTCAGAACGCTTGGCAAAGGCTGGGCACCGCGTGGTTGGGATCGCCCGCGCCGAGGACCCGGCGTTTCCGGGCACACTGGTCCCGATCGACCTGAACGACACGCGCGCTGCGCAAGCGGCCATCGCTGAACTCGCCGAGCGAATTTCGTTCGACGGGGTCGTCAACAACGTCGGCCTGGCGCGGCTAGCCCCCTTGGGCAGATCGATCTGGCCGATGTCGACGATCTCTTCAGGATGAATGTGCATCCCGCGCTCGTGGCCACGCAGGCGATCTTGCTGGCGCTGCGGGGAAGGGATGGGGACGGATCGTCCACGTGAGCCGCCTCGTGGTGACCGGAACGCCCCTGCGCAGCGCTTACGCCGCGGCTAAGGCGGCGCTGAACAGCCTCACTCGGACGTGGGCCATGGAATTGGCCGAGACCGGCATCGCCGTGAACGCGGTCGCGCCAGGGCCCGTCGAGACGGAGATGTTCCGCCGCAACACCCCGGTCGGCAGCCAAGCTGAAGCCCGCTTTCTCTCCATGATCCCGACGCGGCGACGAGAGCAAGAACCGATCGCGTTGCAATCGGCTCTTGCTCTAGGCCTCTGGTTTTGAGGCATTTTCCGCGGTGAATCGGCGTCCACTTCGCCGGAAAATGCTCTAGCCGGCCCGAGGAGATCGCCGCCGCCATCGAGTTCCTCCTGTCCGAGGACGCCGGCTTCACCACGGGGCAGACCCTCTTCGTCGATGACGGCGGTTCGATTGGCAAGGGGATGGCGTAAGGTCTGAAGGCGATCAATCCCTCTGGCCCGGTGCTTGCTGGCATACTAGAGCATATCCAGACGAAGTGGATGCTGGTTCGGCGCAGGAAATCCGAAAATATTAATGACTTAGAGTAATATATGATTGCAGCGCGATCGGATCCTGCTCAAGTGCTCCTATCCGACGAGGCGGCAGTTCAACATCGCACCGGAGAGCCGTTATGATCATAGTCGCCCATCCCGCGTTGAGGACCGCCATGATCGCCGCAGGCGCCCTCGCCCTGTCCGCCCTTCGAACGTCTGATGCGCACGAGGCCAGCAGCGCCGGCCATGAGACGGTGACGCCGGTCATGCAGCAGGCCTTGGCCAACGCTTCCGGCAAGACTCTGTCGGCCGTCGTGGTGACGTATGCACCGGGGCAAGCCTCGCCGGCTCACAGGCACGCAGGCAGTGTCTTCGCGTATGTGCTCTCCGGAGAGATCCGCTCCCAGAACTCCGCGACTGGCGCGGCTCGCGTCTACAAGGCAGGCGAGAGCTTCTTTGAGCCTCCCGGCAGCGAACACCTCATCTCAGAGAACGCTAGCAGGACCGAGCCAGCACGCCTGCTTGCGGTCTTCGTCGCGGATGATGGCGCCGTTCTCACCACCCCGAGCAAATGAGGAGGTGACCATGACCAATGTCGATCGTGCCGCCTCAGATTCATCCATTATGACCGCGGCGCGCATCCACGCGTTTGGCAATGTCGATGCGATTGTGCTGGAAGAGATCGAGCGGCCGACAGCTGCCGAAGGTGAGGTGCTCGTCCGTGTCGAAGCTGCGGGCGTTGGCCCCTGGGATGCCTGGATCCGGGCTGGGAAGAGCGTACTGCCGCAACCGCTGCCACTGACCCTTGGCTCGGACATCTCCGGCATCGTGGAAGCGGTCGGCCCCGCAGTGACCGGCCTGCATGTCGGCGATCCCATCTTCGGCGTCACGAACGCCCGCTTCACGGGCGGCTACGCGGAGTACGCCGTCGCCTCGGCGGACATGATCGCACGGCGCCCCGCATCACTGGGTGTGGTCGAAGCCGCAGCGGTTCCGGTGGTTGCCGTTACGGCCTGGCAGGCACTCTTCGAGCAGGCGAATGTCCAGCACGGCGATACAGTTCTGATCCACGGCGGTGCGGGCGCCGTTGGAGCCTATACTGTACAATTCGCCAAGCAGGCAGGAGCCCTCGTCATCGCGACTGCGAGCGAGCGGGACAGAGACTTCGTCGAAGGTCTTGGGGCAGACAAGGTCGTGAACTACCGATCTGCGCGCTTTGAGGATATTGCGACGAGTGTCGATGCGGTAATCGATCTCGTCGGTGGCGAAACGCAGAAGCGCTCCTTCTCGGTCTTGAGGCCGGGCGGCGTGCTGATCTCGGCGGTCTCACAGCCTGATCAGACCCTCGCGCAAGTACACGGTGTGCGCGCTGCCTTCTTTCTCGTGGAAGTTACGCGTACGCGCCTTGAGACGATTGTGGCAATGATCGACGAAGGTCGCGTGATCGTCGATGTCGGTCTGACGCTCCCGATTGCGGAGGCTCGAACGGCTCATCACCTTCTCGAAGGGCGTTCGGCCAAACCCCGCGGCAAGATTGTACTGACTATGTAGCTCGTCTATAGCGGCGAAGCCCGCCCGCGTGTCCTTCACAGCATTGCGGCGGACTAGCTTCTTCGTGGGATAGGCGTCGACAGCTCTTATATCCTGATTGTACCGCCCGCGGATTGTGAGACACCGATCTGAAGCCTACGCGGCCAGAGCCGCGGGTGGAAGCTGCGCAGCGCGGACGGCTGCCGGTGGGCGGAACCCGTGCCGCTCGATCAGCCACGTCTCGTTGTAGGTCTGGCGAAACGCCAGCAGGGCTCGGCGGAGATCCGCGACGGTGTCGAAGCTGCACCCAGAGCAGGTTCTCCTTGAGCGTGCGGATGAAGCGCTCGGCGCAGCCGTTGCCCTCCGGCGCAGGCACAAAGGCGGGCGAATTCGCGATGCTCAAGAAGGCCAGTTCGGCCTGGAAGTCATCCGACATGTGCTGGCTGCCGTGGTCGTGCCGGACACTCAGACCAGCAGCGACCTTCGCCGCAAAGCCGCCGAAGCGCTGCCGTACGCCCTGGCGGATCGGCTCCAGCGCCTCAAAGCGCGTGGCGCGCCGCGCTGCGTGCAGGCCCACGCACTCGGCCGAGCAGTGGTCGACGGCCACGAACACCGCGACCTGCCCCTCGCCGGTCCAGGTGGTGGTCAGGTCGGTCCCCCACATCGTGTCCACCGCCTCCGGGATGATGGTGCCGTCGTGGGTGCGCGGGCCGCGCGGCGCGCCGACGCGAGACGGGGCGAGCAGATCATGGTTGCGCATCAGGCGCAGCACGCGGCACTTGGAGGTGCGCACGCCCGTGTGGCGCAGGCGCGCCCAGACCTTGCGGTGGCCCTCGCCGTGGAAGGGGCTGCCGGTGAGGGTGGCGCGGATTTCCTCCAGCCGCATCCGGCATCGGGCCGATCGGGCCGGGACGCCGCGCCGGCTCGGGCCGGGCGGGTGAGAGGTGGCGGTGGACGGTGGCGCGCGACACGCCCCAGATCCGGCACACCCGGGCCAGCCCGTAAGCTGTGCCGCTGGACGGCGAGACGACCTGGCTCATGGCCGCGACCTCCTGCGGGCCAAAGGGCCGGGGCCCCGCGCCTCCAGGGCAGCGATCTTGGCCTCCAGCAACTCGCGCTCGAGCAGCATCTCGCCAAGCCTGGTCTTCAGTTGCCCGCTCTCCAGCGCCTCGCCGTCGGCGGGTCGGGTCGCCAAGCCGGCTTCGCCCGCCGCCAGGAAGGCGTCGCGCCAGCCCGACAGGGTTGCGGCGGTCACGCCCGGGCTGCGCGAGACGCTCTCCAGGTCCTCGCCGCGCAGCAGCCGGAGCACCGCATCCCGCTTGCGCTGCCGGGACATGCGCCCGCCTCGGCCGGGACCAGCCGCGCCGGCATCCACCCTCGTGTGTGTGGTCATCGGCCTCACCCCGGCCGCGGAGACCGTCCGCTAACGGGGTGTCTCAAGCAACCGTGGGGCGGAGGACGATCGGGCTTATGGCAGACGCGTCGATGCCTCTATAATTATACACGCATTAACACTCGTAGTAATCAGGAACATGTCTGATTGTTTTTGCCTGCCGCGCATCGTGATCGGCTCCGGGGCCGGCCCGGACCAGAGCCTGGAGCATCCGATGGGCAAGGGCGGTCGGGAGCTACACAAGTGGTTCTTCCCGACCCGAACCTTTCGATCGATGATCGGGCGAGATGGCGGGACCGATGATCGTTTCGCCCGCGCCGCGGCGGAAGGCTTCGGCGCCTTCATCCTCGGCCGCAACATGTTCGGGCTGGCCGGCGACGATTGGGGCGGGCCCGACTGGAAGGGCTGGTGGGGCGACAATCCCCCGTACTACGCGCCGACCTTCATGCTCACCCACCACACCCGGGCGCCCATCGTGATGGAGGGCAGGACGATCTTCCATTTCGTCACCGGGGGGATTGAGGCAGCGCTCGCCCAGGCCAAGGCCGCCGGCGATCTGGACGTCAAGATCGGTGGCGGTGTGTCGACGGTTCGCCAGTATCTGCTCGCGGGCGCGATCGACGAATTGCACTTGGCGGTGCGCCCCTTGTTCTGGGCCGGGGCGAGCACCTCTTTGCGGACATCGACCTGCCGGGCCTCGGCTATCGGGTGACGGAGACGGTCCCAACAGAGCTTGCGACCCGCATCGTGCTCACGCGCTGACTGCCGGAAGAGAACCGGGCGCCGCCTCAACGTCCGGAACCCACCCCCAAATGGAAGTTGGGAACGCCCGCTTTCGGGCAATTCGGCTCAGCGGCCCAGAAGGACCGGGTCCGACCGATTGCGGTCCGTGTGCTTCGGTGTTCCTGGCTTGGGTAAGCGGACGTTCGATGCGGTTCCGGCGAAGGCCTCAGAGTGACCCTGAGCAGTCCTTCGTGGGGTACGCCAGGAATGTCCGGTTGCGGGGGTATTCCGGACATCTGACTGAGTGACAAGGTTCCCTGATACTCGCCGCCACACGGCGCTTTCGCGTCCGGCACTTCAACGTGGGTTCCTCTCACCGCGAATAGGTCGGCATGCCCTGCAGGCTCCCGGGAATGAAGGGACAGGTCGTGGCTGAGTTCTCAGCATCGTCCTTCAAAGCTGTGCGCCCAATTCGGACGAGAGGCGCTCAGCCGCCTCCCGCAATCGGGATTCCAGGGCTCTGGCCTGGTCGGCCGTGAGACGGGATGAGGGACCGGATAACGCGAGCGCTCCGATGAGCCGTCTCTCGGTGCCGAAGATCGGCATCGCCATGGATGCGACATGCGGGTCAGTGATGCCCGACGTATAGATCGGGAGCGCCACGTCCGTCCGCTTCGCGGACGTGCGGTCGCCGAAGATCGACAACACCTGCGCGATGGCCGAGTCGTCCATCGGGCGCATGTCGCCCGGCCGAACGTTCATGCGCAGCGGGTGCGGTGAGTCGGCCCGGAACAAGCACAGCCTCTGATTGCCGCGGCGAATATAGAACGACGCGGTCTCCAGCGACTCGGCGGCGAGGCGCTCCAGGACGGGGACGACGCGCTCCTCCAGGGCGAAGGATTGCTGATAGACCGAGCCGATGCGGGCGGCCTCGACGCCGAGGCGGTAGCGCCCGTCGTCCAGGCGCTCGATCAGGTCGAACTTCTCGAGCGAGATGCATAGCCGCATGATCGTGCTCTTCACGAGGCCCGTGCGGCGGGCGAGTTCCGACAGTTCGAGCGCGTCGTCGCCGCGTCGGAACGCAGTCAGAACCGTCAACACTCTGTCGGCCGAGGCCACACCCTCAAGCTTGGGCCTCTTCCGAGCCTCTTTCGGCATCCGTTTCGCGCTCGCTCACGCTGGAGTGGATCGGGGAAGAAGCCTCTAGAGCGGCACTCGATCACGTTGCAATCGGGTGCCGCTCTAGATCTTTGATCTTGCCGCATTTTCTGCGACGAACCGGCATCCACTTCGTCGGAAAATGCTCCAGCGCGGTTTCCGGCATCGCCAAACGGGGCAGTGGGCCGGGGCTTCCAGGGCACGGGTCGCAGCGGTCGCGGCCGGCCGCGCCTCCCGTCGGGTCGCGGGCCGCGTGCGACACTCCGCAGCATCCCACTCCTGCGGCCCGCGGTGGGTCCCGGGCCGCGGCACGGTTGCCCACAGCGCTGCGGACGTCTGTAAGCCGCTGAGCTGCCACCACGATCCCCGCAACGCCGCACGCGTCGCGCCGATCCCGGCAGATGACTTAAGCGCGACTGTCCGAGTTGGCGGCCGAGCCAAGCATTGCCTGCACCAAGGCCCGCGAATGCTTTGCAACCGCTTGACCCGCCCGGCCGCGCGCTGTACGCAAAATGAAACGCCGTTGCAAAATCGGCTTGGGAGAAAGCGCCATGGCACGGATGCACCCGGCGGAGCCGGCAGTCCTTCAGGGAGCGGCGGTCGACGAGCCGGCGCTGCACCGCAAGCTGATGCGGCGCATCCTGCCGTTCCTGTTCGTCTGCTACGTCGTCAGCTACCTGGATCGCGTGAATGTCGGCTTCGCCGCGCTCACGATGAACCAGGACATCGGGCTCAGCGCGACGGCGTTCGGCGTCGGGGCGGGCCTGTTCTTCTTCGGCTACTTCGCCGCCGAGATCCCCAGCAACCTGATCATGATGCGGGTCGGGGCGCGGCTGTGGATCGCCCGGATCATGATCACCTGGGGCCTCGTCTCGGCTGCGACCGCGTTCGTGACCGGCCCGGTGCAGTTCGGCATCGCCCGCTTCCTGCTCGGCCTCGGCGAGGCGGGCTTCGTGCCCGGCGTGTTCCTCTACCTCAGCCTGTGGTTCCCCTCCGCCGTGCGGGCGCGGGCGACCGCCCTGTTCCTGCTCGGCATCCCGGTCGCCAACATCATCGGCTCGCCGATCTCGGGCGCGCTCGTCCAGCTCGAAGGCTTTGGCCTCAAGGGCTGGCAGTGGCTCCTCGTCCTCGAAGCCGCGCCCGCGGTGCTCCTCGGCATCGCCTGCCTGTTCGTCCTCACCGACCGGCCCGAGAAGGCGGCGTGGCTGAGCGCCCCCGAGCGCGACGTCCTGGTGGCCAAGCTCGCCGCCGAGAAGGCCGCGATCGAGAAGAAGCACAACCTCACCCTGGCCCAGGCGCTGCGGGACTGGCGGGTGCTGACCCTCGCGGCCATCAATTTCTGCGCCATCGTCGGCTCCCTCGGCATCGGCCTGTGGCTGCCGCAGATCATCAAGCAGCTCGGCCTCGCCACGTCCCTCGTCGGGGTGGTGACGGCCATCCCCTACGTCTGCGGCGCGGTCGCCATGGTGGTGTGGGGCCGCCTCTCCGACCGGGGCGGCGACCGCACGATCTACCCCGCCATCTCGCTCTTCGTCGGCGCGGCGGCCCTCATGGCGAGCGCCTTCACCCCGACGCCGCTCCTCACCATCGCGGCCCTCTGCGTCGCCGTCATGGGGATCAACTCCTTCGTGGCGACCTTCTGGGCCGTGCCGTCCGGCTTCCTCACCGGCCGGGCGGCGGCGGGCGGAATCGCCATGATCGTCTCGATCGGCAACCTCGGGGGCTTTGCGGGGCCGTACATGATCGGCTTCGTGCGCGACCTCTCGGGCGGGTTCACGGCGCCGCTCGTCGCGGTGGGATGCTGCCTCCTCCTCGGCGCGGTGCTGATGCTCGGCTTCGGCCGCCGGGTCCGGCGGCACGACGCCCTGGCCGCGCTCCCGGCCTGAGCCCGCCATGATCCCGCGCCTCCCGCCCGATCCCGTCGCGCTGCCGCTCTACCCGGCCTTCTGCGCCGAGTTGCGCGCGCGGGGCTTCTCGGGCGACCTGTCGCTCGGTGCCGCCGACCGCACGGTGCTCGCGACCGACAACTCGATCTACCAGCTGACGCCGCAGGCCATCGCCTTCCCGAGCGGCCTCGACGACCTCGTGCGCATCGCGACGCTGCTGGCCGAGGAGCGCTTCTCCGGGATCCGGATCGCGCCGCGCGGCGGCGGCACCGGCACGAACGGGCAATCCCTCACCGACGGGCTCGTGGTCGACCTGTCGCGGCACATGAACCGCATCCTGGCGATTGATCCCGCGCAACGCACCGCGCGGGTCGAGGCGGGCGTCGTCAAGGACCAGCTCAACGCGGCGCTGAAGGCCCACGGGCTGTTCTTCGCGCCCGAACTCTCGACCTCGAACCGCGCCACGATCGGCGGGATGATCTCGACGGACGCCTGCGGCCAGGGCTCCTGCCTCTACGGCAAGACCCGCGACCACGTGCTCGAACTGACGAGCGTGCTCTCCGATGGCACCGTCTGGCACTCGCAGCCCCTCGACGACGACGAACTCATGGCCGTGCAGGCGCGGCCCGACCGGGCGGGCCACATCCACCGCGAGGTGGACCGGCTCCAGCGCGAGAACGCGGCGCTCATCGCCGAGCGGTTTCCGCCGCTCAACCGCTGCCTCACCGGCTACGACCTCGCCCATATCCGGCGACCGGACGGGCGCTTCGACCTCAATGCCCTCCTGTGCGGCGCGGAGGGCACCCTCGGTTTCCTGGCCGAGGCGACGCTCAACGTCCTGCCGCTGCCGAGCCATGCGGCCCTGGTCAATGTCCGCTACGCCAGCTTCGACGCGGCCTTGCGCGATGCGCAGGCCCTCGTCCCGTTCGGGGCCGCCTCGATCGAGACGGTCGACTCCACGGTACTCGCGCTCGCGCAAGGGGATCCGGTCTGGGAGAGCGTCGCCGCCTTCTTCCCCGAGGACGACGGCGAGCGGGCGCGGGGCGTCAACCTCATCGAGTTCGTCGGCGACGGCGAGGATGCGGTCGAGGCGGCGGTCGGCCGCCTGACGGCGGCGCTGGATGCGGGCGGTGCGGCCGGGGGACGGCGCGGCTACACGGTGGCGCGCGGGGAGACGCACGTCTCGCGCATCTGGAACATGCGCAAGAAGGCGGTCGGGCTCCTCGGCAACATGAAGGGGGATCGGCGGCCGATCGCCTTCGTGGAGGACAGCGCGGTCCCGCCGGAGAACCTCGCCGACTACATCGCGGAGTTCCGGACGGCGCTCGACCGGCGCGGCCTCGATTACGGCATGTTCGGCCACGTCGATGCCGGGGTGCTGCACGTGCGGCCCGCCATCGACATGAAGGCACCCGGCGCCGAGGCCCTGATCCGCGAGGTCACCGAGGAGGTCGTCGCGCTGACGCAAGCCTATGGCGGGCTGTTGTGGGGCGAGCACGGCAAGGGCGTGCGCTCCGAGTTCTCGCCGCGGTTCTTCGGCCCGCTCTACCCGGTGCTGCAGGCCGTCAAGGCCGCCTTCGATCCGGGCAATCAGTTCAACCCCGGCAAGATCGCAGTGCCCGCGGGCGAGGCGCTGCTCACGGTCGACGGCGTGCCGACCAAGGGCGGGCACGACCGCGCGATATCGCCGGAGGTGCGGGCGGCCTACGACGGGGCGCTCCACTGCAACGGCAACGGCGCCTGCTTCACCTGGGACCCGGACGAGGCGATGTGCCCGTCCTGGAAGGGCACGCGCGAGCGGCGCCACTCGCCGAAGGGCCGCGCTCAGCTCATGCGAGAATGGCTGCGCCGGCTCGCGGCCGCGGGCAGCGACCCGCTCGCCGAGGCGGCCGCCTTGCGGGCGCGGCCGGCCTGGCGCGCCTTCCCGGCCCGGCTCGCGGCGACGCTACGCCGAGGCGACGATGTCTCCCACGCGGTGCACGAGGCGATGGCGGGCTGCCTCGCCTGCAAGTCCTGCACCGGCCTCTGCCCGATCAAGGTCGACGTCCCGAGCTTCCGGGCGAGGTTCCTCGAACTCTATCACGGCCGCTACCTGCGGCCCCTGCGCCACCACGCGGTCGCCTCCCTGGAGGCGATCGTGCCCTGGCTCGCGAAGGCGCCGCGGCTCGCCAACCTGGCGACGAAGCTTGCCGGCGCGATCGGCCTCGTCCACGCGCCGAAGCTCTCCGGGCTCGATCTGAAGCGGGAGATCGCGCGGCGCGGCGTGGCGCTCGCGGATGCGGACGTCCTGGCGGCGCTGCCGGCGCCCGAGCGCCTCACCAGCGTCGTCGTCGTGCAGGACGCGTTCACGAGCTACTACGACACGCCGGTCCTGCTCGCCCTCCTCGACCTCCTGATCGGCCTCGGCCTCCGGCCCTGGCTCGCGCCCTACCGCCCGAACGGCAAGCCGCTGCACGTCCACGGTTTCCTCGGCCGCTTCGAGCGCCTCGCGGAGAGAAACGCGGCCGATCTCGGCCGCTTGGCCTCGACCGGCGTCGCCCTCGTCGGCCTCGATCCGTCGATGACGCTGACCTACCGGTCGGACTACGCCCAGGCCCTGCCCGGTCGCGACCTGCCGCGTGTCCACCTCGTGCAGGAATGGCTCGCCGCCCGGCTCGACCGCGCCTCGCGGGCACCCGAGGCCGAGACCTACTGGCTCCTGCCGCACTGCACCGAGCGGGCGACGGCGCAACCCGCCGTGGCGGCGTGGTCGCGCGTCTTCGCAGCCTTCGGGCTGACCCTCGAGGTGCTGCCCTCCGGCTGCTGCGGCATGGCCGGGACCTACGGCCACGAGGCCGAGCACCGCGCGCTATCCGAGCGCATCTACGCCCTCAGCTGGGCGGCTCCCGTCGCCGAGAAGGGCCGGTCGGGCCGCCTCGTCGCCGACGGCTATTCCTGCCGGAGCCAAGCCAAGCTCATCGACGGCGTGCGGCTGCCGCACCCCGTCGAGATCCTGCGAGACCACGTCGCCAAGGCCTCCGTCCTGCGCGGCACCGCCCCCATCGCACACGCGACAAGGAGTTCCTCATGACGGACCGCACGCAAGTCAGGCTCGGCCTCGTCGGCTACGGCGAGATCGGCAGCACGCTCGGGGCGGGCCTGCGCGGCGCCGGCCTCGAACAGATCGCCTGCTACGACAAGTACGCCTTCGACGGTCCCTATGCCGACCTGATCCAGGGCCGGGCGCGCGAGGCCGGCGTCACCCTGGTGCGCTCGAACGCGGAGCTTGCCGAAGCGAGCGACCTGATCGTCAGCGTGACGCCGGGCGCGGCCTCGCTCGAGAGCGCGGACGCCTTCGCGCCCGTCCTGACGGGCCGCCATACCTTCCTCGACTTCGCCTCCGCCACGCCGAAGATCAAGCAAGGCGTCGCCGAGCGGCTGGGGCCGAGCGGCGCGCTCCTCGGCGACGGCGCGATCGAGGGCACGCCGCTCCACGGCTATTCCATGCGGATGCTGTCGAGCGGCCCGGCCGGCGAGCGCGTGCGCGACCTCCTCGTGCCCTGGGGCATGCAGATCGCGTTCACCGGGCCGGTGCTCGGGACGGCCTCGGGCATCAAGATCATCCGCTCCGTCCTCATCAAGGGCATCGAGGCCCTGACGGACGAGATGCTGCTCGCCGCCCGCCAGTACGGGATCGACGAGGTCGTGCTCGCCTCCGCCTGCAAGACCCTGGCGCGGCCCTGGATGGACACCGTGCAGAGCCTGACGCCCTCGGGCGTCATCCACGCCAAGCGCCGCGCCGAGGAACTGGAGATGTCGGCCGACGCCGTCGCGGATGCGGGCGTCGAGCCGATCATGGCCCGCGCGGTCGCCCAGCGGCTGCGCTGGAAGGAGAGCCTCGGCCTCAAGGACCACTTCAACGGCGTCGTGCCGGCGACCTACCAGGAGGCCCTCGACGCCATGGCGCTCAAGGCCGGCCTCACGCGGCCCGACCCGGCCTGATCCTCCCGTCTCCCACTTCTTCCGTCATCGAGGACGCAAGCCATGTCCATCGGGTTCAAGATCCATTCCCGCCCCCGCGCGGTCGACGCGGCCACGGTCGAGAAGTTCAAGGCCATCGCCGTCGCCAACATCAGCGACTCCATGAACCGCATGGTGCATGGCGGGCCGCGCCTGCGGCCGCTCCACGCCGCAGGCGTCCTCGCCGGTGCCGCGCTCACGGTCAGGACGCGGCCTGGCGACAACCTGATGGTGCACGCGGCCCTGAACCGCGCCGCCCCGGGCGACGTGCTCGTCATCGATGCGGGGGGCGACCTGACGAACGCGCTCATGGGCGAACTGATGCTCTCCCATGCCCAAGAGATCGGGGTCGCGGGCGTGATCCTCAACGGCGCCGTGCGCGATTCCGGCTGGATCCGCGCGAACGCCCTGCCGGTATTCGCCGCCGGCATCACCCATCGCGGCCCCTACAAGAACGGCCCTGGCGAGGTGAATTGCACCATCGCCCTCGACGGCATGGTGATCGAGCCCGGCGACCTGATCGTCGGCGACGACGACGGCGTCGTCTGCGTGCCCTTCGACCGCACGGAAGAGGTCTTCGCCGCGGCCGACGCCAAGCAGCGGGGCGAGGCCAAGACCATGGCGGCGATCAGGGCCGGCACCGTGGACCGCTCCTGGGTCGAGCGCGCCCTGCGGGACGCCGGCTGCGAAGGCCTCTGACCCGCCCGAAGGCCGCGAGACGGCGGCCTGCATCGAAGACCACCCTGGGAGGACAGGACGTGAGCGCCACAGAACACCCGTCGCAGTCCATCGAACGCACGACCATGCGCCGGGTGATCCTGCGCCTCGTGCCGTTCCTGATGCTCTGCTACTTCTTCGCCCTGCTCGACAGGGTGAATGTCGGCTTCGCGGCGCTGCAGATGAACAAGGACCTGGGGCTGACGCCCTCGATGTTCGGGTTCGCCGCGAGCCTGTTCTTCGTCTCCTACTTCCTGGTCGAGGTGCCGAGCAACCTCACGCTGCAGCGCGTCGGCGCGCGGCGCTGGATCGCCCGGATCATGATTACCTGGGGCCTCGTCACGATGGGCATGGCCCTCGTCACCGGCCCGACCTCCCTCTACGCGATGCGGTTCGTGCTCGGCGCGGCCGAGGCGGGCTTCTTCCCGGGCGCGATCCTGTACCTGACCACCTGGCTGCCGAACGAGTACCGGGCGCGGATCCTCGCCACCTTCACGGTCTCGATCCCGCTCGCGACCTTCCTGGGCTCGCCGCTCTCGGTCTCGCTCCTCGAACTCGACGGCGCGCTGGGGCTCAAGGGCTGGCAGTGGCTGTTCGTGCTGGAGGGGCTGCCGACCGTAATCCTCGGGATCGCCTGCCTGTTCGTGCTCGTCGACAAGCCCCGGGAGGCCGGCTGGCTGAGCGAGACGCAGCGCGACTGGCTCGTCGGGCGCCTCGCCGAGGAGGCCGCGCGCAAGAAGCCCGTGGGGCACCTCTCCCTCTGGCAGCTCGCCCGCAACAAGTACTTCGTGACCATGGCGCTCGTCTGCGCCGGGGCGTCGGCCACCGGCAGCGTGCTGTCGGTGTGGCAGCCGCAGATCATCAAGTCCTTCGGGCTGACCAACCTGCAGACCGGCTTCGTCAACTCGATCCCCTACGGCATCGCCACGGTGCTGATGATCCTGTGGGGCCGCCGCTCGGACCGCAGCGGCGAGCGCACGTGGCACACGGCGATCCCGCTCCTGCTCGCGGCCTTCGGCCTGACCTACCTCAACCTGTCGGGCGGCATCGCCACGACGATCCTGGCAGTGTCCTGCGCGCTCGTCGGCGCCTACGCCTTCAAGGGGCCGTTCTGGGCGCTGTCGGCCGGCTGGCTCTCGGCCGGGACGCTCGCGGCGGGCCTCGCCGGCATCAACGCGATCGCGAACCTCATCGGCGGCGGCCTGATGGTCAACGTCGTCGGCCTCGTGAAGGACGCGACGGGGAGCTTCACCCTCGGCATGCTCCCGGTCGCGGCGCTCGATGCGGCGGCCGCCCTCAGCGTCGTGATGATCAGCCGCGCGCATGCCCGCGACGCGCGCACGGCCGCCGCCGCGGCCTGACGGCTCCGTTTCGCCCCCCTGTCGAGGATCCTCTATGTCGTTCTTCGCGCCCCCGCCGGCCGTCACGGCCGAGATCTTCACGCGCCTGCCGGATCGCTTCCGCAACCCGCGCCCCACCGCCTGGGCGAACGCCAACCGCGGCGGGCACGCCATCGATTCCTTCCTGGAGGGGCCGGTCTTCGACCGCGCCGGCCGGCTCTACGTCACCGACATCCCCCACGGCCGCATCTTCCGCATAGACCCGGCCGGCGAGTGGGAGCTGATCGCCGAGTACGACGGCTGGCCGAACGGGCTGAAGATCCATCGCGACGGGCGCATCTTCATCACCTGCTACAAGCGCGGGATCATGTTGCTCGATCCCGACAGCGGGTCGGTGACGCCGTTCCTGGAGACGGCCGGCTCGGAAGGGTTCAAGGGCGTCAACGACCTCAGCTTCGCGGGGAACGGCGACCTCTACTTCACCGACCAGGGCCAGACCGGGCTGCAGGATCCGACCGGCCGGGTCTACCGCCTGCGCCCGTCCGGCGAACTGACCTGCCTCATCGACACCGTGCCGAGCCCGAACGGCATCGTGATCGACACCGCCATGCAGAACCTCTTCGTCGCGGTGACGCGGGCGCAGCAGATCTGGCGCATCCCGCTCAACGCCAGCGGCCTCGTCGCGAAGGTCGGCGTGTTCTCGCAGCTCCATGGCGGGCTCGGCGGCCCGGACGGCATCGCGCTCGATGCGGAGGGCTGCCTCCTCGTCGCCCATACGGGCTTCGGCTCGGTCTGGCGCCTCTCGCCCGTCGCCGAGCCGATCCTGCGCGTGCGCTCGCCGGCCGGGATCTCGACGACCAACATCGCCTACGGCGGGCAGGACGGTGCGACCCTGTTCATCACCGAATCCCAGACCGGAAGCATCCTGACGGCGCGCATGCCCGCGCCCGGTCAGGCCCTGTTCTCGCACGCCTGAGCGGACGCTCCATGACCCACACGATGACACGGCGCGGGCACCTCGCGCTCCTGGCGGCCGGGGCGGCTTCCATCGCCGGCCCTCGGCCCGTCTCGGCTCACGCCGTACGCTGGTCCGCCGGAACGGAGAGGCCGAGGCTTACCGTGCCACCGGGCGCGACCGACTGCCACCACCACATCTACGACGCGCGCTTTCCCGCGGCGCCCGCCGCGACCCTGCGCCCGCCGGACGCCAGCGTCGAGGATTACCGGCAACTCCAGCGCCGCCTCGGGCTCACCCGCAACGTCGTGGTGCAGCCCTCGACCTACGGCACCGACAACCGGCTGCTCGTCGAAGCGGTCAAGGCCTTCGGGTCGACCGCCCGCGGCATCGTGATGCTCGACGCGAGCGTCACAGCGGACGAACTGAAGCGCCTGCACGAGGCCGGGATCCGGGGTGTGCGGTTCGGGACGCGCCTACCGGGCGGCGCGCCGATCGAGGACCTGGAGCCGGTCGCCCGCAGGATCGCGGATCTCGGCTGGCACATCCAGCTCGTCTCCGAGGGCGAGAAGATCATCGGCTTGAGGGACGTGCTGGAGCGCCTGCCCGTACCAGTGGTGTTCGACCACATGGGGCACCTGCCGGAGCCGGAAGGACCTGACCACCCGGCCTTCGGGGTGATGGCGCGCCTGATCGAGACCCGGGGCGCCTACGTGAAGCTGACCGGCGCCTACATCCTCTCGAAGTCCGGCCCGCCCGCTTACGCCGATCGTGGCCGCCTCGCCCGCGCCTACGTCGCGCTCGCGCCCGAGCGGCTGATCTGGGGCTCCGACTGGCCGCACCCGACCTCGCCGGCCGAGGGCAAGCCCGACGACGCCGTCCTCCTCGACCTCCTGGCGGAGTGGGCGCCCGATCCGGCCGTGCAGGCCAAGATCCTCGTCTCGAACCCGGCCCGGCTCTACGGCTTCTGAGCCCGGCCCGATCCCATCGTCTTCGGGAGGACATGCTGTGACCACCTTCGACCTGTCGCGGCGCGACATCCTCAAGGCGGCTGGCCTCGGCGCAGCCGCGGCCGCGGGGCTGCCGGGCGGCCCCGCCCTCGCGCAAAACGCAGTGCCGTTCTCCGCCGGCACGGAGCAGCCGAAGACCGAGGTGCCGGCGCAGGCCTGCGACTCGCACATCCACATCTTCTCGACGCGCTTTCCCGCCTCGCCGCACTGGAAAGGCCAGCCGGTGTCCGACAGCGACGTCGCGGCCTACCGCCTGTTCCAGAAGCGGATCGGGACCAGCCGCACCGTTGTCGTGACCCCGTCGACCTACGGCATCGACAACCGTGCCACCCTTGATGGCGTGGCGCAGCTCGGCGCCTCCGCCCGCGCCGTCGTGGTCGTCGACCTCGACGTGACTGAGGCCGAGCTGAGGGACATGGCCGCCCGGGGCACGGTCGGCATCCGGGTCAACTTCGTGACCCCGCAATCCTGGGGCGTCACGACGGCGGAGCGACTGGAAGCGATGGCCCGGAAGGTCCAGCCCTTCGGCTGGCACGTCCAGGTCTACATGACCGGCGATCAGATCGCCGACCACGCCGAGGTGCTGGCGCGCCTGCCGACCCCGCTCGTCATCGACCACCTCGCCCGCCTCCTGCCCGGGCAGGGGCTCAACCACCGCGCCGTGCCGGTCGTCAGGAACCTCCTCGACGGCGGGCGGACCTGGATGAAGCTGTCGGGCGCCTACCTCAACACCACGAGCGGCCCGCCGACCTACGCGGACGCGACCGACGTCGCCAAGCTCTTCGCGAAGGCGGCGCCGGAGCGTATGGTCTGGGGCAGCGACTGGCCGCACCGCGGCGAGAAGCACATGCCGGACGATGCCGGCCTGTTCGATCTCCTGGCCGAGTGGGCTCCGAGCGAGGCCGCGCGACGGCGCATCCTCATCGACAACCCGGCCGCACTTTACGGCTTTGGCACATCCTGAGCAGCGAGCCCTTGGCCAAGCGTGGGCGGGGCCTGAATCCCTGCGCCGCTGCATGATCGGTGTCGGGCCGAGTGTCGAGGGATGACCGCTGGTTCCGGCTATGGGATCTCGTCTCAGGCCCTGCGACGTCCGCGCTTGAGACGCGCAGGAGGCTGATCTCGAAGGTCCGCTGTCGAGCGTCGAGCAGCCGTTCCGTTTGCAGTTATCGAACGTCCGCAACGGGCGCATGCTTTCGGTTCAATCGGTCATCATCAACGGAGCGGATTGCCTGCTCGCCGGCTATCCTCGCGAGGCTGGCCGCTGTGCTCAGGCGGCCAGCAACTCGTCGGCGGGACCGAAGAACTCGTAATGGATGCGGTCCGACCGGACGCCAGCTAGAGCGAGACCGCTTACGAAGGCTCTCAGGAACGGGCGTGGCCCGCACAGGTAGAAGTCCGCCTCGCCAAGCGGTGTGTTCGCCTGAAGCCAGTCCACGCTGATCAGGCCCGCATGATCATAGTCCTGCCCCTGGCGGTCCTCCGCCCGTGGTTCGACGTAGAAGGTTGTGGCCGTGATGTTCCCGTGTGCCTGTGTCAGGGATGCCACGTGCTCCTTCATCGCGTGCGTCGAACCGTTCAAGGTGCCGTGCACGTACTGGACCTGAACGTTCGGGTGTTGACTGGCGATGGTCTCCAGCATGCTCATCATGGGCGTCAGTCCGACACCGCCGCTCAACAGGACGACCGGCCGCGGCGACTCCTCGTTGAGGAAGAACTCGCCCGCCGGCGGCGCCACTCTCAGGATCTGTCCTTCCTGTGCCTGGTCGTGCAGCCAATTGGACGCGATCCCGTTCGGCTCACGTTTGACCGAGATCCGATAGGCCTCCTCGCTTGGCGCACTGGAGATGCTGTAGTTGCGCTTCAGCGGGTGCTGGCCCGGGATGTCGATCCAGAATGTCAGGTACTGCCCTGGCTGGTGGCGCAGGACGCGTCCGCCGTCCTCTGGGCGCAGAATGAAGGAGGTGATGATCTCGCTCTCGCGCCTCCTGCTGTCGATCTTGAAGTTGCGCCACCCCCGCCATCCGCCGGGAGCTGCGGCCAAGCTGGTGTAGATCGCGGTCTCACGCCCGATCAGAACGTGGGCAAGGAACCAGTAGGCCTCGCCCCACGCGGCGAGGATCTCGTCGGTTGCGGCCCCGCCCAGCACGTCCTTGATGGCTCCGAGGAGCGCCTCGGCGACGTGCGGGTAATGGTCGGGCAGGATGGTGAGCCCGACATGCTTCTGCGCGATGCGCTCGACTGCCGGAGCAAGGGCGCCGAGGTTGTCGATGTTTTGAGCGTAGGCGAGCACCGCCTGGGCCAGCGCCTTGGGCTGCGACCCGGTCTCACCATGATGCGACTGGTTGAAGAGATCGCGGATGTCGGGGTTTTGGAACATGCGCTCGTACATGCGCCGCGTGATAGCGAGGCCGTGCTGCTGGAGGGCGGGAACTGTCGCCTTGACGAGGTGGATGGTCGCGTCGCTCAGAGAGTCGGTCATGAGCTGATCTTCCTGGTGAATTGCTGGATATGACACTATTGAGGCGTGACGAATCAGGACAATCAATGCCCGCTTTCCATTGATGAAACCCGCAGGATGTTATTAAGCATGAGGATCCTGAGTTCGCCTGCTGTTTCATATTCCTTGAGCTGCCAAATTCATGACTCAGCGAGTGTGCAGGTGTTAGCACACAGCATCTTTCGACAGCAGAGGGCATTCGCCCCATTCAGCACGGACGCGTTCGATAGCCGTTGTTACTAGGCCGGCCAGCGATCATGGCCCGCGCTGCCGCCAGCTGCCTGTGAGAAGCGCTGAAAAACATTCGCATGACACTGGATCCTATTACATCGGTCCGTGCAAGTATAGGCCGTGCGATCGGCGCAGCCTTGATTTAGCGCAAGAGCCGAGCTGGTGCATAGCCCATTGCCGTCAACATGTCGGATCGTGACCCGTTCCGGACATTTGCGGCGCGTGCAAGAAGCGTCCGATTTCGAAGAGTTTCCCGACACGGTTCCCTGCCACCAGCCAGCCCGCAGGGCTTTCATGTCAAGCGCGTGAGAGGACGCAGCTACCGTGGCCGTGAGGAGTCAGTCTTTTATGGCATGCGGAACAGCAGCCCTGCGGAGGCGGTGTCTCGCGTGGAGCTAGATGAAGGTCCATGGGCCGCTGAGGCGGCAGCCCGTCCTCGACGCCGCGCCACACTCGGTGCCTTACCGCTAAGCCTTATACCGTCGCGCTTAAGCACTGACGCGTGCGATGTATGGGAAGTTGGCCAGGGAGCGGATGTGGCCTGGCTCTGCGGCGAGTGCGTTCCAGGCGGTGCAGCATGCGTCGAGGATCGCCTCGTAATCGTGGAACACTCGTGCAGAGAGGAAGCGCTCGCGCAGGTACAGCCAGATCCGCTCGACCGGATTGAGTTCGGGGCTGTAGGCGGGCAGCCGCACCAGCGTCACGGTGTCGGGCACGCGCAGATCCTTGGCGATGTGCCAGCCCGCCCCGTCCAGTACCACGACGGCATGCGTGTCCGGCTCGCGCGTGGCCGCAAACTGCGCCAGGAACAGGTTCATCGCCTCGGTCGAGACGCGCGGCAGCACCAGGCCGAAGGCCGAGCCGGTTTCCGGCTCGACGGCGGCAAAGATGTAGGCGGACTGGAAACGGCCGTCGCAGCGTCCCGACGGGCGCTGACCCCGCATCCACCAGCGACGGCCGCTGCGCCCCTTCTGCCCGACCCGCGCCTCGTCCATGAAAAAGAGGCGGATCTGCTGGCCGGGATGCGCCTCGGCGGCGCTCGTCAGAGCCGCGCGGAGCCCCTTTTTGCGAAGGCGGCGGCAGCTCTGGCGTCGCGCTGCGGATGAACGGGGCGCGTCTTCTGCTTCGACAAGCCCAGCCGGCGCACCAGGCGCGACATCGACTGGGGCAGCATGGTCTTGCCGAAGCGGGCTTCGATGAAGCGGCACAGGTCCGGCAGGGTCCAACTGGCGGGCTCGCCGCGGTCGGGATCGGGGCCCCGCAGGATATGGTGGACCAGCACCGCTTGCTCGCCCTCGCTCAGGCGCTCCGGCCGGCGGCCGGGCGGGCGGTCGACCAAGCCGGCGAGCCCCTCGGCGTTGAAGCGCTGACGGCATCGCAGAGCGCCTGTCGCTCGATCCCGGCCGCCCGTGCTGCCTCGGCCCGGCTCATGCCATCGAGCGCGTTGGCCACGGCTAGGAGGCGCAGAGCGGTACGCCGACGCGGCTCCCGCTTGGCCTGCCGTCGCAGTTCGGCGGCTGTGGCGATGTCGGTCCGGATCTCGACGGCACCCGTCACAGGCTCCTCCCCGCTTCAGGCAAGCAGCGAATCACGTCTGCTGATCCGTGAAAACCCTCTACGAGTCAAAATATAAGCGCGACGGTTTTACAGAATGTCTCGACAGCCGCGGGCAGGGTACGGCCAGCTTTCTTGATCAGACAGACCGCGCGTTCGAACCGTGGATCGGCGATCGGCCTTGAGCGGAGCGTGGCCTCGGCCCGGATCTCACGGGCGGAGCCTGGTAGGATTGTTAGGCCGAGGCCGGCCCGAACCATGCCTACCGCCGTCATCATGTAGGTCGCCTCACAGGCCACCACGGGAAGCCGGCCCGCCTCGATGAAGGCCCTATCGACCACTGCCCGCACACTGGTAGCGGGGTCCATCAACACCAAGGGATACTCGGCGAGTACTTCAGTCGTGACATTCGGTATCGTGCCGATCGGGTGGTCATGCGGATAGACGACATGCAGGACATCGCTCGTCCGATAAAGCGTACTGACCTCTGGATCGCGGATCTCGCCGCCGATGATGCCCAGATCAACCTCCTCGCTTCGCACGAGGTCTAACACCCGCTGCGCGATCACGTCCTTGATCTGAAACGTCACGCGGGGATGGTCGGCCCGGAACAGCGCAATCGCTTCGGCCAACGAACTCGCAGCGAAGGAGGGCAGCGTCGCAACACGCACGACCCCGTAGCGTTGGGCTGCGAGGTCGCGGGTGTCGATCACCACGCTGTCGAGTTCGCGCAGCACCCGCTGGAACACCGGCAGCAACTCGCGGCCGAGCCGTGTCGGCGCCACGGTGCGGCTGGTACGGTCAAGCAGCCGTGCATCGAGCGCCTCTTCCAGACGGCGGATCTGAACCGTGAGGGCGGGCTGCGATAGGTTCAGGAGGGTGGCCGCGCGGGTGAAACTGCCCGTCTGGACGACGGATACGAAGGCTCGGAGCTGCCGTAGATTCAGATCCATAGTTTGAGTTTATCGCAGCGATCCAATCTTTTCAATTGCGTTATGTAGTGTTTGGCGGCTTCCTCACAAAAGTAGCGGCGCCGAGTCAAAGCGTGCCGCAAATCCTATGGGAGGAACGGATGCTGGCCCTGCTTGGCCTGTGCACGATCGCGCTGCTACTCGCCGTCATTCTCACCAAACGGATGTCGCCCCTCGTCGCGCTAATCGTCATCCCAGTCGCGGCCGCCCTGATCGGTGGCTTCGGGCTCGACACCGGCAAGTTCGTGCTCTCCGGCATCCAGAATCTCGCGGGCGTGGTCGGCATGTTCGTGTTCGCGATCCTGTTCTTCGGGATCGTCAGCGACGCCGGGATGCTCGACCCGATCATCGACCGCATCCTCGCCACCGTCGGCACGCGCCCGACCCGGATCGTGCCCGGCACGACGCTGCTCGCGCTGCTCATCCACCTCGACGGCTCGGGGGCGGTGACCTTCCTGATCACCATCCCGGCGATGCTGCCGCTCTACGACCGCGTCGGCATCGACCGGCGCATCCTCGCCTGCGCGGCCTCGCTGGCGGCGGGCGTGAACTTCCTGCCCTGGACCGGGCCGATGATCCGCGCCTCCGCGGCCCTGAAACTACCGATCCCGGAGATCTTCACACCGCTCGTCGCCGTGCAGGCGGTCGGTCTCGTGTTCATCTTCGCGGTCTCGTATTGGCTCGGCCTGCGCGAGGAGCGCCGCCTAGGTCTTGCGGGTGGCGCCTTGGCACTTGACCAACCGGTTCCCTCCACACTTGGCGCCGCGGCGACCGCCGCGCCCGACGCGGTCGGCGGGCCTGCGCGGACCCTGAGCGATGCCGAGCGGGCGCTGCGCCGTCCGGGCCGGTTCTGGGCAAACATCGTCCTGACCGCGATCGTCCTCGGAACGATGGTGTTCATGGCCGAGAAGGTGCCCCCGGCGCTGATGTTCATGCTCGGCACGGCCCTGGCGCTCGTGATCAACTACCCGAACGTCGATGCTCAGCGGCAGCGGATCGACGCCCACGCGAAGGCTGCGATCCTGATGGCCTCGATCCTCCTGGCGGCCGGTGTGTTCACCGGCGTCATGCAGGGCACTGGCATGCTCAAGGCGATGGCCCAGACGGCCGTGACCTTCGTGCCGCCGGAGATGGGTAGACACATTCCCTTTGCCCTCGGCCTCATCTCGATGCCGCTCTCGATGCTGTTCGACCCCGACTCGTTCTATTTCGGCGTTCTGCCCGTCGTGGCCGAGGTCGCCCACCAACTCGGCGTACCGCCGGTGCAGGTCGCTCAGGGCGCGCTACTCGGTCAGATGACGACCGGCTTCCCTGTCAGCCCGCTCACCCCCGCGACCTTCCTCGTCTGCGGCCTCACCGGCATCGATCTGGCCGACCACCAGAAGTTCACCTTCCCGTTCCTGCTCGCCGCCTCGGTGGTGATGACCTTCGCCTGCGTCCTGCTCGGCGTGTTCCCTCTCTGAAAGCGGAGACCGAACAATGAAAACCATCCACCTAGGCTCCGGCGCCGGCTACGCCGGCGACCGCATCGAGCCCGCGCTCGAACTCGCCGAGAAGGGCAACATCGACTACCTGGTGTTCGAGTGCTTGGCCGAGCGCACCATTGCGCTGGCGCAGCAGGCGAAGATGCGGAACCCGGACGGCGGCTACGATCCGCTGCTAGAGGCCCGCATGCGGGCAGTGCTGGCGCCGTGCCGGGAGCGCCGGATCCGCATCGTCACCAACATGGGCGCGGCAAACCCCGTCGCCGCCGCGAAGAAAACCCAGGCCATCGCCCGAGAGCTCGGCCTGAACGGGCTGAAGGTCGCCGCGGTCACGGGCGACGATCTGCTCGATGCGGTGCGCGCCGGCAATTTCACGCTCGAGGAAAGCGGCGAGCGAGTGGCAAACCTCGGCAACCGCGTCATCTCGGCCAACGCCTACCTCGGCGCGGTCCCCATCATCAACGGGCTGGCGGACGGCGCCGACGTGGTGATCACCGGCCGCGTTGGCGATCCAGCCCTGTTCCTCGCACCGCTCGTGCACGAGTTCGGCTGGGCGATGGACGACTGGGAACGCTTAGGGCGCGGCACCCTGGTCGGCCATCTCCTCGAATGCGCCGGACAGATCACCGGCGGCTACTTCGCTGATCCCGGTCAGAAGGACGTGCCTGGCCTAGCACGCCTCGGATTTCCGATCGGCATCGTCGGCGAGGACGGGACGGTGGAGATCACCAAGGTCGCGGGCTCGGGCGGGCAGATTACCCTCGCTACCTGCAAGGAGCAGATGCTCTACGAGGTGCATGATCCGGCCCGCTATCTCCAGCCAGACGTGGTCGGCGACTTCACCGGGGTCGAGATGGAGCAGGTAGGTCCCGACAGGGTGCGGGTGACCGGCGCGACAGGCGCGCCCGCTACCGGCTTGCTCAAGGTCTCCGTCGGCTACGTGGACTCCTACGTCGGCGAGGGGCAGATCTCCTACGCTGGGCCCGGCGCGCTGGCCCGCGGTCGGCTCGCCCGCGAAGTGGTGCGCGAACGGCTCGCGCTCACCGGTGTCCAGACGACCGAGTTGCGCTGCGACTTGATCGGCGTCGATGCCCTGCACGGAGACGCGCTCTCGGGCGGGCGCGAGCCTTACGAGGTCCGCCTGCGCGTCATAGGGCGGACCGAGAGCATGGCCGAGGCGGTGCGGATCGGCAACGAGGTCGAGACGCTCTACACCAATGGTCCTGCCGGCGGCGGCGGCGCCTGGAAGGCAGCCCGCGAGGTCGTGGCGGTACAGTCGGTGCTCGTGCCGGCCGAGCTCGCCCGCCCGGCCGTCCAGTTCGTTGAAGCCTGAAAAGCCGAGAGGTCAGACGATGAAACTGCGTGCGCTCGCCCACTCCCGCACGGGAGACAAGGGCAACACCTCGAACATCTCGGTCATCGCCTACGACCCGGCGGACTACGCCCGCCTCGAAGAGCACGTCACGCCCGAGCGCGTGAAGGAGCATTTTCGCGAGATCGTTACGGGCGAGGTCGTCCGCTACGCGCTTCCGAAGATTGGGGCGCTGAATTTCGTGTTGAAGGGGGCACTCGGCGGCGGCGTGACCCGTTCGCTGGCACTGGACGCACACGGCAAGGGTCTCAGCTCGGCGCTGCTCGACCTGGAAATTCCGGACCAGATCTGAACCGGTCGTGCCCGAGCCTTGCGCAGCGGAATAAGCTGCTCGGCGACGCTTGACCCGCTGAGTACGAGCAGATCGTCACCGACACACATCGAATGAGATATGACCCGTCGCGCATCAATGATCGGGAACATTCAACGGATATCGTTATCGTCCAGAGCCTTCGCCATGCGAAGACGGAGCGGTCCGTGTCGGAATGGAAACGAAGTGAAGAAATGCGCCTGAGAGATGTCGCCGCGGCGCCGCCGTACGTCAGCGCTCCAGACCGCCGCACGATCACGATCCTGGTTCAACGTATGGGCAATGACGGCGATGAGCGAGATCATCACGTGCGCGCCGGGTGACTGCGCCGCTCGATCGGCCCAGACGGCAGCTTGCCTGACATCGCCCTGGATCAGGCACGTCAGCGCCCGGGTCGCCAGCATAGCATAGAAGAAGGGATCAAGCGGGCTGAGAGACATCGCGATCTCGACGTTCTCCATGCCATTCAGATCCCGTTCGGAGATCGCATCGGCCCAGGCTCGCGCATAGAAACCCTGAGCGAAACTGGGACTGAGCACCGTCGACCGATCCAGCCAGGGAAAGCTCCGGTCGACGTCCCCCGTCAGCCAGAAGGACCGGCCCATCGTGAAGTTGGCGAACGGATCGAGCGGATCAAGGTCCACGCTGCGCTCCGCGAAGGCTCGCGCAGCCCTGGTATCGCCGGCCGGGTCGCCGGAATAGCGAAGAAACGCGCTCTGGAAATGTGTCGAGGACAGCCCGGCATTGGCTCGAGCGAAACCGGGGTCGAGGGCGAGAGCGCGCTCAAACAGGGCCGCCGCGGCGGCATTGTCCTCACGGGTAAATCGGTGGAGATGCCGCAGGCCCAGGTGATAAGCGGACCAGGCATTCAGGCAACTCGGTGCCGCAAGGCTCGCGAGAGCCGCTTCGTGGAGCGGAATCTGGAGTTCGAGGGCCGAGATGATGTTCGCCGCGATCCGAGCCCGCATCTCGTGAATGCCGTCGATCGGACCGGCAGTGCGGTCTGCCCAGAGCACCTCTCCGGTCCGCGTATCGGTGAGTTCGGCCGTGATCAGGACGCGGCTCGCCGCGGTCTCGACGACGCCGCTGAGGCAGTAGCTGGCGTTGAGCAAGTGTCCGATGCGGCAGGCGTCCGGATGTTCCGACCGGAACCGGAACGAGGAGCCGCGCGCAATGACGAACAGCCATCGCAACCGGGAGAGAGCGACGATGAGGTCATGAGCGAGAGCCTCGCCGAGGGCCGGATGAAGATCCGAGGCGGCAACGAGCTGGAATGGAAGAATGGCGATGGATGGCCTCGAATGCCCTGCCGGCCCTGGTCGCGTCTCGGCGGGGTCCAGGGCGCGCGCCGGCGGCAGCGATCGGTGTCCCTCTGTCGTCACGTCCGCGACGAAGCGAAAGCCCTGGCCGTGCAGGGTGCGAATGAGCCGCTGTTCCTTGCCGTCGTCGCCCAGTGCGCGTCGCGCCGACTTGACCCGGCTTGAGAGGGCGGAATCCGACACGATCCGGCCGCCCCACACCTTCGCGATGATCTCCTCCTTGGGCACCATACGGTCCCGGTTCTCCACCAGGAGCAGGAGCAGCCCGAAGACCTGCCGCTCGACAGGCACAATCAGCCCGTGACGGCGCAGCTCGACCCGGTCCGCATCGAGTTCGAACTCGTCGAACAGGTAGGGCATTGCCGGTCCTTCGTGGACGAGCGGATGCAGCATGCCGGTTCTACCACATCTCCACGATCTCTCCCCAATCCCTCCAGGTCTCCTCCCAGCGTCGCTACGGGCACCTGGATTAGAACATGCGGCCAGCACGCCCTGCGACGGTGCAGGACGGAGGCAGAGGAGAAGGATCATGCCGCTCGTCGACATTCAGCTCATCGAAGGCGTGTTCACGGAAGAGCAGAAGGCGGGGATGATCGAGAAGGTCACCGACGCCATGGTCGAGATCGAAGGCGAGGCCATGCGTGGCGTGACCTGGGTGCGGGTCCAGGAGTTCCGGAGTGGAGCCTGGGGCATAGGCGGCAAGGGCCTCACCACCCAGGCCGTCAAGGCTCTGAGATCGTAATCGACTAAGGTCCGGATCCATTCGGTCCGGCGGTCTGAGGGCACCTCGCCGCCGGTCCGTCGGCTGGCACGCGCGTGCGGGCACGACACTCCGTCGTATCGAGGCGGCCTTCAGGCACCTTCGCAGCTAACGCTCCTCGCTGTTCTCGCCATGAATGCGCTGACGAACCGCTCCTCGGAGCGTGCCGCGATCGACGGCTATGCCGAAGAGAGCCGCCGACTTCTGGACATGGCGCGGCAACGCCTGTCGCGGTGCGAGCGTGGCGAGGTGCGCGAAGGCGCGGCGCTGACGATTGCGGAGATCGTGGAGGCGATGACGCGCATCGACGCCCTGATCCAGGCCCGCCGTGCGCGCCTGATCCAGGCTGAGGTTCCGGCCTCGACTGTCAGTCCGGGTCGGGAGCGCCGCCGCTGGTGGCCGATCATGGCTCTCGGTCGAGCATGGCGGGTGCTGCCGAGCTGAGATCAGCACCGGGCCGCTGGTCGCGAGTTTGATCTCAGTCCGCTCACACCTCAGGCCGGCTTCGGGGGCTGAGGATCAGCCTGTCCTCGCGGAGCGCAGCCAGAGCATTTTCCGGCGAAGCGGACGCCGGTTCGCCGCGGAAAATGCCGCAAAACCAGAGGCCTAGAGCAAGAGCCGATTGCAACGCGATCGGTTCTTGCTCTCGCTGCGCCCAAGGCGAAATCATGACCCATAGCGGCCCCTCGCGGCGGATGTCGGGAATGACCGGTTGCGTGGGTTTTCCGGGCGTTTGATGTCCGGACGCGCTTCTCTCATCTCCGCCGGCACGCCGTCCTCCCGCATCAGGCGAGTCAGCGGGCGCGGCTACCCTGGCCGTGAAGAATCGGTCTCATTGTTTACATGCCAGCCGACGAGTAGAGCGCAAAAGAGTGTGGCTCGCCTGGCTCTAGAGCATTTTCCGACGAAGTGGATGCCGGTTCGTCGCAGAAAATGCGGCAAGATCAAAGACCTAGAGCAGCACCCGATTGCAACGTGATCGGGTGCTGCTCTAGATGAAAGCGGGTGGCCTACTTTCAACGCGGATCTACTCAGCTCAGCTCTCCAGGTAACCTCGTACGGGCAGGAGCCCATGACGGGAAAGGGATTCCATAACTGTCCTCAAAACCGAGTGAGGAAGATGCCCCCCCGCATAGAGCCTCGGCGGCGATGCTTGGAGCGCGTCGCGGCCATAGGCCATGATATGAGCAATGGCCTTATTCGCGTTCGTGAATGCATTGCCCTGCCGCACTTCGATAACGGCCCTAAAAGCGTCGGCAACCGCCGCCGATATGGACGCCGAGCACTGCTCAGCTTCTGTGAAGCGGCCTTGCTGGAGATGCTCGAGCACCGTCGCGAGCTGGGCCGGGAAGGCGTTGGCAGTGCTGAGCAGGAAGCCATCGTACACGCCGCCGTGCGCTTTGCTCCATTGAGCATAGTCGCCTTCGGCGCCCCGCAGGAGCGTCACCCCAGCGGGCATCCGGCCTGACAGCGCAACCTCATCGGTGCCGCTGCTGTCCTTGAACAGCAGCAGGTTCGGGAAGCGCTCCGCCAGCCCAGCGACCAGTGCCGGCGTCATGGTGTTCCCGGTCACTTGCGGCAGCTGGTAAAGAGCGATTGGCAGACCACGCTCAAACACAGGCGCGAGTGCCGCGCCGATCGCGTCTTGCGAGAGGGGCGGGTCGGAGGTCGGCGGTGCGACTGTGAGCCCGCGGACGTGACTTGCCGCCAAGGCGTCGGCGACCGAATCTGTCCCGGCACGCCGGCAAAGATAATCCAGAACTTTGTCGATCAGAGCAAGCATGGCATCCGTCGTTGGGCGCAGAACACCAACAAGGAGATCCAGGCCATGTTGAGCAGCGAAGGGAAGCACAACTTCCAGTGCCGCGAGCGCCTCCGCATCATTCATTTCCCACGCATCACCGGTTGAGCCAGGTACGAGATAGCCCTTCACGTGAGGTGTCATAAAAGCCAAATGCGCGAGTTGGCGGTCGCGATCGATGCGTCCCGCTTCATCGTAGAACACGAGTGTCGGCGACCAGAGCATCGGAACGCCAGCTGGGAAGAGCAGACCCGTGAGCGTCGTGCGGTCGGTCGGGAGGTCATGAACTACAGGCATGGTTGCCGCTCCTCGCTCACCACCGCTTGAGCCGCGGGGCCAACCTGCGCCCCCGAAGCAGCTCACTCCCCCTGTCAACTGACCAGAGGATCAGAGCCCATCGTCGTCAGAGGCGATAACGCGCCGAACGAGGCGAAGCTCCTCCAGGATTTGCTCGCGCGAGGAGCCCTGGGCGGCCTCGGTCGAAGGTCCGGACGTGGCGCGCAGGCGAATATTCCGAATGCGTATGGGTTGACGATGCCCATTGAACGGCACCGCTCCGGTGGCCGATGGCACATCATATGGGTAGAGGGAGTGTTGAGCTTCACGAGCGGCGCTACGCACATCGAGGTAGAATGGTTCGCTGCTCAATCGGGACACGTTAAGAGGGGAGGAGATAGCCAGAAACGCACCCGCTGTTCTGCTCCTGCACGGCGCAGACGGCCTGACTTTCGCAGATGGATCTCGTTTGGCCGCACGCACCATCGCGGCTTCCGGCTCTCACGTCGCCTTCGTCTACTACCTCGATCGCACGGGCGATCGGCGGGTCGCCTCCGCACGAATGCGGCAGAACTTCTCCCTCTGGGCGGCCACCGTGCGGGACGCTGTGGACTGGCTGGTGAAGCAACCCGGTGTGGACGCGAACCGTCTCGGCATCGTGGGCATCTCGCTGGGTGCAGCTCTCGCCTTCGAGACGGCCGCGGCCGATGGGCGCGCGAAGGCCATCGTCGACTGCTTCGGGCCCTGCCGAAACAGCTCGCCGCGCACCGGCCGCGGCTCCCGCCCAGGTTGATTCTGCACGGAGTCATGGATCCAATCGTACCGGTGTCGCGGGCTTACGCGATCGAACGCCTGCTCAAGGAGCAGGGGACGTCTTACGAGACCAAGGTCAATCCAGGCCAGGGGCGTGGCCTCACGGTGCGGCCCAGGTTGATGTGGCCGCTCGGGTGGCGAGCTTCCTGGACCGGTGACTTCGCTCGAACTGAGCTGCCATGCTCGTTCGCCGTGGCTTGATCTTCGAGGAGAGCGGTGCGAACAGGCAGGGCCGGTTGGGGTTGAAATGGCAGCACGATCGGGAGATCAGCCATGCTAGGCAACAAGGTGCTGGTCGTCGCCACCTCGCATGCGGAGCTCGGCTCAAGCGGCCATCGCACCGGCGTGTGGCTGGAGGAGCTCGCCACCCCCTACTACGTCCTGCAGGACGGTGGTGCCGACATCACGCTGGTGTCGATCCGTGGCGGCGAGATCCCCTTCGACCCCCGCAGCGTACCGGCCGAGGCCGGCCGGGGACCCGGTGACAAACCCGCCGACCAGCAGGAGGTACCGGCGTCGGTCCGGCGCTTCCTCGCGGATGAGCGAGCCCGAGCGGTAGCGAAGAACTCTCCGGCTCTGACGAGCGTGGATCCGCAGGCGTTCGATGCCGTGTTCCTACCGGGTGGACACGGACCGATGTGGGATGCGGCCAACGATGACACGCTCGCGCGGATCATCGGCTCCATGATCGATGCCGGCAAATTCGTTGCGGCGGTCTGCCATGGCCCTGCGGGCCTCGTGCGCGCTAAGCGTCGAGACGGGCACCCCATCGTCGAGGGCCGTAGAGTGAGCGCCTTCACCAACACGGAAGAGGAGGCAGTCGGATTGACCAAGGTTGTTCCTTTTCTGCTGGAGGACCGGCTGAAGGAGCTCGGCGGCAAGTTCGAGCGTGGTCCGGACTGGCAGCCCTATGCGGTGCGGGACGGCAACCTGATCACGGGCCAGAACCCGCAATCCTCGGATCTCGTCGGCCGCCACGTGCTCCAAGCTCTGTCGCTCTGAGCCAAGTCGTGTCGGCCCAGTTCAAGATCTCCCTGAGGCATGTTCAAGATTATCAATTCCTCGTCGAGTTCGACGAGTCGCTGCCTTCTCTCCTGACCGACGAACCTGATCCGATCGGGGCGGGAGCAGGACCATGCCCCGAGCAGATGCCGGCGACCTCTGTGGCCAAACGCCTTGGCGGCAGCTTGGTCTTTGCGCTCGGGCCGTGCCGGCAGAAAGACTGGGATGAGGGCCAGTTCTTAGCCTCAAGCAAATGATTGCGCCATCAACCGGCCCGTTGAGCGACACTGTTCCAGTACTTTCTTAGCTGCTCTTCTCGCTCGGGGCCCGGCCAGACTCGGTCTTCACTGTAGAAGGCCGGCGCGCCTTCGACCTGATTTTCCGTGATGTCCGTATGGTAGCCCTCAAGTTCTTTATCATAGGTCAATATTCCCCACGGGATCGTGAGATGATGGACGCCCAGACCCATAAATCCCCCGAACGTCACATCCACATAGAGGACGCGCCCGCTCACCTTCTCGATCAACAGCCGCTGGATTGTGCCAATCTGATGATTATCCCGGTTGAACACAGCCGTCCCTTCGACGCGATCACTCTCGATAATGGGCTTCAACGAACCGGATTGATCGACGGGACCCCACAGGTAATAGCCACTCTCTAAGATGCCGCCGGCCACCACCGCTCGGCTCACGTCTTGGGTCCACGCCTCATCAGGGCCTAGCTGCAGGAGGCGGGTCCACGGACCATGTTGGGCGGGCAGTCTCTCGCCTGTGGGATCGTAGGTGTACCCGCGCAAGTCGGGGGAGCTTGCAGCTTGGAAGACGTAATACGTTCTCATGAACGCCTCCCTTTGTTCCTGTCGCCAGTGGTGCGGCATCCCTACACAAGGTCAGACGACTTCAGCTTCGATCCCGAGCCATTCCTTGATCTTGCCCATCATGGTCCGGTCTGGCGTTGCCGGTTCAGGAATGCGTTTGGCCTGATCCAGCCTTTCGCTCACCTCGTCCCCGCTCGGAAGGATGGCCTGACGGCCAATGGCCAGGGCCCCTTCGAGCACCGTCAGCCCTTCCTCGAAGCTCAACGGCGCCCTGTACGTGCGCGCATTGATGTAGTTCTGGCGCAAGCGTTCCACCTCGGGTGTGTCCGCGCAGGCTAGGCGGGTGACGAACGGCAGCAACCGTTGGCGTTGCACGTCGTCCGCTTCGTCATTGAGCAGCATCGCGAGGCGGCAGATGGGCCGCGAGAAGCACCGCGGCATCATATCGACCCGCCACACCGACTGGTACGGAAACCCGGCCGCGACGATGGCGGCTTCGTTGATGCAGGTGCCGCCGTCCGGTCCTGGAAACTGGTGGGACCCGGCCTTGAGCCTCCAATTCAGGATGTAATCGAACCGCGTCATGGCTACCTCCATGCCGCCCCCTCAGCAATCTTGGGCGCCGCGGCGCGCCGTCAATGCGGGATCAACCAGCCCGGAGCCTGGTTGGCCTGCTTCTACGGTCGGTGACCCCTGGCTGGTGAGGAGTGTAGCAGTCCTGATACGTCAACTGATTGCTCTCCCATCGAGGGAACCGCCGAGGCTCCGGCTCGTTGTAAGGCCAAATCACGTCCTACGGAGCATAAGATGTCGCGGCTTGATGAGCGAGCGGCAGCTAGCATATTGCCGCTGCCGTCGATCGGCAAAGCCCTCATCGGGTTTGCAGCATCCACAACAGGCCTGATACTCGCGATGCTGATGCTCGGCGGCATTGCATGACGACTTGCTAGGATAGCCGTCGATGAGCCGGATTTCTTTGATTTTTTCTGTTCGATCATTTCAGCTTCGACCAAGTGAGCACTTAACCTCCGTCGGCTGAGATGGAGGAGTCCTGATGCTGATCAAGGTGCGGTCTCGGCACGCGCATAATATGCTGACGACGAGCGTGCCGCCTGGCACACCGACTGGCTGGTCCTGTTGCTCCGATGATGACGCGAACGCTGGCCATCGCTGGAGCACTCATTGCAACTCTGAGTGCTGCCGAAGAGAATCCTTCGCGGTGCGTGGTTCTCGACAGCGCGGATCTGCTCAATCTGTGCTTGTCGCTCGAACACGAGGACCCGTCTTACTGTCAGAAGATCCATGACCTCGACATGCGCAGATGGTGTCGGACCCAGTTGGGAAATACAGATTTCGAGGAAGAGGAGCCGGATCTGGAGGCTGTGCCCAGTCGGCCAAGGCGTTCCGCTCGACCCGGACGAAAATAGTTGGCTCCGTTATGTTCAGTCGCACCAAATGGACGGGGCTATGCCCTACTCATCCTTGAGCAGTGCGGTCAGGCCGGCGAGAACAACTTCGACAGGTGCCGGCTTCCTGATCCAGGGGACGCGCTGAAACACGACCGGCAGTGTCGCCGTGTGGTCATAGCCGCTATAGACCAGGAACGGGATTCCGCGGCTCTCAAGATCGCGCGCGAGCGCCTCGCACGGCCCATCCGCGAGCGCGTTGTCGAGAACCGCAGCAACCGGCTCGTTGGCCCGCAGCCACTCTTCGGCTTGAGAACAGGTCGGGAATGGGCCGGCAACCGTGAAGCCACGCAGCACCAACTGATCGGCAAGCTCAATGCCGATGAGAGCCTCGTCCTCGGCGATGAGGATGCAACCGCGCGGACCGCGTTCACCGGCCATGCCACTCTCGGGCCATGCCACTCCTGTCGCCTCACGGCCGACCTCGATCTGCGTGGACGGGAATGACGCGCCACACGCCGCAAGCGGCGATGAGCCTCCCGACCAGATACAGTTTAGCTCAAGCCGCTGCCGCGGGCGAGTTCGTCGATGGCGAGCGTGGGGTACTCAGTATTCCGGAACCAGCCGCGCTTCCACGAGTGGGGCTGTCACGCTGATCCAAAATCCTTCGGGCCGATGTTCGGTGTTCACCTCCGCCCCGCACTGGGCCTCCAGCATCTTCTGGATCTTCGTGCCCACGCCAGCCCGGAACGGCGGCTTCGCACGATGGCTGCCGTGCTCGGACCACACGAGGTGTAACAGCCGCTTCCCGTCTTGCCTGACGAGGCCCCACTGCACCTTGACCCTCCCGCCGGCAGAAGAGAGCGCCCCGTGGCGTTCAGCGTTCGACCTGAGTTCGTGAAGGGCCATGCCAAGCGGCACGGCGAGGTCCGCAGCAAGATCGAGTTCAGGGCCGTCCAGCACCACGCGGCCGGTGTCATGGCTGAGGTGCCATTCGAACTCGTGCGCGAGAAGGTCGTCGAGGCGTACGGTTTGCCAGTAGTCGTCGGACAGGAGCGCCTGCGTTCTCGCCAGGGAGGCGATCCGGTCGGAGAAGGCGCGGTATAACTCATCGACGCTGCCGCTCGCGCGCGCGGTGACGCCGAACAGGGCCTGGAGTACGGCGAGATTGTTGCGGGTGCGATGGTGCAGCTCGCGGACGAGCAGGTGCTGGCGCGCCTCGCTCTGACGCACAATCGACAGCGCCTCGTCGCGCTCAGTCACGGCCCGGCGCAGCTCAAGCTGGCTCGTCACTTGCCGGGCGAAGACCATCAGAGCCGATGCCTGCTCACGGCTCAGCCCTGCTCGCGGGTTGCGGTCAAGCACACAGAGGCTGCCGAGCGGCAGGCCGTCCGGCGTTTCCAGCCGCGCTCCCGCGTAGAAGCGCAGGTACGGAAAGCTCGCGATCAAGGGGTTGGCTGCGAACCTCGGGTCTAAGCTCATGTCCGGCACGACGGTGAGCCCGGGCGTGAGGACAGTCGTGGCGCAGACTGACACATCGATCGGCGTCTCTCGGATGCCCAGGCCCACCTCGGCCTTGAACCATTGACGGCGGTCCTCGACGAGGCTGATGGCGGCCACCGGCGTTCGGCAGATCTGGGCCGCTAGCTGAACGACCTCGTCGAAGTCGTCTTCTCTGGGTGTATCGAGAACTCGGTAGGCGCGCAGAGCCGCCAGCCGTTTCTCCTCCCATGCTGGACTTTCACACGCGTCCGTCACGCACCACACCCTCACCATCGGATACGGGTCAACAACACAGGATAATCCCGGGTTCAATCGCAGGAGGCCTGGTTGGGGCGCGTTGCTACTTGTCTGGCGCTCGCAGCGGGCCGTCAAGCTGCACTCGAGACGCGCGGGCGCCAGCGCACTGGCAGAGAAACGATCGCCGCTTTCGAGAGGTCCGCTGTCGAGTGTCGAGCGGCCAATCCGGCGACCCTGATCGAAGCTCTGGAAGTCGCGCATCCCTACCGTTCGCTCTGCGCCAGAGCGGCAGGCATGCGCCAGCTCCGCCATCTAACAACCCTCCGGACCACCCTGCTCCACCCGCTCACCACCTCCACGCAACACGCACGCGTCCGCTCTCAACCGCCATGCTAGCCTTCGGCAGGCGCAGGAGACGCTGATGGGAGGAAACCATGCTTCGGGCTTCTACGGCTTGCGCCCTCGCGCTGGCCTGCTTGTTCCCCGCCGCGGCCGCGGATCGCGATCCCGGCACCCACGCCGCGTTCAAGCCAGCCCAGCAGGAGGGTTACTTCTTCGTGGGTGGCCGCTACCAGACGGTCCAAGGGAAGGAGATCGCCGTCGGCCACATGTTCGTGCAGTACCACGCTCCGGTGCAGGTCACGCAGCCTTACCCCGTGGTGATGGTGCATGGAACCGCGCAGACCGGGATCAACTTCCTGGGCACCCCCGATGGTCGGCCGGGCTGGGTTGATCGCTTCGTCGAGCGTGGCTTTGCCGTCTACGTGGTCGATCAGGTCGGTCGCGGGCGATCCGGCGACAATCCCGAGGTCTATGGCCCCTACGCCCGGCTCACTACGGGCGATCTGGAGAGCATTTTCACCGGCCAGGAGAACTTCGGCCTCTTTCCGCAGGCGAAGCTGCACACCCAGTGGCCTGGAGGTCCGGGCGTGAAAGGCAACGCCGCGTTCGACCAATTCTATCTCTCCCAAGTGCCCTTCATCGCGAGCGCGTTGAAGAGCGAGGAACTCGTCGATCCCGCGCTCATCGCTCTCTTGGAGAAGATCGGCCCGTCAGTTCTGCTCACCCACTCGCAGGCAGGTGTTTTTGGATGGGCCGTGTCGGACCAGCGGCCGGATCTTGTGAAGGCGCATGTGGCGGTCGAGCCGAATGGTCCGACGTTCTTCGATATCCGGTTCAAGGGCGGTGACGACTGGTACGAGAAAGTCGGCGACGCTCGGGCTCGGCCGTACGGCATCACGCGCGTGCCGCTGCATTTCGATCCGGCGGTCAACTCGCCCACGGATCTCACGATCGCTCAGGCGGAGAAGCCGCTGCGGCCAGGTCAGATCCGGTGCTGGTTGCAGGCCGAGCCAGCGCGCAAGCTGCCGAACCTCGCGAAAGTTCCCGCTGTGATCGTCACCGGAGAGGCATCGTTTCGAGCAACAATGGACGATTGTACCGGGGCTTTCCTCGAACAGGCTGGCGCGAAGCCGGATCGGCTCGCGCTGGCCGAGCACGGCATCCGAGGCAATGGACACATGATGATGCTGGAATCAAACAATCTGGAGGTTGCGGACGCGATCGTCGGGTGGGTCACCGGAAAGCTGCACTGAGCTTGACGAGGTCGCGGCTGGGCCGTGTCGACGCGACTTGGCCAGCCGCCTCGGGATCTCGGCGGCGATGCCGGCTGCAGGAAGGTCTCGGAGGCGGTCTGTCGCACGACGCGATGAAGCTGCGCGGATGATCGGCCGTCCAGTATCAATCTAGAAGCGCGGCCAGCGAGGCTCGCACAAGATTAAGAGACCCTAACACAACCCACCTTCGCTCCCACCAAGTGGTTTAAATTTCACGAGCGAAGGCGGTTCAGATAGATGCTCTAAGAGTTAGTGGGATTGCCCCGGATCGGTGGACACCGAGAGCGCTTTCGCGTGAGGTGTGTTTGCCATGCCGAGACCCCGTCCCCCGTACCCGGCGGAGTTCCGCCGCGAGATGGTCGAGTTGGTCCGCGCCGGGCGCGATCCGACCGACCTCGCCCGTGAGTTCGAGCCGTCGGCCCAGGCCATCCGCACCTGGGTGGCCGAGGCCGACCAGCAGGAGGGACGCCGAGAGGCGAAGCCTGCTGCTACTGAGGCCGCGCTGTCGGCGAACGAGCGCGAGGAGTTGCTTCGGCTGCGGCGCGAGAACCGTCAGTTGAAGCTGGAGCGCGACATCCTCTCTCGCGCGACAGCCTGGTTTGCGCGCGAGACCGGAGGTCTGCCGTTTGGATCTTCCGGTTCATGAGCGAGAACCAGGCGCACTTCCCGATTGCCGTCATGGCGCGCGTGCTGGGCGTCTCGAAGGCCGGGGACTACGCCTGGGTCGGCCGACCCCTCTCGGCGCGGGCTCAGGCGGACGAGGTGCTGCTCCGGCGCATCCGCACGATCCACCTGGGCTCGCGTCAGACCTACGGCTCGCCGCGGGTCCAGGCGGAGTTGCGTGACCAGGGCGAGGCTCACAGCCGCAAGCGGATTGCGCGGCTGATGCGCGAGGCGGGTCTCGTCGGGGCGTGCCATCGCCGCGGCGGACCCATGACGACGCGGCGCGATCAGGAGGCCAGACCAGCTCCGGACCTGGTCGACCGCAGCTGTGCGGCCGATGAACTGTAGGGTCTGGGGAGATCATTTCACCGCGGCCAAGGCCTGATCGATGCGGTAGTCCGGATGACGGATGCGCGCTTTAGCGGGGTCGAAGAGGGCTTCCACCTCTTCTCGGAGCGGCGTCTGGTCCGAGCGTTCAGCCACCCGGTCGATGGGAGATGCGCCATCAAGCGCCGAATGGGGGCGGCTCCAGTTCCAGTGATGCTGCCACTCGGCCACGCGGTCGGCGATGTCCGCGGATTTCGGATCCACAGTGGTCCAGAACTCCTCAAGAGCGGCGCGATGGCTGCGCTCGACCTTGCCATTCAGATGGGGCGATCGTGGCGGGATCGGGCGGAACTTGATGCCCCAGTCGATCAGCCGCTGCTGCACAGCCTCGGCAAAGAATTCGCGTCCGCGGTCGGTCTGGATCCGCTGAATGGCAAACGGCATCTCCTCGATCACGCGGTCGAGAAAATCGAGAGTGTTCGCGGCGGTCCGGCGTGGATAGATCCCCAACACGGCGTAGCGCGAGCAGTCATCTATGGCGGTGTACTGGTACACACCCGGGCAGATTTTGCAGGCGTCCATCTGCACCCGATCGCCCGGCACGGGTCGACTATAGCGGAGCTTCCCTCTGACGCGCCGCCGCGGTCGCTTGAGCACTTGCTCGCCGTGACGGACGAGCACGCGATGGATGGTGTCGAGCGACAGCGTCAGATCGTGCTGACGGACGAGCTCATTGCGGAGCTGCTTGATCCCGAGCTTGCGGTCGCGTCGGAGGCTGAGGATCAGCGTCTCGTGCTCTGCAAACACCTTCTGAGCTGCCAAGCGTCGCGGACGGCGGCTGTGTTCCACCAGCCCAGCTGGACCAGCGGCCTGATACCTCCGCCACCACTTGCGCAACGTCGGGCGTGAGATGCCGCAGCGGCGGCAAACGAGGCCGGCGTCGCCGGTCTGGGCATAGAGTTCAATCCATCCCAGACGCGCCTTCGTCAGATCCATGGCCGTGTCTCGCGTTGGCTGGGGATCTGATGGACAGCGCGTGCCGCGCTGCCCACAGCTCCACAGCAGAAGCAGCAATCGGAATGCCAGATCGGCCGGGAGCGCGGACGGCGAGATTGAAACGATGTCGCCGAACCTCACAGCTGCTGGCCTGTATGGAGATCGCGGATCGGATCCAAATCGCTGTCGCGCGCTCAAGGCGCTTGGCCATTCACTGGTTTTCCCGACCCCGTCTTCTGACCGTTGCGCCATACCTCTCGCCTGACCTTCCCTGCCTCGCTGACGCCTCAGGCCGTGGCGGTCACGCCGTGGCCGGAGCTCTGTAGCAGCCGCCGTGGGCCATCAAGGCCCAGACGATCCTTGCCATCTTGTTCGCCAGGGCGACGGTGACCAGCATGCGCGGCTTGCGCAACAGCATGCCGGCCAACCATGCCCCAGCTTTGTCGGGATCGCGCGCCGCGACCTTGGTCGCAGAGCTCGCGCCCAGGATCAGCAACCGTCGCAAGCTGCGCTCGCCCATCTTGGTCGTTCGCCCCAGCCGCTCCTTGCCGCCGCTGGAGTGCTGCCGCGGGACGAGGCCGAGCCAGGCCGCAAAGTTACGCCCGCGGCGGAAGGTACTGGCAGCCGGTGCCAGCGCCACCAGTGCGGCCGCGATCACCGGGCCGACACCCGGTATCGTCATCAGCCGCTTGGCCACGGCATCGTCCTTCGCACGCTGGGCGATCTCGCGGTCCAGAAGCGCGATCTGCGCCTGCAGCGCCTGCAGGGTGTCCGCGATGACGGCCAGGACCGGCCGTGCCTGGGCCGGCACGTCGGATGTCTGGTCGCGGATGACCGCGACGAGCTGGCCAACGTGCCCGACACCCTGGCGAACGACGTACCCGAACTCGGTGAGGTGCCCGCGCAGGGCGTTGATCAACTGGGTCCGCTGACGCACGAGCAGGTCGCGCGTACGAAACACGACCGCGCAGGCCTGAGCCTGCGCGGTCTTGCCCTGGACGAACCGCATTGTTGGCCGCTGTGCCGCCTCGCAGATCGCCTCCGCGTCGGCCATGTCGTTCTTCTGCCGCTTCACGAACGGCTTCACGTAAGCCGGCGGGATGAGCCGCGTGTCGTGACCTGCCAAGGCGATCTCCCGGGCCCAGTAGTGAGCACTGGCGCATGCCTCCATCGCGACCACGCAGCGCGGAAGGGTCGAGAAGAACGCCAGCACCTGAGCACGCCGAAGCTTCTTGCGAAACACGACTGTGCCACTCGGATCCGAGCCGTGAACTTGGAACACCGATTTGGCCAGATCGATCCCGACTGTGCTAACCTCACCCATGGACGCCTCCTGCAGTGGTGTTGCAACACCTCCACTCTGGCACATCGATGCCGTCAGGGGGCGTCCACCCCAACGCTGTCGAGTGACGAGCGGCCATTCCGGCGGCACTGATCAAAGGTCCGGAAGTGGCGCAGGGCGGATGATCGAACGGCGTGCATCCCGAGGCTTCAGCGCGTAGGAGGGGCGCTCCGCTGCTCTCTTTCGTCCTGATGCGCAAACTCCTGAGCAGGCTCGGCCTGCGCTTCGAAGCTCCCGCCGCCGAGCGCGCCTTCGTGACGCGCTTCACCCTCGACGACCTACCCCGCACGCGCGCGGCGATGCTGCTCGGCGCCTTCATCTACTGCGCCTTCGCCGTCTGGGACTGGATCCTCGACCCGGCGCACTGGACCGAGACCCTATTCCTTCGCCTTGCCGTCGCCCTCGCCGTGCTGCTGCCCGCGACCGCGGCGCTGAGCTGGCCGGCCGCGCGGCGCTGGGCCGAGGAGATCTACCTCGGCTACTGCGTCGTGCCCGGCTGCGTGCTCAGCCTGATCTACCTGCGGCTGGGACCTGGCTTCGACCATGCCGCCGCGGGCATGATCATCGTCATCCTGTTCGTCTCGACGCTGCTGCCGCTGCGCCTGCCCTCGCTCGCCGCGTTCTGCGGCCTGACCTGGCTCTGCTTCGCCGTGTGCGAGACCTTCGCGGTGCACGAGCGGGCGGGCATGCGCTTCGTGAACAACTTCGAGATCGGCATGGCCTACGCGCTCTCCCTCTACGCCGTCGGAGCGCGGGAGGTGCGGGCGCGGCGCCAATTCCGGACAGAGGAGGCACTTCGGCGGGAGAAGGAGCGGTCGGAGATGGCCCTGTCCGAGTTGCGCGAGGCTCAGGCCCATCTTGTGCAGGCCGAGAAGCTGGCGGCCCTCGGCCAACTCGTGGCAGGCGTCGCTCACGAGATCAACACACCGATCGGGCTGGCGCTGACCACCTCGACAGCCGCTGAGGGTGATCTCAGGCAGCTCCAGCGCGCCGTCGAGTCAGGGCAGCTGCGCCGGTCGGATCTCACGCAAGGCCTTGCCCGACTGAGCGAGGGCATGCGGCTGCTATTCTCCAATCTGACGCGGGCCGCCGACCTCGTGCACAGCTTCAAGCAGGTCGCGGTGGACCAAGCCAGCGAGGAGAAGCGCACCTTTGATCTGCGCGGCTGGCTTGAGGACCTGATGAGCACGCTCGGTCCGCTCGTGCGCCGCAAAGGCCACGCGGTGCGGATCCGCTGCGAGGACGGGATCGTCCTCGATTCCCATCCCGGCGCGCTGGCGCAGGTGATCAGCAATCTGGCGCTCAACGCCATCGTGCACGGTTATCCAGACGGCCGATCAGGCGTGCTCGACGTCGCGGCGTCTCGTTCGGGTGAGGATCGGCTGCGCATCATCGTAGCGGACGACGGCATCGGCATCCCGCCGGAGCACCTGGGCAGGGTATTCGACCCGTTCTTCACCACGGGGCGCGACAAGGGCAGCACGGGGCTCGGCCTGCACATCGTCTTCAATTTGGTCGCCTCGACCCTGCAGGGTCAGATCGCGCTGTCGAGCAGCGAGGGCGGAGGCGCGTGCTTCACCATCGACCTGCCCCTCTCCGTGGATGAAGGGGAGGTGCGCCAAGCAGCCAAACCGCAACCGGTGAGGCGCGCGACCCTCGTGTCCGTTTCCGGCTCGTCCGGACCGTTGGCCGAACCTGATGCGAACGGATGAGAGTGACCCAAAGCGGCCCCTCGCGGCAGATGTCGGGAATGTCCGGTTACGAGGGTTATCCAGACATTTATTTTCTGACGCGATTCCCTGCCACCAGTCGGCTCGCGGGTCTCTACTTGGGTTCAAGCGGTCGTCGCAACACCATCTTGCACGGCAGCCAGCACAGCGTCGAGCGCCTCTGCCGGCGTCTTCCAGTTCAGCGTCTTGCGCGGTCTGCTGTTGAGGGCTGCGGCCACAGCAGCAAGATCGTTCGCGCTGTGGGCGCTCAGATCCGTTCCTTTCGGGAAGTACTGTCGCAGTAACCCGTTCGTATTCTCGTTCGTCCCCCGCTGCCAGGGTGAGCGTGGATCGCAGAAGTAGACCTGCAGACCCGCGTCGATCCGCAAGCGCGCGTGCTCGGCCATCTCGGTACCCTGGTCCCAGGTCAACGAGCGCCGCAGCTGCTCGGGCAAGCGCGCGATCGTGCCGGCGATCGCCTCGCGCACCGCCTGGGCCCCGTGCCCCGCCAGCGCCGGGCCGTTCTTCGCACGCGGTGTCACCCCATGGCCGTCCATCGGCGGAAGATGCAGCAGCATCGTAAAGCGCGTCGTGCGCTCGACCAGGGTCCCGATCGCCGAACTCTTCAGACCCAGGATCAGATCTCCTTCCCAGTGCCCCGGCACCGCGCGGTCCTCCACCTCGGGCGGACGCTCGCTGATGAGCACCTCGGGGGTGACGAACGACCTGCCTCGGCCCAGGCTGCGGGCCCGCGGCACACGCAAAGCCCGTCCTGTGCGAAGACACGCGGTCAGCTCACGCTTCAGCGCGCCCCGGCCCTGGATGTAGAGCGCCTGATAGATCGCCTCGTGACTGATGCGCATCGTCGTATCGCCCGGAAAGTCGAGCCGTAGGCGCTCGGCGATCTGCTGCGGACTCCAGGATCGACCCCATCGCCGGCTCTGGCGTCGCCCGTGCCGCCGTCCCTTCCAGGCAACGCTAGGGCCAGGCAGAGCGCTCCCGCCCGGTGTCGCGACAGTTCCGGCGAGCCGCTCCTGCACGTACGTCCGCAGCGCTGCGTTCCCCGCCAGTTTTGCTGGCTTGGGCCGGCGTGCCGCGCGTTCAGCGTGCCACTGCGCGGTCGTGGCGCGATAGTCCAGGCCGCCACTGCGGGTCGCCGCATTGCGGCGCAATTCCCGCGAGATGGTCGACGCCGCCCGTCCCAGACGCCGAGCGACGTCCCGGACCCCGTGACCTTGCGCTTGTAGGATCGCGATCTCCTCCCGCTCAGCCAACGACAGGTAGCGCGCAGAAGGCGACTTGGATGATGGTGACAGGTGGGAAGGTGCCATTCCGCCTGCTGTCCGGAACCACCGCGAGCCGACCGGTGGCGAGATCCCGAGCTTCATCGCTGCGACCTCGCTGGAGAGACCCTGCGCGAGGAACGCCCAGAACCCCCGCCGCGTCTCGCGCAGACCGACCCCGGGACGACCCGGTGACCGCAGCTTCTCGCGAAGTGCCCGATCCGAACGCCGCCGACCTGCCATCACAACCGCCCTCCGCCAAGCCGTTGCGACGACCACTTGAATCCACCCTAGCGTCAAGCGCGTCAGCGGAAGCAGCTACCGTGGCCAAGGCGTAGACTCGTCCGGTTGCCTTGGCTGGGTCCTGATATCCTCAACATTCAACGCGCTTGGAGCTGGAGCGGCTCGGCCACTGGCGGAGGGGCCGGTGCCTCGGCATTCTCAACCCCCCGCATCTGATTACGCTGCGCCACCGTTAGATTAACCGTCTCCGCGCGGCAGGCAGCCAGCTCGGAAGACTCCAGCCTGTAGCCGCGCTGGAGACAGGCGAGGCCGGCTGTGAAGTCAGCAACCTCGTCCTCGGTTACCTCTCGGAAGAGCGTGCCGTCCCGGTAAACAGCATATCGCGCGCGGGAGCCTTTGCCACCGCGATAGGCCGAAGCTCCTTCGCCACTGGCGATCAGACGGTCCTCGCCGTGGCACGCTTCCTTGATCGATGCTTCGAGCGGTGGGATCGTCACCTGTTGCAGGCAACCACACAACGCCAGGGCCGTAGCAGCCGCTACCACTCGCCGGATCGGCATCATCGCCCCTCCCTTCCTGCACACAGCCTACGCGGGTGCTCACTGGAGTCGATGGCAGCGCCACAACAGTTGTGGTCGCCGCGAATAGCCGAAGGCTAGGACGACCACATCCGGGGACATTGCACGCCACACTCATGGGGGCGCCCGGACGGGCCGGGGAACTCGCGCGCGGCTACGAGGACCGCCTCTCGCGCGTCGCCGCCGCGGCCGAGGGCCGGCCCCGCGTCTACTTCGAGGAATGGGACGAGCCGCTGATTTCGGGCACCGGCTGGGTCTCGGACCTCGTCGGTATCGCGGGTGGGCAGGACGTCTTCCCGGCCCTCGCCCGGCAGGCGGCGGCGAAGGACAGGATCGTGCCGCCCGACGCAGTGCTGGCGGCCGCGCCCGACGTGATCCTCGCCTCCTGGTGCGGGAAGAAGGTGGTGCCGCGCCGTATCGCGGCCCGTCCGGGCTGGTCGGCCATTCCGGCGGTGGCGCGGGGCCGGATCACCGAAGTCAAGTCGCCGCTGATCCTGCAGCCTGGACCGGCGGCACTGACCGACGGCCTCGACGCGATCCGCGCCGCGCTGCGTCCCGCTGACCCTTCGCCCTGAAGATGCAGGATAAATCCACTCAGGGTGCTGTTCAGAGAAACCGAGGCACCTCTCGTCGACAGCAAAGCGCGAAAGTCTCAGCTTGCGCGAACCGGCTTCCTGCGCGGCGGCGTTTCGCCGGCCACAAAGTAAGCTACTTGGCTGCGCGGCAGGAGTGTCCGGCCGCGAATGCCGTCGGCGATCTTCTCCGCGATCATGATCGTCGGGGCGTTGAGGTTGCCCGTTACGATCTGTGGCATGATCGAGGCGTCGATCACACGCAGACCCTCTAGTGCAATGACGCATTCAGAGGATTCACCGGAGGCGTGAGCCGTGCGAGTCTGCGGCATGGCTCAGACTGTCTGTGTGATCCCGAGTGCCACCGACCTAACGCGCCTGTCCGCCATCGTCACCGATCGGGCGCGGGCCCTCAAGCACATCCAGCGCGCCCGTATCGTCCTGCTCTCGGCCGAGCGCCTCCCCGTCCTGGACGTCGCCCGGCAGGCGGGCGTCGGCCGGCCCGCCGTCTGGCGCTGGCAGCAGCGCTACGCCGAAGAAGGCGTCGAGGGTCTGCTGCGCGACAAGACCCGCCCGCCCGGCAAGCCGCCCCATTCCGCCGACACCGTGGCCGGGGTGCTCGCCCTCACCTGCTCCGAGCCGCCCGGCGAGGTCACCCATTGGACAGGTCGGGCCGTGGCGGACGCCGTCGGGATCTCCCTGCGCTCCGTCCAGCGCATCTGGGACGCGCACCGCCTGCAGCCGCATCGCGTGCGCAGCTTCAAGCGCTCGAACGATCCTGCCTTCGCCGCGAAGGTCGAGGACATCGTGGGCCTCTACATGGATCCACCGCGCCACGCTGTGGTGCTGTCGCTGGACGAGAAGAGCCAGATCCAGGCCCTGGAGCGCACCCGCCCGAGCCGAGGCGTGAGGCCGGGCCGCCCCGAGACCCAGACCCACGACTACGTCCGGCACGGCACTACGGCGCTGTTTGCGGCGCTCAACGTGCTGGACGGCACCGTGATCGGCCGCTGCATGCAGCGTCACCGCCACGACGAGTTCCTGCGCTTCCTCAACACCATCGAAGCCGAGGTGCCGGCCGGCAAGGTAATCCACGTGATCCTGGACAACTATGCCACCCACAAGCACCCGAAGGTGCGGGCTTGGCTGGCCCGGCATCCGCGCTGGACCTTCCACTTCACTCCGACCTCGGCCTCGTGGATGACCGCGGTCGAAGGCTTCTTCTCGGCCCTGACCCGGCGCAGGCTAAAGCGTGGCAGCTTCAGCGGGATCGTGGACCTTCAGGCCGCGATCAATCGCTCCATCGCCGAGCACAATCACAGGCCCAAGCCCTTCGTCTGGACCAAGCCGGCCGCCGCCATCCTCGACGCCGTCAACGGCACCGCTGCACCATCCAAATGCCAAATGAGTCACTGCACTTCTGTAACGGGCATTGGTGTCAATCCCTTCTGAGCGTCGAGGATCTACGCCGAGCCCTGCTGGCGTTTCGCCAGACCTACAACGAGACGTGGCTGATCGTGCGGCACGGGTTCCGCCCACCGGCAGCCATCCGCGCTGCGCAGCTTCCACCCGCGGCTCTGGCCGCGTAGGCTTCAGATCGGTGTCTCACAATCCACGGGCGGTACACATGCTGGCTCCACTTTTGCCAACCCCGAGGGCTGCCCAAACAGCAGGGTCCGGAACTCTGATCGGGCCTGTCGCAAACGCGAACAGGCCCGCGTTCACGAGCCGTTAGGCATACCCGCCCAGCTTGCCGCCCCTGTCCCGGAGCCGGCCGATGATCCTCAACGCCCCTGCCCTCAAGCTGTTGAGAGGCCCAAGGCGGCTTCCGGGGCCGGCATTTCGAGGCCAGTCAGATCGTGCAGGACTGAAGGCATGCCCATTGCCCTTACGCTGACATCAGCAGCGTGCTGCCGCGGCTGACTTCTCAAGCTGTAAGGCTTGGTTGATCGGCCATAAGACTTAAGCCGACACGCAAAGTTCACCTCTCTCGCAGCGAAGTACGCGCAACTGTGTGTTCACCGGGGTTGCGGGCGGGCTGGGAGGCCATGTATGTAGCCCGCGCATGAAGAGAAGGCCGCTCTCGGGAGCGGCCCGAAGTCTAGGAAGGAAACGGCCAAGGAGGGCACTCACAGACGCGACGCCGTCGCGCGGTGCATTCATTTCTTTCGCATTTTGCGGTGCACAATTCAATCTGCCTTAACGGGCATGAGAAATGCCGCGTTCTAGGCTGGACACCAATTCTCCAGATTTGCAACTCAGAAGGCGTTCCTGCCATTTGGAAAGCCTTTTACGTAAGGAGATCCATGAGATCAGCTGGCGTTTCCCGCCGCGTTTTCACCGTCGGCGCCATTCCTGTCGTTATTGCCGTTCTTATTGCTCTGGCCGCCTGGGCACTCCTGATTGAGGCGGAGCGGGCACGCGACGGAGCTGTGCTCTCAAGTGAGACATTTCACACATTCACCTTCCTTCATAAGACGCGCGACGACTATGTCGGCCGGACTTCCGTTCCCCGTGCAGCTGCGCGTAGCCACTTTGACAGGCTGGCCGCCGAGGCATCCGCTCAGCTTGCAAAGCTCCGGCAAATCGGGCGGACGGCGGATCAGCTCGCCCGGGTCGAAACCGCTAGACGCGATCTCACCGCACAAATCGAACAAATGCGTTCCCTTGTGCAGCTCGAGGGTGATCTCGAGGTTGCCTCGACCCAGATGGCGCGCCGGGCTGACACGCTTGTCGTACTAACAGACGCCGAGCGCCAGCGCCAACAGGCCCAAAATGCCCGCATGGTTTCGGTCCTCACCAGAACAGACGCTGCACTCGAGCTCAGCCAACGGGTGGTCAGTGCCCTCCGTGATCTCCGGGAGGCAATCTCGGCAGTTGAGCTGAACAAGACGCGTGTCGGGCAGCCCGTCTTCCAGATCGAGTTCGACGAGCTGGAAGCGGATATCCGGCTTCTTAACTTGACCGGCGCACAGCTACATACAGCGCTCCTGGCGGCCGAACGCGGGGCTGAGGCCGACGAGCTGACGACGCTGCTGCGGTCTTACCGCGAAAGAAGCCAGAGTGATGGCGGTCTGAGCCGTGTCATCGCCGAGGGCTTCGAACTCACGCGCGCTACGCAGTCAGGAAGCGCTCTTATCGCCTGGTGCGACAGGCTGATTCGGGAGAATGCTGATAAGCAGCGGCGTCTTCAAGCGGAGGTCGCGGCGCTGATCCGGAGCTCCGTCTCGTCGAACGAAGCGGAGCTGACGGCGCAGAGCATCGCGCTAGCAGCCCTCCGGCTTGCCCAGCAATCCGCCTCCGCTCTCGCTCGGCGCAGCATCGAGGAGGTGTCGAACGTCGTCGTCGAGGGCACCTATCTCGCTGGTCGCGCCCACAGCCTCGCAATGCCCTTGGGTATTCAGGGCGACATGATGGCCGCGATCCAGGGTTGGCGCGAAAGTCTCGCCGCCACTGTCGAAAAGGTCCGAGAGCAAAACGCCTTGATCGCCGAGATGGACCGTCGCGACACCGTTATTGCTGCAAACGCTCAGGCACTCAGCCGGGCCTTCATCGACGATGCCAACCGCTTCGGCTCTTCGATCCGCCGACTGCTCCTTGCGGGCGCAGCGGGCGCCCTGCTGCTTGGCACAATCGCTGTGGTTAGCGTCGCACGCTCTATCACGAGGCCGCTGCGCCTGCTCACAAGCAGCGTGCTGCGGGCGACCTCGGACCCGAGCATCGAGCATATTGATCTCGCCGCTCGGCCTGACGAGCTCGGCGACATCGCACGCGCCTCGAATACCTTCTTGGCCGAGCTGCGGCGGCGCGAGGACGGCTGGAGAGATGCTGCACGGCGTGCCGACGAAGCGCTGACCACCCTGCGCCAAACCCAGGACGATCTCGTGCGCTCGGAGAAGCTCGCCTCATTGGGGCAGCTCGTGGCGGGTGTTTCTCACGAGATCAGCACCCCGCTCGGAATTGCGTTGACCACCTCAACTCAAGTCCAGGTCGACTCGGCGTCCTTCGAGGCCCTTGTAAATGAGAACCGCCTCTCACGCTCACGCCTGACGCAATACGCTTCGCGAATGCGCGAGGGGGCGCAGCTGGTGACCACGAACCTGATGCGCGCTTCCGACCTCCTCTACAGCTTCAAGCAAGTAGCCTCTGATCAAGTTCTCGAGGAGCGGCGCGTTATCGACCTGGGTGCCTGGACTGAGGATCTCCTGAAAAGCTTACGCGCGCTCGCGCGGCCGGGTCGGCACGAGCTCGCGGTGGACTGTCCGGGCGATCTCAGCCTCGACACTTATCCGGGCATACTCGCCCAGGTGCTGACTAATGCTGTGAAGAACGCGATCGACCATGGCTCGCGAGAGGATCACATCCTTCGAGCAACGATCAAAGCGAGAGCCGAAGGAATGCAAGTAGCAATCGAAATAATAGATAACGGTGCGGGCATTGAACCTCAGTATCTCGATCGTGTTTTCGACCCATTTTTTACTACCGCCCGCGCTTCTGGCGGAACAGGCCTCGGTTTGCACATCATCCACAACCTTGTTGTGCACCGACTCCACGGCAGTGTAGAGATACAGAGTGCAGTAGGACAAGGTACCCGTTTGAAACTGAAAATTCCGTGCCACCTTGGGTAAGCTGAGTTAATTTCTGACTCAAAAAAACACAGGGGCAACGACAATGCATTGCTCGGTAAGTCGAGAAATCAAGATCAAAGCAACCGTTTCACGAGTGTATGTACACATCCTCAGCGGCCTCATCGGCCTGATACTGACAATGTCACCCGTCACTCCCCACGCGGCCACCGAGCTTCAGCTCTGGCACTCTCTCGACGGCGCGAACGGCGCCCTGGTGGCCCGGATAGCGGAAGAATTCAACGCCTCGCAGAGTACCTACCGGGTCATCACGATTTACAAGGGCCCGTACGCTGAGACGATCAATGGTGGGATCGCGGCTTACCGAGCGGGCGTCGCACCTCACCTCCTGCAGGTCTTCGAGGTCGGGAACGGAACAATGGCAGCGGCGATCGGCGCCGTGAAGCCCGTCTCGGAAGTGCTGAGTGCGGCTGGAAGCACGGTCGCGCCTGACGCATTCCTGCCAGTCATCGCGACCAATTACCTCGCCCGTGATGGCAGTATGCTGTCGCTGCCCTTTAACATCTCGGCAATGGTAATGTGGGTCAATCTCGACCGATTTCAACAGGCAGGTCTTGATCCTCAGCGCCTTCCCGAGACGTGGCCGCAAGTATTCGTAGCTGCTCGGGCGTTAAAACATGCAGAGCCGTCCAAGTGTGCGCTCTCGACCGCATGGCCCACATGGGCTCATATCGAGCAGCTGTCGGCATGGCACGGCCAGCCGGTCGCAAGTCGCGCGAACGGCCTCGACGGATTCGATGCTGAGCTCGTCTTTAACAAGCCGCTCCAAGTACGTCACTTGCAGAACATCGTTGATCTGAACCGCGAGGGTGCGTTCAGCTACTCAGGCCGCACGAATCGCGGGGAGGCACAATTTATTTCGGGCGAGTGCGGTATCTTTTTGACTTCCTCCAGTATGTACGGGACGATTGCAGCGCGAGGGCATTTTCGCTGGGCGATCCAACCGATGCCTTACTATCCCGATCTTGTCGATACGCCTAAAAACGCTATCCTGGGCGGTGGATCTCTGTACGTCATGCAGGGAAAGACGTCGCAGGAATATGCTGGCGTAGCTGCATTCTTGAATTTTGTATTGAGTTTCCCTGTGCAATCCCTCATCTACCGCAATTCCGGCTACATGCCAGTTACCCGCGCAGCCTACGCCGATGCTCAGGCGTCCGGATTTTACAAGCGTTACCCTATGCTTCAGGTCGCGGTTCGCGAGATAACGGATCGAGAGCCGACGCGTGAAACTTCGGGCCTGCGGCTGGGCAATATGCTGCAGATCCGCGATATTTGGGCGGATGAGATTGAGGCGGCGCTCGCCGGTACGAAAGCACCGCAGCAAGCTCTGGACGATGCAGTGGCTCGCGGCAACGCTGTGTTGCGGCTGTTCCAACGCAGAACCTCTCGATAAGCAGTGACGGCCTCGCCATTTATTTGTAAGTATCTGAAATTTTGTGAATATCGCAGCCTTCTTGCTCATATTTCGTCGCCAAGCCCGTTCACAATCATCCCCGTAGAAGTGCCGTCGTTGGATGGCGACGCTGGTCTGGGCATTAACACGCTGGTTGAACATGCGGGATAGCATTCCCTCGTCGTCCAGAAACAGTGACCGGTGACGCGCTCCGCTCGACGGCAAGCAGCAATGACGCGGGCTCGTATGGCACCGAGATCGGCGGCAAGCCCACATTCATCGCTTTGGCAAGCTGATCTCTGTAGCTAGTTGCAAGCAGAACCGGCCGGCCGGGCCGTTAGCTCCGAAGATTTTGAGCCATATCAAACTCGCTCAGCACTCTCGGCATGACAAGGCTGGACAGAACAACATCGACTCCCCGGCCCAATTTCATAATTTCCTGCGCGGCCGCTGCGTGGTCGGCCGTTGTGACTGTAGGACCTCGCTTCGCCCACCGGAGCAGGCCCTTTCTGCGCGATCCCAAATCGGCCGAGTCGCAGCCCTTTCGTGACGGAGTTTTGATTGACCGGAGGTGCACGCGGCACAAGGCTGTGAAATCGTCCATGGCCCCCGAACCCTGAACGCTCCTCATCGTTATTGTAGCCAGTGTCAAAGGTACGGCGCGTGATAGGTACGAGCGACTGCACAGCTTGGGACGAGGAGAAGCGACTGGCAGCTTTGCGCGCCTACCAGATTCTCGATACTCCCAGGGAGGACAATTTCGACGAAATCGTCCATTTAGCGGCGCAAATCTGCCGGGCACCAATGGCTGCCATCAGCCTCGTGGAAGATCGCAGGCAATGGTTTAAGGCCGAAGTCGGCCTGGGCATCAGAGAAACACCTATCAACGCTTCAGTTTGCGCCACGACAGTCATTACGCCTGGACTCTCCGTCGTACCCGACATGAGCGTGGACCCGAGATTCGCTGCCAATCCTCTGATCGCCAACTATCCTCACCTTCGATTCTATGCAGGGGCACGGCTGGAGACAGCCGACGGCCTGCCGCTCGGCAGTCTCTGCGTGCTTGACCGTACCCCCCGCGAGGGGCTGAGTAGTGAACAGGCGTCCGCGCTGATGACCTTAGCTCGGCAGGTGACAAACCAGTTTGAGCTTCGCCAGGCCGTGGCCGAACGCAACGAGGCACTCTCGATCCTACGCCAGACCGAAGCGCGGCAGCTCCTGCTCGTTCGCGAGCTTCACCACCGCACGCGCAACAATCTCGCGGTACTCCAAGCCCTGTTCGGCGCTTCAGCGCGAGCGAGTCGCAGCGTCAATGACCTATACCACTCCTTCTCCGACCGGATCGCCTCCCTCGCCCGAACACAATCGTTGTTGTCCGACGACTACTGGCAAACTGCGGGCCTGCACGACATCCTCTCGCATGAATTCGAGTGGCACATCAGCATTAGCAATGGCCGCGTAACGCTGAATGGGCCTGAGCTTGACCTTGCTGCGGACCTCGCCATCCCGCTCGGCATGGTCCTCCATGAACTCAGGTCGAATAGCGAACGCCACGGTGCACTCTCCTCAACCAGTGGCAAGGTCGAGGTGAAATGGGATCTTGTACGGCGAGACGGCAAGCGCCTGCTACATCTCGTCTGGTCGGAGCACAACAGGGTCGGAGTGAAGCCGCCGTCCCGTGCCGGCGTCGGCACGAAAATTCAGCGGATGCTGGAGGTGCAGTGCGGGGCAGAAGTGACAGTTGACTATCTACCCGAGGGCCTCACCGTCACGGTGACTGCCCCGCTTATCGAAGCAAGGCTGGTTCCTGCGTATTAACCGGTGTGGACAGCTGCGAGCTTGGCTGGCCCACGGCGGCCACCTGCGTTATTCCACGCTGATCCGCAGGAGCGCCCGCCCACCGCGGGTCGCGGCGTTTCGTCCTGAAACACCAGGGGGAGGCGCTGGCGTGAGGTGGAAGCATCGGAATGGCCAGTGTACGCGCATCGCGTGCCTGTATCCTCATCGCGGAGGACGAGGTGTTGATCGGCTTCGATCTTGCCGACCAGCTGGCACTCCGTGGATTTGAGACTGCTGGCCCCTTCACAACGTGCGCTGATGCCGAGCGGTGGCTACGTTCCAACGAGCCTGCCGGTGCGGTGCTCGACAACTCGCTTGCAGATGGGCCGTGCGATGCGCTTGCCCAGGATCTTGAGAGCCGTGGCATACCCTTCGTTGTCTACAGCGGTCATGACCACTCGAACGAATCTTCGCCCGTTTTCCAGCGCGCGCCTTGGATCATAAAACCAGATTCCATTGAAGAAGTCATAGGTCAATTGAGCAAATTGATAGATAGGAGGTAGCCGGCTCGCGCTCCGGAAATGGGCCGGTAGGAGGCAAAGCCTATGCTTTGGGCGAATTAAACACCGATCTAAACCGGTGGACTGCTCGCGTCATCATCGAGAGCGATCCCCAAGGCACACTCAACACCAGTCGGCTCGTAGCTGATGTCCACATCTCCCCGCATCTCGCTCGCTAACGTGCGCTCGATCAGACGCGTACCGAACCCTTTGCGTGTCGGGGGCACCACCGAGGGACCGCCCTGTTCCGACCAGCGCAGAATGAGGTGGGTGGGCTTCGAACCGGAAACAGACCAGCCGATCAGAACGCGACCGCTCATCGTGGACAGCGCCCCATACTTGGCCGCATTCGTACCCAACTCATGCAGCGCCATGGCGAGCGCCAGCGCAATCCGCGGTGCCAACCAGACCTGACGGCCGACGATCTGGAAGCGCGTGCCGTCCGTCCGGCGGAAAGGCGCAATAGCTGCCGACACGATCTCAGTCAGGTTCGCCCCTTCCCAACTCTCACGCGTGAGCAGGTCGTGGGCCTTGGATAAGGCGAGCAGCCGCGCCTCGAACGTCTCCGTCCGGTCGCTGGAATCTCCCCTGAACGTCTGATGGGCGATGGCCTGCACGGTGGCGAGGGTGTTCTTCACGCGGTGGTTCAGTTCGTGGAGGAGCAGTGCTCGGTGCTCCTCGGCCCGCTTTCTCGCTGTGATGTCCAGCACCACACCGACGATGTTGGCCGGCTGCCCAGCACTGTCTTCCTTGGTTTCGGCCCTCAGGAGCAGCCACCGAACGCTTCCGTCCGGCCACACGCATCGGTGCTCTGCCTCGAAGTAGCGGTCATCGCGCGCTCGCGCCTCGCTCCAGGCGGCGGTCAGCCTCTCTCGGTCACCGGGATAGTAGCGGGATCGGAATTCACCCAGCGTCGGACACGCCTCGGGCGGGAAGCCGTAGATGCGGTTGAGTTCCGCTGAGCCCTGGACCGAGTCGGTCGCGACGTCGTAGGCCCACACGGCCATTCGACCCGCGTCTAGGGCGAGGCGGAGGCGGCCCTCGCTGGAGCGCAGGGCCTCCTCGGCCTCAAGTTGGGCGGTGATATCCTGAAGCGTGCCAGCATAGCGGACCGCTCGTTCGACGCCATCCACAGGAGCAAATACGGCCTCGCCGTGTGCCAGCACCCAACGAACCGTGTCGTCAGAGGGCCTGATGATGCGATATTCATAGGGGACGCGCTCCCGAATGGCCGGATCGAGGGCGCGCTCGGCCATCTCAGTGGTACGGGGCAGATCCTGGGGATGGGTGGCGCCGCGCAGCATGTCCAGGGTGACCGGAGCGTGCGGGGAGAGACCGTGGATGGCACACGCTCGCTCCGAGTAGACCATCTCGTCGGTGAGCAAGTTCCAGTCCCAGACACCAAGCCGCGCCGCTTCCGTAGCGATTTCTAGGCGGGACTGGCTCTCTCGAAGAGCGGCGTCGGCCTGCCGAGCGTCCGTCACGTCTCGGAATGTGACGCCCAGGCCCGCGCCGAACCGAAACACGTTGAACTCAGTGATGCGGTCCGGTCGCACGGCCGAGGGTGCCTCGAAGAGGGCCGGCTCACCTGAGACCAGCACGTGCCGCCAGCGTGCCTCGATCTCACTTCCAGCGAAGGGGAGGATCAGGTCTTGAATGGGTGCGCCGAGCGCGCTCTCGCGGCCGCGGCCGAAGTGCGTCTCCGCGGCCGGGTTCATCTCGGTGAAGCACCACCGTTCATCGAGGGCGATGAAGCCGTCCCGTAAGCCGTTTAGGAGGTCTCTGAGCGGATCTGGCTCATACGCCTGCTGAACAGGCACGATGGCGAGCATCGGGCGTACCTCCTCACGGGACCGACGCGGGCGTGCGAGCCTGTGCAGCCTGCCGCTAGTCACCCTAGCTGTTCGTTAACAATCTAACCGCAAGCCGCGGGCCGGCAACTCCGGCTCGGGAGCAATGCGATTACTGTCTCGGTGCCGACCCGCTGGGCTGATGGAGGGTCGCGTTCTACACGCTCCTTCTCGCCGCCCGCTCCTCAACCACCCTTTCCGAACGCGCCTCCTGCGCCCACGTCGTGAGCAGCCACGGCACCCGCGAGTTTGCCATCGGCTTGGCGTACGGGTAACCCTGGTCGTAGTCGCAGATCCAGATGCTGGACACAATAAGAGCCCCTAACACAATCCTCCTTCGCCCCCGCTAAGTGGTTGAAATTTCAAGAGAGAAGGCGGTTTTGATAGGTGCTCTAAGTCACTCGCCCGCGCCGATCGAGAGTGCATCCCCCTACCGCCGGCACACGGTTACCCTTGCCCCGCGCCTGCACCTTGAGGATGCAGAAGCCTGCCCTTGAGCGAATGGATGGTGACGCGCTCCACCATGCCCGCTAGGACCTCGACGGGCGTGCTTCTCTCGACCTGCTCGGGCCGGACCATCTGGTTCACGCGTCCACTCGGGACCCATGGTCGGCTCCCGCTCCCTCAGCTAAGCAGGGCAAGTGTCGCGGATCCAGGACAGTGCCGGTCCAGTGGGCGTGATTGTCGTTTCTGGTTCGTTCGCTCACCAGCATCCAGACCCTAGCCCGCCTACCCCCGCTTCGCGTGACGACGCCAGCAGCAACATCGCAGACGTGCAGCTCAGAAGCGATTTGCGAAACCGGCCAATGATCGTTAGCACTCGCTCTGGTGGAGTGCTAAGACGCTTCGCGTGGAGGGGGAGGCAAAAGCTTCTCTCAAGCGGCGGCACTGACGAGCCGCTGACCTGTTCAGGCAGGAAACCGGAGGTCCCATGAAGTTTCGTCCGCTGCACGACCGTGTCGTCGTCCGCCGCATCGAGGCGGAGGAGAAGACCAAAGGTGGCATCATCATCCCCGATACCGCTAAGGAGAAGCCGCAGGAGGGAGAGGTTATCGCTGTCGGCCCGGGTGCACGCGACGAGTCCGGCAAGGTGGCCCCCCTTGACGTGAAGGCCGGCGACCGCGTCCTGTTCGGCAAGTGGTCGGGTACCGAGGTTCGCCTCGACGGTCAGGACCTCCTGATCATGAAGGAGTCCGACATCATGGGCGTCCTCGCCTGAGGCGGCCCCACGGGTTCGTGAACTTCGTCCTTCGAGGCTGCCGATTCGGGGCGCCTTGGGACTGCAATCCGACAACAAGGATCTGACCTATGGCTGCCAAGGACGTTCGTTTCTCCTCCGACGCGCGCGAGAAGATGCTGCGCGGTGTCGACATCCTCGCCAACGCCGTGAAGGTGACGCTCGGCCCCAAGGGCCGCAACGTCGTGCTCGAGAAGAGCTTCGGGGCTCCCCGCATCACCAAGGACGGCGTGACCGTCGCCAAGGAGATCGAACTCGCCGACAAGTTCGAGAACATGGGCGCCCAGATGGTGCGCGAGGTGGCCTCGAAGACCAGCGATCTCGCCGGTGATGGCACCACGACCGCCACCGTGCTGGCCCAGGCCATCGTCAAGGAAGGCGCCAAGTACGTCGCCGCCGGCATGAACCCGATGGACCTCAAGCGCGGCATCGACCTCGCCACCGCCGCCACCGTGAAGGACATTACTGGCCGCGCCAGGAAAGTTGTCTCGTCGGAGGGGATTGCCCAGGTCGGCACGATCTCGGCCAACGGCGACAAGGAGATCGGCGAGATGATCGCCCAGGCCATGCAGAAGGTCGGCAACGAGGGCGTGATCACGGCTGAAGAAGCGAAGACCGCCGTGACCGAGCTCGACGTCGTCGAGGGCATGCAGTTCGACCGCGGCTACCTCTCCCCGTACTTCATCACGAACGCGGAGAAGATGATCGCCGATCTCGAGGATCCTTACATCCTGATCCACGAGAAGAAGCTGTCGTCGCTGCAGGCGATGCTGCCGGTGCTCGAGGCGGTGGTGCAGACCGGCAAGCCGCTGCTGATCGTGGCCGAGGACATCGAGGGCGAGGCGCTGGCCACGCTGGTGGTCAACAAGCTGCGCGGCGGTCTGAAGGTGGCGGCCGTGAAGGCGCCGGGCTTCGGCGACCGGCGCAAGGCGATGCTGGAGGACATCGCGATCCTGACCGCCGGTCAGATGATCGCGGAGGATCTCGGCATCAAGCTGGAGAACGTGACGCTGCCGATGCTCGGGCGGGCCAAGCGGGTGCGGATCGAGAAGGAGAACACCACGATCATCGATGGGGCCGGGGAGAAGGCGGACATCGAGGCGCGGGTGGCGCAGATCAAGGCGCAGATCGAGGAGACGACCTCGGACTACGACCGGGAGAAGCTGCAGGAGCGCCTGGCCAAGCTCGCGGGCGGAGTTGCGATCATCCGCGTCGGCGGTTCGACCGAGGTCGAGGTCAAGGAGAAGAAGGACCGTGTAGAGGACGCCCTTCACGCCACCCGCGCGGCGGTGGAGGAGGGCATCGTCCCGGGCGGCGGCACCGCGCTCCTGCGGGCCCAGGCGGCCGTGGCCGCGCTCACGAGCGATAACCCGGATGTCCAGGCTGGCATCAAGATCGTGCTCAGGGCGCTGGAGGCCCCGATCCGCCAAATCGCCGAGAACGCGGGCGTCGAGGGCTCGATCGTGGTCGGCCAGATCTCCAACAACACGGGCTCTGAGACGTACGGCTTCAACGCCCAGACCGAGGAGTACGTGGACCTGCTCGAGGCCGGTGTCGTCGATCCGGCCAAGGTGGTGCGCACGGCCATGCAGGGTGCGGCCTCGGTCGCCGGCCTGCTCGTCACCACGGAGGCGATGGTGGCGGATGCGCCGAAGAAGGAAAGCTCGGCTCCCGCCATGCCCGGCGGCGGCATGGGCGGCATGGACTTCTGAGGTCAGCTACCTCCAAACTTGGTGGACAGGCTGCCGCGAGGCGGCCCGTCCATCTCCGAACCGGAGCCCGAGCCCAGTTTTCTCCCATTCCCCACCTGCTTCGTCGGGGCGCGTGGGCGAGACGAGCCGGAGCCAGAGGTCACGCTCGCCGACCTCGATGAGACTGACGAAGCCCCGATCCCATCGGGCCGTCCACAGCCGACCGACATGGTGGACAGGCCCGATGATCCGCCCCCTCCGCCAGGATGCTCGTTCCGAGCGATCCCGCCGCGCAGGCGCTGCTCGGGTGTGACCGCAGTCCGCTCCTTCAACTCCATGGACAGAGTGAAAGCCGTTGAGCAGCGCCGGCCTCTACAGGCGATCTCGCCGGCAGGGTCCACTTCCCACAAAGGTCCTTCGAGTCCGAGGTCGACGCTTGACGGCAGGCAGAGCGAAACGGGAGCTGCGACCCCGACATGGCGATGCACACAAGCGCCAGGACCGGCGCACTCATGATGGGGCCCTTGGGTAGCTCCGCCTGCGGTGGAGACTTTGTCCGCGCCTGATAATGGCCGGGATCCGGTCGCCCGGTGTACGCGCCGTCATCAACCACCCACTTGGTTGCAGCGTCGGGCGACTGCCCGATCCACGGGTGCAGAGTGGTACCTCGCTGGCCGCAGCCATTGGGTTCGCTGCCGAGCTCGCGAGTCGGGTGCGAGGCCTATTTCCGATTGGCCGATTTCACGGCAGCGCTAACCATGTCCTTCGTCGACGGTGCTGCCGCGCTGGTCTTGGGCACCGGCTTCTTCGGCTTCTTGGCTTCGCGGTTTCCGCGCTTCTTCTCCGAGGCCATGATCAACCTCCTCGTTCAGCGAAGCCATCATTGCATAGTCTGCCAAATGATGGGACGAAAATTTCAATACCCAGTGACAGCCGGTCTCATCGGACGCGGAGCGTGATCCCTTTCAATGGATAAGTGATAGCGGATTCGGACCCTCCTCGGGCAAGAAGCAGGTCAAATTTGTGTGTTCCTCGTACGGGTTACCGAGCAGGTTCGCTCCGATGCCAAGTTGGATTTTCGAAAGCAGCCATGCGAGCGTACTGAGAAGGATCCATAGGTTCTTCTGGTAGAGCTCGATCAATTGCTCGCATAATCCAGCGCTTGGGCCGGAGCTTCTGAGATCGAGTCATCGCTGCCTCCTGCACGATAACCAATGCTCAGACCCGATGGTTAACAGGCAGTTAAATTGGCGAGGGTTGTTAGCGGTGTAACCGGATTAAATTCACTTACTGCTCGGCTTTCTGTCAGATGCGGGTGCGCTGGCGGCGCAACTGCAATTTGGCCGAATTGGTGGGCAAGAGCGGAGCTATCGTAAGAACACCAGCGAATAAAATCTATCGCACGCCATGTCATCGCGAAATCGTAATCAATAGGTATCCAAGTCGTCCGGATCGGCGCAGCGTCTCCGCGCAATGCGCTCGACTGTCCAGAACACGTTCTACACCCGATATCACCTGATCTCCCGCCGGACATTGCACCTGTTCAGGGCTGAAACCGCGGAAACTTGTCAGAAAACTACTGTTGCGGCCTCAGATGAGGAGGACCCTGTCCCTCCTGCGACCGCAGCTCAGTTCCCGGTGTGATGCTTCCCGGAGACTACGCAACGTCACATTCCAACCACCCCCGCGACGGCACCTCGGTCTATCAGGCCGCCTTGACTGAGGCGCAGCCCGCGCGCATCGCCATGAGTGGATGGTTGCTCCATCCGCCTGCTTCAGAACACAGCATAGCTGCAGGAGGCATGCTCATGGAGGCGCCGAACAGGGAATTCTCGCTGGCGGGAAGTCTCGAGGAGCTGAGCGCGAAGGGGCGGATCGTTATGCACGGCCACCATCGCCCGATCCTGGTGATCCACGACCGCGGACGCGTCGTCGCCCTCGACAATCGTTGCCCCCACATGGGCTTCCCGCTCGAGCGGGGCAGCGTCGAGGACGGCATCCTGACCTGTCATTGGCACCACGCCCGCTTCGACCTCGAGAGCGGCTGCACCTTCGACCTGTGGGCGGACGATGTCCCAGTCTGCCCGGTCGAGGTGCGCGATGGAGAGGTCTGGGTGAGGACCGGGTTCGCCCACGCCGACCCCGTCGGCCACTGGGAGCAGCGGCTTGCGGACGGCCTCTCCCACGACCTCGACCTCGTCATCGCCAAGGCCGTGCAGGGTCAGCTCGCGGCCGAGGTGCCGCGAGCCGACATCGTGCGGCAGGTGGCGCTGTTCGGGGCGCGGAACCGCGACGGCTGGGGCGCGGGTCTCACGATCCTCACGGCGCTCGCCAATCTCCTGCCGGTGCTGCCCGAGGAGGAAGCATACCTCGCCCTGTTCCACGGCGCACGCCACGTGGCGGCGGACTGCGATGGCGCGCCGCGGCGGCGGGATCGGGCGGCGCTTGGAAGCCGGCCCGACCCGGCTGCGCTCAAGCGCTGGCTGGGGCGCTGGACCGCCGTTCGTCATCGCGAAGCGGCCGAGCGCACCGTGCTCACGGCGATCGCGGCCGGACTCGCTCCACCCGTACTCGCCGACGCGCTTCTCGCGGCCGAGACGGAGCGGGCGTTCGCTGACGGCGGGCACTCCCTCGACTTCATCAACAAGGCGTTCGAGTGTCTCGACCTGATCGGCTGGGAGCACGCGACGGCGGTGCTGCCGACTGTGGTCGGCCAGATGGCGGCGTCCCGCGGCGCCGAGGAATCGACCGCGTGGCGACAGCCCGTTGATCTGGTTGCACTCTGTGAGGAACCAGCAAGGCAATGGCCGGACCTGCTTGCTGCCCACCGGGCCGAAGGCTGGTCGAACCACGTGACGCTCGCCCGAGAGCTGCTCGGTGACGATCCAGTCAGGATCATGGACATGCTCGAAGCGGCGATCCGCGCAGGAGCCTCCCCCTCTGACCTAGGCCAATCGCTCGCATACGGGGCGGCGCTCAGGGTGGCGCGGTTCGGCAACGCCAACGAGCACGGCGACTGGGAGGCGGCGCACCATGTCTTCAGCTACGCCAACGCCGTCCACCAGTTGCTCAACCGAATCGGGACTACCAGCGCCGACGGTCGCGTCACGGCCGTGCGCAGCATCCTGCACGGAGCGATGGCCCTGTACCTTACCCGCTACCTCAACGTACCGCCGGCCCACATTCCGGGAGACGGCGACGAGCCGCTCGACGACTTGCCCGCCGACGCCGAGGCCATCCGCGCCAACTTGCTCGATGCGTTTGACCGGCAGCGGCATGTCGATGTCGCGGCGAGGCTCGTGGCCCGGCATCTCACACTCGGCCACCCGTCACAGGGACTGATTGCCACGCTCGCACGGGCGGTGCTGCGCGAAGATGCGGGCTTCCATGCTTATCAGATGCTGGAGGCCGGGATCCGGCAATTCGCGGAGTGGGGCGATACCGACGCGGGCCGGCACATCCTCGTCGCGGTTGCCCGATATCTTGCAGCCCACTCACCGACCGAACGGGCGGCGTTGCAGACGGCTGACATCGCCCGGCGCCTGATGCGGGGGAGCGAGTTGCATCGGGAGGTGAGCGCGCCTTGACGACGCGCCGAGGAGTAGAGCTGGAGAGGACCTGACGCTCCCGCGGGACCTCCGCGTGATAGGCATTCTCGCTCACATCCTCATCCAAGATCCGGGCGACATACGCGTTCGCCGCCATGAGACGCTCGGGTTGTCGGACCTGCGGGCGTTGGTGGGAAGGCTAATCGGTGTGGTTCAGCGGCTGTCGCCGGAGAACCGGGCACTGCGCGACGAGATCGCCCGGCTCAAGGGCCTGCCGCCCCGCCCTCAGACGTGCCTGACGCCCTCCGGGCTGGAGATGGCCACCGGGTCGGCTGGCCGGTCGTGGAGCAAGCCAGCGCGGCGCGGCCTGGCGCACGAGTGCAGCGCCCTCATCCCGGAGGTGATGCAGCCGGTCGCCGCGCCCTTGGGCTCGCGCTCCAAGGGCCACGAGGAGATGCCGGTCAGCGATCTTGTGCCGGAGGCCTGCGTGATCCGCTATCGGCGCGAGCGCTGGCTTGTGCCGGCCGGCTTACCGCTGGTGGCGCCGCTTCCGCCGGGGATCGTGGGTGGGTTCGGGTCGCAGCTGCGCCGCTTCCTGCTGGCGTCAGGCGACATCAGGGGCTGACCCTCTATCGCCATTGGCGCGACTCCCGCCTGAGTTGATTTTGATGAGGGTCGATGCCTTGCATCGGTCCCCAGTCTGAGGGCTGTTCGCCGGTGAGAGCGGGTCAAGGCCTTGTCGCGCAACGCGCGAGAGCGGGCAGCGCTCGCCCGGACGCGCTCCCGCCGGCGAACAACCTTAAGCAGCAGGTAGAGTGGATGGGGTCTTCCCACCGTGTCGCCAAGGGGTCAGCCCCTGACGTCGCCTGACACGTGTATCGAAACCGACCCATACGGACAGGGTTTTCGCGCCTCCGCTCGCCATCCGCACAGCCATACCCCTGCGGACGTTACGAAGGACCCGCCTCCCTCGTCGGGCCCGCCCTGGATAACAAAGCACGAAAACGGAGTGGCAGGCCCCTGCTGCGTCCCAGTTCCGTGTTTGTAACAAGCCCAAGGCTGCCAACAGTCCCGGTTGCAGCTTCCGCGAGTATCGTTCGCGAATTATATAAGCTTCACAATGAAACACAGTAATCCGCCTAGTTCATTTGAGTGATTGACATATCGATGGGATGCGAATGTGAATGCACGCATCAAAGAACTTGGATGGCGCCTGGGAACCGCAGAGGTTCCAAGAATTAATGAATTATAATAAGAATCGTGGGAGGTTCTGTCATGTCAGGAGAACTGTGCAATTCAAGATCATACAACAAAAAAGTTGCCCTGCCATTCATGGTGATGGGATCTTTTGCCTGCATCTTGAGCAATCAATCTCTTGCACAATTTGACGATGATCCATCTATAAGCTCATCATTGTCGAATAAAACAGAAATAAAGCCTGAAGAAGCCAGATTGATTACAATCAGAGCCCCTTGTGATGAGCGAATATCCGTACCAATCAAAAATCTGCTACCCGCACAAAGCAGATACTCAACAATATATTTAGTAGGGCTGCCACACGGCGCTATCGTTTCAGATAATTATCAGAGCATGACTGTGATGAACGATGCAGATTTAATTGAGATCACAACGCTGAACCTCAAAGATTTGACGTTCACTCTACCAGGCGAACTGGTCTCGCGTGCACCAGAGACGAAGATCTATGTGGGTATCGCAGGCCTCCTGCCCGCGTCCGAGACCGACAGCTCCGCTCGCGTCGAAAAGCTTTTGTCGATGGTGATCATCCCGCAAGCCTCTCTGCCTCCCTCGCCCGAGCCAAGGGTCGTTCAAGCCAGGACCGCGGCGGCAACCCCATCCCCGATCGTCCCACAAGCCGCCGGTGCGGCAGGCATATCAGGCCGCAGCGCACAGGCGGAACCGCAACCCGCCACGCCCACCGGCCAGGGCTCAGCGGCAGAACCACTCCCGAAGGCCCTCGTGGCGAAGGCCCAGCAAGCGCTGCGACTGGGCAACGTGAGTGGCGCGCGGCTATTCCTGCGGCGGGCGGCCTCGGCCGGTGACGCCGACGCGATCAACCTCCTGGGGCAAACCTACGACGAGGCTTTCCTGCACCGCCTGGGCAGTCGAGGGCTGAAGGCCGACCCGAAGCAAGCACGCATGCATGCCGAAGCGGCCGCTCAGGCTCGCCAGGGGAGCGTCCGACTCCAGGCACGAACGGGCTCCGTAGGGGTGGCAAACGGGGGGATGCCATGAGCTGCAAAACTCGGACAACGGGATTGATGGCCCTCGCCGTCTCAGCCCTCCTGCTGGCTGGCGTACCCTGCTCCCCGGCAGGCGCGCGGGATACCTCCCAAGCCGCGGGCGCGTCCCAGGCCGCAGGGAAGCAGGCCGTATTGTCGGCCGGCGAGACGGAGCATGCGATCGGTAAACGCATGAACGCCGCAACCGTCTCGGTTGTCACCGGCACGCCTGGAGGAACCTACTTCCGTGTCGGAGCGGACCTGGCCTTCGTCCTTGACGACGAGCGCCTGCGCGTCCTGCCCATGCTGGGCAAGGGGGCGGGCCAGAACGCCTACGATCTCCGGTTCCTGAAGGGCGTCGACCTCGCCTTTCTGCGCACCGACACGCAGGAGCAGTTGCGCGAAGACAAGCGCCTCGCCAGCATCGCGCCGCATATCCGCTACATCGCAAAGCTGTTCGACGACGAGCTGCATATCATCGGTCCGAACAGCGTCACGGAGGCGCGGCAGCTCGCGGGCAAGCGGGTGACCTTCGACGTCAAGGGCAGCGGCACCGATTACAGCGGCCGGGCGATGTTCCGGAACCTCGGCGTCACCGTGCAGGCGATCAATGTCGACCAACCGACCGCCTTCGAGATGCTGCGCAAAGGCGAGGTGGACGCGGTCGTCTCCGTGGCAGCCAAGCCCGTGGCGGTGGTGGCGGGTTTCGCTCCAGGCGATCGGTTTCACCTCATCCCCGCCAAGTACGGCCCTTCGATCTCGGACGACTATCTGCCGGCCTCACTGACGCGTCAGGATTACCCGAACCTCGTCCGCGACGAGGATGAAATTGAGACGCTGGCGGTCGGGACCGTGCTGGGGGTCTACAATCACCCGAAGGGATCCGAGCGTTATGCCAGGCTTGCCCGCTTCGTGGATGCCTTCTTCGGCAAGTTCGACGAGTTCCTGGCGCCTCAACGCCATTCGAAATGGCGGGATGTGAACCTCGCCGCCGAGGTCGGCGGATGGACGCGGTTCGAGCCCGCGCAGGAATGGCTTGATGCCCACCGTGAGCCGCTCCCCGGCGCCGAGTTCATGGCCTTCCTCAACGAGCGGCGTCCGAGCGCATCGGCCGACAAGGAAGGATTGTATCAAGCCTTTCTGCGCTGGCGTCGAGATCGCGGCTCAGCCGATAAGGAAGGATTGTACCAGGTCTTTCTGCGCTGGCGTCAAGATCGCGGCCATTCTTTAGCCGGTTCGCCGGAGCATAACTCATCTCTGGTGAAAGTTCAGCTTAGGTAAAATAACAACTCATGTGTTTAGATTTCGTGACAAAGAAGAGAGTCTCCCCACAAGAGGAGCGCCCATAGATGCTTTAAATTAGGCGGGGTGACGTGGGCGATCCCGGTTGCTGCCTTCGCACCGATTCGTGTGAGAGCTGGGCAGTAATTACCCACGCCCGTGGCAGCGGGCTCAGGCGCGGATGGTCTTGAGGAGAGTGGCGAAGGTGTCGGCACCCGAGAGGCGAGCGGTGTCGACCGCCGTGCGCACGTCCGCTTCGCCCGGTAGCCGTTCGTCACCTTCCGCTGCACCACTGCCGGGCGCAGGGCTCGCTCACACCCGTTGTTCGTGACCTCCACGCGGCCGGGATGGTCGAGGAAGACCAGGAGCTGATCGCGGGCGCGGCTGATCTTGGCTTGCAGCGCACGGGTCAGATCTCACCGGCTCGGGGCGGACGGGATGTCGGACAGCTGCCGTTCCAGCGCCCGCCGCTTGGCCGAGAGCGTCGAGGCAGCCAAGTCGGTGACGCGCTCGGCCAGGCTGAACACGGACCCGAGCCACAGCTACAGGCGCAACGGCACGGGATCGTCGCTGACCTCGGCCGCGTAGGCGACGTCGCGCGCCAGATGCGCCAGGCAGGTCCGGTGGCGCTCGCCGTGCCCTTGCTGGGCGGTGTAGCGGTCCGACAGCCACACCGCAGGCTGACCACCATCGCGTGCACGACGAAGGCAGCCCGCGTCGGGGCGGCGTGATGTACGACCGCCTCGTCCGAGCGGAAGACCCAGTGGTACGAGTTGCAGCCTTCGATCCGGGCGCCAGTCTCGTCCGAGGCGACCACCGCGGCCCGGCGCAGCGCCGAGACCGCCGGTTCGCGACCGGACCGGAACTGCCGCCGGGCGCGACGGAGCAGGTTCATCAGCCCGCCCTGGCTCAGGGTGAGCCCGAACAGGTCAGCCAGCGCCGCCTCCAGGCGACCGCAGGAGAGGGCCTGGACGGTCTTCAGGTAGGTCGCCACCGCGTGCAACCGCGGGCCGAACGGCGTGCCGCCCACTTCCTTCGGCAGGGGGGGCGACGACCCGAGTTCCGCAGGACGGGCAGCGCACCGCGAGCCGCTGATGCTGGGTGACGAGCGGCGTCACCTCCGGAAGCTCGACCTGCTCGCGCACGCTGACGATCTCGGCCGGCAGGTCCACAGCCAGGGCGCTGCCGCAGCAAGGGCACTGAACCGGGCGATGCGCGACGACCTCGTCGGGATCGGGGCTGAGCGTACGGCTGTGCTCCTCGTGACCGGGCTTGGCACCGCCAGGCTCGGCCTGCTCGCGCCGCTTCTTGCGATCAGTGGAGGGCGGCTTCGAGGAGGTGCGCGAGGTCGTCTCAGGCCGCTGCAGTCGCAGCACCAGCTCGATCAACTCCTCCTTGCTCAAACGCTCAAGATCACTGCGGCCCATCTCACGAGGGAATCAGCGAAATCAGCTTCCGGCAAGAGTCGCGGCGGGCTCCCTCCAGCGGCCTCGCTTGTGGGTCGCGCCGCGCTCGTGCGCACCCCGTGGGTAATCATTCTGGTGAGTGTCGCTTTACTTCCACAAATTGCAGCGACTCTCCTCTTTAGTAAACGCTGCTTGTTCGCCTGGGATAACCTCAATTACCTTGTAGTAATCCCACGGATATTTCGACTCGCTCGGAGACTTGACTTGCATGAGATACATTTCGTGTATCATTCGCCCGTCTGCCCGAATGTGGCCACCCGTTGCGAAGAAATCATTGATCGGCATCTCACGCATCTTAGCGACCACCGCATCTGAATCGCTGCTCCCAGCAGCCTTAACGGCCGACAAATAGTGCCACGCTGCGGAGTAGTCGGCGGCCTGAACAAGAGTCGGCATCTTGGAAGTACGCGCTAAAAATCTCTTGGCCCATGCACGTGTTTTGTCGTTAAGATCCCAATACCAACCGTCCGTCATGTACATGCCCTTTGCGGCATCAAGCCCAAGAGCATGGACATCACTGAGATACATATTCATGGCTACGACTTTCATTTGATCGACGAGGCCAAATTCATCGACAGCCTTGATGGAGTTGATCGTGTCGGTTCCGGCATTCGCCAGTGCTAAGACGTCAGGTCTTGCGGCTTGAGCCTGAAGCAGGTACGACGAGTAATCAGCCGTGCCGAGCGGATGGCGGACAGAGCCGAGGGTCTTTCCACCCTGAGCCTGAACAACATCACGCGTATCCTTCTCGATTGCCGTGCCAAATGCGAAGTCGGCTGTAACGAAATACCAGGATTTTCCGCCTTGCTTGAGGACGGCTGAACCTGTCCCTTTCGAGAGGGCAATTGTGTCGTAGGCGTATTGTACGGTGTACGGCGTGCAGTCCTCATTCGATAGGCGCGACGTGGTTGCACCAATCGGCATGAAAATGCGTTTCTTGTCACGTGAAATCGCGTTGACGGCAAGTGCAACAGACGAGTTCGGGCCTGCTAGCACCATAGTGATACCATCTCGGTCGAACCACTCGCGCGCCTTCGCAGCGCCGATATCCGGCTTGTTCTGGTGATCGGCTGAGAAAAAGGTGATCTTCTGCCCGAGGACCTCCCCGCCAAAATCCTCGATGGCCATCTTCACGGCCTCGGCTCCGCCCGGGCCGTCAGCGTCTGCGAACACGCCGGACATGTCGGTCAGCAGGCCGATCTTAACCGGTGCTTCGCCCGCTCCAGCGCTGGAACATGTGAGACATGCGAGAGCGAAGGTAGCGGCGAAGCGTTGCATTGAGATTTTCTCCCCGGGGTTGGTTGCTTGTCACTCATCCGCATCTGATATGTCAATCGAGGATCAGATGCCACCCTATAACGTGTCAGCGGTGGCTGGCGGTTCGTGACCGCGCTTGGGAGTACGAGTGGTGATTGCGAAGGCTAACGGGCAGGCTTTGGGTGAGGAGAGTTGCCGCGGTGGGACAGCGTCGCCTCACGACAGCGCCGTCGAACCCGCTGCTGCACCTTCACTGCGCGATCAGGCCTACGAGGTGCTTGAAGAGCTCATCACGCTGCGCGTCCTCCCCGCAGGCTCGCTTCTTTCCGAAACATCGCTGAGCAAAAAGCTCGGCTTCGGTCGTACTCCCATACGTGAGGCGCTTCTCCGATTGTCGCTGGAGGGCTTAGTGGTAGTGCTTCCCCGCCGCGGCATCATCGTCGCGGAGATCGACACGCGGACGCAGCTGAAAATCCTGGAAATCAGGGCGGAGCTCGAACGGCTGGTCGTACGTCACGCGGCTCGGCTTGCCGCGCCGGCACAGCGAACGCGAATGCGCGCTCTTGCGGATGAGATTACCGCGACGGCCCATGACGGCGACGGCCGTGCCTTCATGCAGGTGCTTCGAGAGTGTCACGCGATCACAGCTGAGGCGGCAGATAACGAGATTCTCGCTGACATGATTCGTCGGGTGCACGGCCTATCGAGACGGTTCTGGTTCGCTCACTACGAAAAGTACGGCAGTCTCGAGAAGGCTGCTGAGCTGCATGCCGCGCGCTTGATTGCGATGGCCAGAGGCGAGCCAGAGCAGGCGGCGAGCTCATCAGACCATCTCGTGGAGTACCTCGAGAAATTTACTCGATCAACCTTGGGCATCGCGGTTTAAGGAGCAGTTTGATGCCTAACGAATTTCTAGATTTGTCTACTGAGCTTCATCTCTACATCGACCGCCCGCCACGAGTACATACGTCGGCCCTGGATCAAGACCTCCATCTCGTCCAGATCCCACCTGCTGGGCGATCGGAGTCGGAGGCGGCGGAGATTGCGGGCGAACACGAGCCCGAACTTGATCACCCAGCGCCGGACGCTCTCGTAGGTGGTCTCGATGCCGCGCTCGGCCAGGAGCTCCTCCACGTAGCGGTAGCTGAGGGTGAAGCGCAGGTACAGCCAGACAGCGTGGCGGATGATCTCGGGTGGGAACTGGTGGCGAGCGTACGAGATGGGCTGCATGCCCCCTGCCCTACCCCGACCCGAGCCGGCCTGCCACCGCTTCGCGTGACAACGCCACGGTGAGGGTAGAAGCGTCGGGGCGAGTGCGCGGCGGTGGAGCAAAGCTTGAGCAACTACCAATTCGTTGCACTTCTCCTCACCTCAATCGGGCCCGTTCTGGCCCTGGCGCGCATGACGAAGGTGCCAGACTCCATAGTCCTGTTCGGCCTAGGTGTTTTATCGGCCATCCTCCCCGGCCTGCCCGCGACCTCAGTTGATCCGCAATTCGTGCTCAATCTCCTTCTGCCTCCCATCATCTACGCCTCCTCCGTTCGGGTTTCTTGGCACCTCTTACGCTTTACATTCTGGCCAGGTGTTTTGGTTGGTGCGTTTCTTGTCGGGGCGACCACCACCGCAGTTGCTGCCGGAGCCCGCTTCGTCCTGCTACCCGGCCTCTCCTGGACCGGCGCCCTCCTGCTCGGCACTGTCGCGGCGATCTTCGACACCCGCCTGTTCCACGAGGCAAAGGGTCGCCCGGAAGTGCCGCGCGCTATCGCCGATACGCTCAAGGCGCGCGAGCTAACCGGCCGGTTGCTGATCCTCGCGACGTTCACCCTCCTGATCGAGATGGCCCAGGCTGGCGGTTCCACCTCGCCCTGGAACATCGCCGAGCACTATCTCTGGGACCTCCCGGCCGGTGTCGCGCTGGGCTGCACCATTGGCTACGGCATTGCTTGTGCACGCCAGCGAGTTGACCCAGCTCCGGTCGAGATCGCGATCTCCGTCGCGACGCCCTACGGAGCAGCCCTCACTGCCCACGCGCTCGGTCTGTCCGTGGTAGGTGCTATCACGGCTGCGGCCCTCGTCGTCTCGGCGGTGCGCATCGACCGGCGCACGGGCGCCCCGATCTCCTCATCCGAGGCTCGGGTGAGCTCCACGGCCTTTTGGGAGCAGGCGAGCCTCATGATCTCAAGCGCCTTGTTCTTCCTAGCCGGGCGTGCCCTGCCCCAGGCCCTCGAAGGTGTCGAAACCTGGGGCCTCTTGCGTCTCGCCGCAGCAACCGCGGGCGTTCTAGTCCTCGTGCTCACCGTGCAGTTCGTGGCATCGTACCTGGCCGGACACCTACCTCCGATCGCACGCGCCCTTGTGGCCGGAGGCGGCCGATCGGTGCCGTCTGGACGCGATTGCGCCCGAGCCGCCACGGTCATGACATGGTCGTCGACGCGCTCCGTGATTGGCCTCGTGATCGCGCTGTCGATCCCGGCAGCCCTGCCCGACGGCCACCCCTTCCCGGAGCGCAACGTCATCCTCGCGCTCGCGGCCGTGACCATCGTCGCGTCCGTTCTGCTGCAGGGGCTAACGCTCCGCGCCGTGGTCAAGCGGACGGCGCTCGCCGATGAGCGGCAGAGCGAGCACGAGCGGCATCTGGCCCATCGCGCCATCGGCGAGGCCTTGGCCAACCCGGGTCCGCACCAGGTTAATGGGTTCGACGCAGCTCGTTCGGCTCTGGTGCGCCTGCGTGAGGAGGATCGCATCGGCGACGAAGTGCTGGTCGCGATGCTGCGTGAGACCGACTTGATGGCCCGTGCTGAGGAGGGAGATGCCCTGCCCGGAGCTGGTCCTCCTAATCCCTAAAATGCGAAAGGAGAGGCTGCGCCCAACTCACAGACGAACGGCCATGTCACGACGCATCAGAATTCTTGAATTGCGAGAAATCAGGCTTGAGGGCTGGACCCATATGCCGGCTTGGTGCTGAGATTCGATCCGCGAGACCCCGGAAGGTCCGGTGTTGGGTATTGAGCCGCCGTTCCGGCCGCCCTAATCGAAGGTCCGGAACTGGCGCATCTAAGTCGTTGGCTAAACCGTCCACTCGGGAGCCTTCCTCCCTGGGCTTCAGCTTCGCTGCTCACAATCCAATGAAAGCTTGAAGTTTAATGGCAGGACGGCTGATTTGATGCACTCATATGGGCAAGTTGGTCGTTGTCGTGCTCCAGCCCTACTGACCCCTTGATCCTAACCTCATCATGGACGGCTCCAGACAATGAAAACCAGCGGCCTCACCCTGGCACAGCGATGCCGTAGCGGCCGACGCACAGCGTACCGCGGAACGGGGCACTCAATCCGCCGTCTGTCACGACAGCGTTTCTGTGTCCAAGGTTCGGTGAACACGTTCACGGTCACGATCCAGACCGCGGCCGGCCCGCTCTCGGTCGGACGCGAAACTGCCGAAGCCGCGCTGGAGAGCGGGCGTGTCCTCGATCGCGAGGGCGTTACTCAGGTCTTCATCGCCCCGCCGGGCGGCGAGCCGATGCCGCTGGCGGCCTTCTCGACTTCACTCGCGGCCGATCAACCGGACTGGGATCCGGCCTGACAGCTCGGCCGCCGCGTCCAGACGCGCGAACGCTCGGCGGAAGGTTAGCCCTTGGGGGCTTGCCGTCCCAGAACCCCGTCGTGGCCTATGCACGGGCCGGCAGCGCCCTTCGGCAAGCTGCCGAGGCCCCCCCCGCCTCTGGATTCGCCAAGGCCGCCTGCGGGGCTCCTGTTCGCCACCGGCGCCTTTCCCTCGCCGAAGCCGCGGGCCCGGACGCGCTCCGCCTCGTCCTCGACTGGTTCCGGGCGCTCGACCCTGCCAGGGCCGAGGCCCGTACCGCGACCCTCGTCGAAGCATGGACCGGCCTCGCTGGCTGGCATGAGGAGCCCCGATAGTGGGTCCTTTTGGGCGCCTCTCAATTGGCAGCGCTTGCTTTCATGTTGCACAGCAACAAACACTGGAATTGTAAAAAACTGCTTGATACCAATATGATCGAAGTCAAGCCTAGCAATGAGAGACCGGAATCTCTCGCCCAACGAGGCGGGGCATCAAATGACATGTCGTTGCGCTTGCTCGCGATCATGCGACGAGAATGAAAATCCTACGCTCGATTATCGAGCGTACTTGATGAACATGGACAATCACATTACCGGCGTTGAGCTAATAGACGCACAAGATAACGTTGAGGCGATGTTCAAGGCGCGCGCCTTCACCGCCAACTCTGCCGTGGTGATTTGGGACCGCGCGCGCCGCGTGATCCGACTTCGACAGCGGTTCGGCAGGGTCAACACCTCGGCCATCTAACTCTGGTACGTCAGCACACCCGGCCTGCACCGGCCAGAATACGACCGGAGGATCCACGGGTGCGCCTAACCCGCAGCTCGCGAGTCGTCAGTTGAGGCAGAAGTGCGGAGCGTTCGGCGTCGCTGGAAAGGGTATCGTGGCCCTCCTAGATCGAGGCCAGTTGTGATGAGCCGGTTCACATCGCCGTCCCATGCCGAGGCCAGCTCGGTCGGATCCGCTCGAGGGGAGTCTCTCCTGAATGGTCTGCTCTGGGCCATGCGCTTCGACGAGGCGGGACGTGGTCACCTCGTTGACCCCCAAGAGGACCTCTCAGACCTCGGTGGTTTCGGGCAGGGCTTCCTCTGGCTCCACTTCGATCTCACCACGGCCCACCTCGACGCGGTATTCAGGGATGGGCAACTCGGTCCGCCACGGCTCGCGACCTGCGTCTTCAGCACCGACGAGCACCAGCGCGTGACCGTCGAGGGTAATCACATCGGCGGTGTGGTCGCTGACCTCACCCGGGACGAGGAGAGCGAGGCTGACGCGGGCGCAGATGGGGCCACCGGCCGGCTGCACTTCGTCCTCGGCCCGCGCCTGCTGGTCAGCGGCCGGCGTGAACGGGTGGAGAGCCCGGATGCCGCCCGCGCCGCTGCGACGGAGGGCGCACGGTTCGCTTCACCGATCCTCCTGCTCGAGCGACTGATCGGGTACGTGATTGCCTCGATCGCCGCCTCGGGATCCAAGCTCGCGGACGAGGTGGACGCGATCGAGGACCACATCCTCGAGGAGCGCGTGCGGGGCGACCGTCGACGGCTTGGCCCCATACGCCGAGACGCCGTGCGCCTGCACCGGCAACTGCTCGGCCTGCGCGCGGTGTTCCATCGGTTGGAGGAGGATGGCAACACTGAACAGCTGCCCGATCTCGCCGTCATGACGGCCGCCCGGATCGCGCAGCGGCTCGACGCCCTCGACCGTGATATGAACCTGATCGCGGAGCGGAGCCGCCTGCTGCAGGAGGAGTTGTCGGCTCGCCTGGCGGAGCAGTCGAACCGGCAACTTTACACCCTGTCGATCCTGACGGCGTTGTTCCTTCCTCCGACGCTGATCACAGGGGTATTCGGCATCAACACCAAGGGTCTGCCGTTTGCTGAAAACGAGCACGGCTCCTGGATCGTGATTGGGTTGGCGCTGCTGTCGGCCGTACTCGCGTATGGCGCCATCCGGGTTCTGGGCATTCGTGCGCCGCGTGAGTAGTGCGCCTCGGGATCTGCGCGACCGCCTCCGACGTCGAGGTGCTGGCGACGGTGCCCGACACGCCCGAGGGCGTCGCCATCCTCGACTTCGTGGCGGCGGCCACCCTGCGCGCCCTCAGCCTCGCCGAGCTTGAGGCTGCGGCTCGCGGTGGGGACGCTGCATGACCGACCTGTCAGTCGATGGCTGCAGGCGGAACGATGTAGCCGTTTGCGTCGACGGCGATGATGCGCGGTTCGCGCGCGGGCGCCGTGAAAGCCACCCCGGCCTCGTCGCGCCGTCGCCATGTCAGGCGGACGCGCCGCGTCCGCTTCTCTCGCTTGAACGTCAGATCGAACTCGCGCGGGAGAAAGAGCGTCCCATTCACGATCAGCTTTGCACCATCGCGAGACCTGTTCGGGATCAGGCAGTCGACGGTAAGATCGTTGAAGGCGATACTCCCCCCCAGGAAGGTCCGATCGCGCGGAGCATTTCGGCGCTCTTGCATGTGTTTCTACCTCGTTTCGAGATAGGGGCGTCGGCCTCCTCACCGTTGCGCAACCGCGGTGCCACCGGCGCACTCAGCCGCTACCTGAAGAGAAGGCTGCTGTTCCTCGACTACCAAGCCGAGGGTCTCACCGCGTCCGGTTCGTCGAAACCGCCGGGCCGTTCTCCATGCAGGTGGCCACCGTTCCCGGCTGGCGAGAGGAGCCCCGATGAGCAGTACCGCCAACCCAGCAGCTGCATACTAGGCCGCCGTGCACGACCTGCTCGCCCTGGTCGAGGCGATCGCCGCGCGTCCCGGTCGGGGAGCCGTGCATGGTGATGTACAGGTGGCCCGTGCCGGAGCCGGCCGAGGCCCCGGCCGCGTTGCAGTGCCGGCCCATCATCTCGTCGCCGATGCGGCGCGCCGCGGCGCGGCCGGGCGGCCCGCTCTTGAAGTCGTTCACGACCTCGTCGTCGCGCAGCCGCGAGTAGCCGCCCGACTTGGACCTGAACTGCGCGATCCCGAACGCCCCCGAGCGCGGGTGCACCGAGGTTGGGCCGCTGCGGGCCTCCACGGCCGACCAGCGCGCCACCAGGGCCTTCGTGCCCAGCTCCGAGAGCCGCCCTTCACCAGCACGTAGACGGCGTGCTGGTGATGCTCCGCCGTCCACCAGCCGCCGATGCCTGCATTGCGCCGGAGCCGCGTGAGAGCGCCGCCCAGGGTAGGCGCGGAGCCGCCGCTGTCTCCGCCTCGCGCCGGCCCCTGGAACGCCGCCGACCTTCTCGACGGCGCGACCGACCTCGGTCCAGTCCTGCTTGAACGAATGGACGGAGTCGTCCTTGGCGATGCGCATGAGCGCGCCCTGGAGCTTCGCGAGCGGCGCCGAGAACTGGTCGTCGACGCCGATCCGAAATCGCAGGCTCTCGTCAGTCACCTCCTGATCGCCCATGTTGCGAATGGTCTCCCATCTAGAACTAATCTCTTATAGGCGCGCCCGAGTAAGGTATTGACTTGGCCTGAAATGAATTTATTAAAGATTATGATCTCATCTTGGAGGACTCTAGTGCAAGCAGGTCAAGATAATAACACGAACGTCAACGACGGAAACGCCGTTTCTTCTGACGCAGTATCCATAAAATTGGTTGCCGATATTGTGGCAGCTTACGTCTCAAATAACATGGTTCGACCAGACGATCTGCCGAGCCTGATCGCTGCCGTCGGCGCAACTCTGGGTGATCTCGGAAAGTCTGCCGCGCCTCCGGCCGAGGAGAAGCCGAAGGCCACCCCGACCCAGATCCGCAAGTCGATCACGCCGGACGCTCTGATCAGCTTCATCGATGCGAAGCCGTACAAGTCCATGAAGCGGCATCTCACCAAGAACGGTCTGACGCCTGATGAGTATCGGCAGATGTATGGCTTGCCGCGGGACTACCCTATGGTGGCGCCAAACTACGCGGCCCAGCGCTCCGAACTTGCCAAGAGCATGGGCCTCGGGGCCCTCCGTCGAGGAGGCGCAAAGGGTAAGCCCAAGTAGTTCGTGCACCTCATACGCCCGCTCCGCCCGCTCACGCGAGCACGGGAGGAGGCGGGCGGCCGAGTGCTGGCCGCCCGCCTCTCCACATACCAAAACAAGTCCAAAGATAGGGACAGAACATAGCGGCTACATGCCGTAATCGTGAGGCAACAATTGCCGTTTCTGCTTGACTTTGCCAGCTCAATTGCCGATCCAGCGCCGCTTCATGTCATTCGAAGCTGTAACAAAGATGGCGAAAGATGGCCGAGATGAGAGAAAACGCCCCCGAGACTGACACGGTCGAACTGACCGCTGCAATCATCGCCGCGTACGTGTCGAAGAACGCGACCCCGGTGGGCGACCTGCCAGGGCTGATCGCCTCCGTGCACGACGCGCTGAACCAGCTCTCCGCGCCGCCGGCCGAGGAGCCCGCGCCGCTGACCCCCCTAATGCCGATCAAGAAGACGGTCACGCCGGACTACATCGTCAGCCTGGAGGACGGTCGGCAGTACAAGTCCCTGAAGCGGCACCTTGGCACGCGCGGCCTGACCCCGGATGAGTATCGCCGCAAGTGGGGCCTGCCGCCCGACTACCCGATGGTGGCGGCGAACTACGCCGCGAAGCGCTCCGAACTCGCCAAGGCGAGCGGCCTCGGCCAGGGCCGCGGCGGCAAGGCCAGGACGGCGGGGTAGCGACGCGCCTACTCGTCGCCGGCCGCGTCGTCCCCGTCCGGGGCGGTCGGCCGGATCGGTGACATGACGGTGACCTCGACCCCGTCCAGCTCGGCGAGGATGTCGATCATCTCGGCCCGGATGAGGGCGGCGACCTCGGCCGCGGTCCTCATCGTGACGGCCCGTGAGGCGGCCTTCGCGGGCAGGCCGAGCAACCGGGAGCGCATCGCGCTGACCGCTGCGCCCCACGTTGCCTCGACGTCGTCGGCGGGGGGGCGTGTCGCAAACGCGGATGGGTCCGCGTTCACCGGTCGTTAGGCACACCACGACCAGCTTGCCGCTCCGCTCCGGAGCCGGCCCATGATCCTCAACGTCCTCGCCCACACGCTGAAACGCCAAGCCCGTGGCGCCTCCAAGGGCGGCCACTTCGAGATCAGCCTCATCGTCCAGGCTGTGTCGCGATAAAGAACTCTGATTCCGTCGAGACCGCGCGCGACGGTCTCGATGATGATCTCGGCCTTCTCTGTTCCTAGAGCGTGTTACGCACCGACGCTAGACCATTGACCAGCAACGAACTTTCTGCGCAGCGTCCCATTGAATTGGTGAGCAATCACTAGCACTTAGGTCCAAGTCCGTAACACGCTCTAGGCGCTGCGCCGGCTGACCCGCGACAGGAAGGGAAACCACCACGAGCGTGGCGATGGCGAAAACGACAGACCGCATCACGGCGTTTCTCCGGCCGGCACCTCAATCTTCAACGCGGCAGCTCTGGTGGGGATCATGCCGCTGGGCTCGGGGGAGTGGTGCTTCGTCCGATGTTCCGGCGATCTGCTCGGCTCTACTCCCATGTGCGCAGGCGAGCATGATCCACTGGCAGCGGGCCCTCTGCCGGTGTTCTGATGATCGCAGGGGCCAGGTATCGCATCGCCTCAGGCGTCGGGTTCGATGTTGAACTCCGGCCTGCAGCAGCTAGAACCGGCTGCGTGATCGAGAAGCTTGCGCGCGTACTTCTGGCCGGCGTGATCGGGGCCTCGCTGGTCGCGGCACCAGTGCAATCCGCTCCGAGTACGGCCACGATGGAGACGGTCGGGCAGGCGCTCTGCCGGATCATCGAGAGCTCCGCCAGGGCCAGAGGGCTGCCGGTGCCCTTTCTCACGCGCCTGATCTGGAGAGAGAGCGGCTTCCGGGTTGGCGCCACTAGTTCCGCCGGGGCGCAGGGTGTGGCGCAGTTCATGCCCGGCACCTCGCGCGAGCGCGGCCTCTCTGACCCCTTTGACCCGGAGCAGGCCATCCCGCACGCGGCGCATCTCCTGGCCGATCTGCGCAAGCGGTTCGGCAACCTTGGCCTCGCTGCCGCCGCCTACAACGGCGGCCCGACCCGTGTGGCCAACTGGCTTGTCGGCTCGGGCAACCTGCCCGCCGAGACGCGGGCCTACGTCCACGCAGTCACCGGCAGAGCAGCGGAGGAGTGGCGCCCTCCGGCAATGGCGAGACCGGATACGCTCACTGGCGAGATATCTGGCGCGATCTCTCCCGGGGAGGTGGGCAACACTCGCGCGGTGGGCAAGGCAGCGGAGACTGGCGAGGCGAAGCACGCCGCCCCCTCAACCCCTCTGGCGGCAGCCGGGCGGGGAGCGGAGACGGCTCTGAGCTGCGCACAAATCACCGCGGGGCTGCGTGTCCCGTCACGCCCCGAGCGTTCCTCGCCCCTTACTCCTGAGCCCATTGTCGTCCCGCCAGCGCCACCGCCGTGGGGTCCCTGGGGCGTTCAGCTGGCCGGCAACTTCTCCAAGGAGCAAGCCCTCGAGAGCTTTGCGCGCACGCGTTCCGCCTATGCCAAGGTGATCGGGGAGGCTCGCCCGATGATCATCGGAACGCGCCTGCTGAGCCGGGGCGGTGGGGCGTTCTACCGGGTCCGCATGCCGGCCCAGAGCCAAGCGGAAGCGGCCGCACTCTGCGGGAAGATCCGTGCAGCCGGCGGTGCCTGCGTGGTCCTGAAAACTTGACGAGCGGTAGGCCCCCAATTGGAAAGATTGACGCTGCCCCACGTCACACTCACGAGCCCCCGTTGTTCAGGGGCCGCCCGCTACCCGGGAATTGTTCGTCCCTCGTTTAGCGTGCACAGCTTCGGGATGATCTCCCGCAGTTCCTGCTTCGGCTCGTGGATGGGCTCCTCACACCCATGAAGCGCACAGCCGATGGTGTGGAGCAAGCCGGGCCGTCGTTCGCTCGGAACGGGATCGGCCAACCTCCGTTTAGGCCGCACCGGCCCGCTGCCTGCGTGGGCTGAGCGGAGACGCCGATGCTGTTCCGTACCCTCCCCCTCCGCCGCGTGCTCGTCGCACTCACCTCCGGGTGCCTCGTGCTCGCGATGGCCGCCCACGTCCGGGCCGGCGAGGAGGAAGGGTTCGGCTTGCTGTTCCACAACCTCTCTGGGGCCGGGCCGGCGCCGCAGCCCGAGCCCGTGCCGGTTGTGCAGCCCCTGCTCAACTACGGGTCCGGAGCGGAACGCTACCCCGCCCACCGACGCCGGGCTTGGCGACAGTCCACCCGCCGCGAGTGGCTCAGAGAGCCGCGCGCGCAGATCCGGCCCAAGCAGAAGGTGCGCTACGCCGCCTTGCCCCGGCCCGAGCAGGTGCGGGAGAAGGTGGAGAAGCCCGCGCCCAAGCCGAAGCTGGCCGACAACGCCGCTCTCACCCTGGCCAAGGCCGGCGATCCCGGAGCCGCCCTGCTGAGGGATGCCACGCTGCGGCGCGGGGACATCGTGATCACCGCCCAGGGACCGAGGGTGTTCACCGGGAAAGGCGGCGACCAGCACCGGGTCGGCGACTTCGAGGACGCCGGGCGCTCCTCCAGCCTGGATCGCAGGACCCGCAAGCTGCTCGCCGCCATGGTCGCGCCCGCAGGCGCGCTTCTGGCCGAGGAGGCGCGCCGCTCCTTGGCCAAGCTGCGCAGGGTGCCGGCTGGTGCGCCGGAGGCGTCCCAGGTTCAGGCGCAACTGACCGAGCCCGTGGTGCGGGTGGTCTACCCGGGAGCCGTGCTGAACGCTGCTGGCCGCGCGCGCTAGGCGGGCGGGGGATGGTCCGGGCTCAGACGGCGCTGCCGCGAGCAACCGAACGCTTGGGCCCCGGTCCTGCCGCTGGTCGCCAGCAAAGAGAACGAGATCCTGGGCGTCAAGCTCACCGCCTAGCATTACAGTTGCATGTCGATGCGCCTATCTTACGGGTTTCGGACGGAGAGCCTGATGCCCTGAGCCTCGTTGGAGACCACGTTGGAGCTGTGGTCGGCGTCGCTGCGCGAGGCCAAGCAGCGCATGCGACCGCTGTTTGCCGCTTCCAGCATCGCTGCCTCGGCCAATGCCTTTTGGACGGCTGACGAGCCGGATCGGCCGCTCGGGCCAGTTGCGACCCTGGCCGAGGGCGACGCTCGGTAATCCGGCCACGATGCCGCCCGCCGAGGCGGCGATCCAGCCGCGACGCGTCAATCCCTTCATCAGTTCCTCCCTGCCCAATGATCCGGGCCGAATGCTGAGCGTCCGTACAGAGGGGCCGAAAGGCTCCTCCGTCACATCCCATCCTGGTCTGACGCAGGTTCGTGAGCTGGCCGTGCCACTTGTCCTCCTCGTACAAGTCTCGGTCTATCGGTACTCGTCGAGTAGGGAACGTCCACCGGGCGTAATCCGAATGCGAGCTGGCTTCTCACACACTCGGGCGACCGCCCCGCCACTGACCAAGGCGTTCAGAGCGTCTGTCAGAGCCCGGAACGGCAGCCGCGGTCGTGCCGCAGCCTCCAAATCCTTGAACGGAACACCCGCGTCGCCGTGCTGGTGATCAAGAGCTTCAAGGATCTCGAGGACTGCGATGCTCTGCAGCGAGTCTGGTCGTGGCGCTCGTGGCCGCATCGTCACCTCTTCCCCGTGAAGGCGGGAGCCTAACAGATCTCCGCCGTCCGCATCCTCGCAACGTGAAGGATTTCGGGCGACAGTCAGTGGCCAGCGTACGAGGTGAACTGTTCGACCTCAGTCCTACCCTGCGCAGAGCGCGCATGCGAGTGCTTCCCGTGATAGCGCCTCGTTGTCATTCCTCCGCCCGCAAAATCTCAACCAGCGGTGGGCTTCGAAGGATGTCGCTGAATGAGCGCATCCATTCACCCGTCTCACTCGCCGAGCCCACACCGCCTCGGCGGAACTGATCGAGTTGATCGAGGCTGGTGAGCTCAATTTCGAACTGCAGGGCCGGGCAGTTTTGGCCACGTGTGAGTGGGATGAGAAGACGAGCTTTCAGGCCGCTCGTCCGCGCTGCCTCGATTTCACGTCGGATGTGCTCGATAGCCTGCTGCCGGTCGGTCGGTAGAACATCGTAGGAGAACCGAGCCAGGAACATCGTAGCCTCCGTCCTGAGCGAACGCACAGCCATATGTGGTGCCAAGATCGTGAGGCCAGTGTTCGCGGATCGTGCTGTGAAAACAACCCGAAGCCGCCCCATGGCACGAACTGGGCAGCGCCACTGCCTAGCCAGGCACGCTGGGCGATGGCACAAAGCTCTGCATGGTCGCGATCATCAGTCCGCCCGCCTGGTCGCTGCTGACCCGGTCGAGCATCAATGCGCTCCTGGATCGGCCTGGCGGGAGCCCGCCCTCGGCGATCACGATCCGTCCTGACCCGAATAGCGCAAGTTTGCTGGACCTGCCGCTGATCGCGACCACCCGCATGATGCTGGAGCGTGCGCAGGTTCTCGGAGGTCTGACCCTCACGGCCACAGGCGCGCTCTCGCGGGCCGACACACGGGCGATCTTCGATGCCATAACCTGGCCGGGCTACGACAAGGCCGACGTGCTGATCATGAACAAGGTGCTCAACGAAGCCGACGTGATGCCGGTCGAGATCACTCGCCTGACCGCCCAGACCGCCAAGCTGCTGCGCAAACGAGAGAAGCGGCTGTTGGCGAGCAAGATGGGTCAGATCCTCGCCCGTGAGGATCAGGCCAGCGAGCTGTTCCGGGTGCTATTCGCGACCGTGTTCTGGCGCATCAACCTCGGCTACTTCGATCGAGTGCCTGTAGAAGCTTGGCCGCAGAACCACATCGGTCTCGTACTGTGGTGCCTGTCAGTGGCTGCACAGGGCTGGTTCGTCCGTGAGGATTTGATGCGCACCTGCACGGTGTGGTATCCCGAGCTGGACACAGGCCCGACGGATTACGCCGGCTTCGCTTTCGAGAGCCGGGTGCTACGCCCGCTGACCTGGTTCGGCCTGATGGAGACGCGGCTTGCGGGTGACGCGAGGCAGCCCTCGTGGCGTGGAGACCGGCAGTACCGGAAGGCGGCGCAGTTCGAGCAGGTGCTCCAGTTTGACGTTCAGATCGACAAGCCTTCTGGGCCTGCACACTGACGCCTCCGCAGCAATAGCGCGCAGCTAAAATTGTTAGCCAGATCGTCGAAGTCGAGGGTAAAATGATGCGTTCGGGAAGCAACGCACTCCGAACGCATCAACAAAAAGATTTATGAATGAAATATTGCGAATAGGATAACTCAAATACAATTTACTAACTTCATTAAAGCAGCAGTTTCCGGTAATACTATATATTCACTTACAGCCTGAAAACAATCTGAGCATGCGCATCTAGTTTGCTTGCGATGCGGTTGCGGCTGTGATAATAGCCCTAAGTACCTGCATCTGCGGAGCTTCTGAGGTGAGATACCGACCTTGCTGAGAGGAGGTATCGAGGTAGCCCCACCAATCCCAGCAACCATTCGGATTGGGCTCAGCCCAGGCCGCGTCGAGCGACGGGTCGACAGCCGGCGAACGGCACACAGTCCCTGCGACCGGCTCACCTGGCGCGATCGCCGGGTAAACAACTATGACTTTGTAGCGCTCCGCCCAGTTGTTGTAGCCGGCCTTCGATGCGAAGACCCTCGCATCCTGCTTGCAGCCGTGCAGTGCCACGTGCACTCGACAGGCGCTTCCGACAGCACGGCAGGATGGAGGGACGTAGATGTAGCCCTTCTCCGCCATATCAAAATTCTGCCGTCGTGCGCTGCTGGCCGGCCACCAGAACCAAAACGGATTGTAGTAGTCGTCCGCCACGGAAACGCCTCGGGCCTTGGCCTGCTCGATGAAGCGCTTCTGATCGAATGACCACAACTCTGCCTCGGGAACATCACCTGCTCGGTCGCTCGGGTTGTACGCAGAGCCTTCTCCGAACAGCGTCTGAAACATCTTTCCCGCGTTATCCTCCGCACCGCAGTGCCGGACATAGCTGGTTTCCGTGCCGTCGAAGGCGCAGGTGTCGCTGCCGCCGGGTGCGATGATGCCGTGGCCGGCTCGATCACTCCCATCGACGGCATTGCCGCGGTCGACCTCGGGAGCGGTGCCGATGAAGGCTGTTAGGAAGGTTGCGTCCGCCTCCCCTGAGCGCGATGAGACCGTCTCATCAGCAGGGCTCTGGAACACCCATGCACGCCTCAGTGACTGGGGCCTGCCCAAGGTGAGTTTGTCGATTGCGCCTCTGGCGGCCAGCTGACGCGCGGTGTTGATCGTTGGGGTGAGCGCGGCCCGGCCACACATGCAGTCATTGATCGCCCGTGACACGCTCCCGCCGGCGCACCCCCACTGCGGTCCGGCGACGGCGCCCACGGCCGTCACCGAAGCGGAATGAGCCACGGCGTACTGTACGGCCATGGCAGCGCCTGACGACAGGCCCGAGATGCTGACCTGGTTCGGGTCGCCACCCCGCTTGAGCCCGCGGCCGTCGTCAGCCAGCGCGGCGGTCACCAAGCAAAGGAGGGCGGCACAGCGGGCGAGGCGCGGGGAGAGGTCAGCGGCAACCGGCATCGGCTTGCTCCTGCAGGTCCTGCCCGCGGGAGGCCGAACCGCTTCACCACTCTTCAACCGGAGATCGCTACAATGACATCATGCTCAGCCTCTCGCCACCGCGCATTCTGACCTTCTTGCTGTCCCTCGTGCTGATCGGGCTTGCCATTGCAAGCCTGTACATGCGCATTCCAACAATCGGCCCAACGGTGATGAAGTACCGGACTTGGTTCTTCATCGGCGCGTACGCTGTGCTTGCGCTCGGCGTTGTCTCGAGAAGCTTGTAAACTCTTGCCGGCTGTTCTCGTTCGCGATGTGCCGGCCTGTGTTTGCAAGTTTGTTGCGGCACGGCGTAGCTCAGCCTGAAAGGGCCTCGAGCAGAGCTATGCGGGAGAATGGGTGACGCGCTTGGCATGAAGGCGGCGTATCGAGGCGGGGTGTCGAAGCCTGCCAGGACCTCTCAGCGAGAGCGGATACGCCTATGAGCATTCTACCAACGTCGTCCGCCTTCGTCAGCCTGAGGAGATCGACGATCCCCTGACGGAGGTGCTGCGGGCCGGCGCCTGCCACCTGCTTGCCCAGGCCGTCGAACTGGAGGCTGAAGCCTTCCTCATCGCCATCCAGGACCTGCGGCTGCCGGACGGACGCGCTCGCTTGGTGCGCCACGGGCACGGCCCGGAACGCGAGATCCAGACCGGAATCGGCTCGGTGTCGGTCGCGCGGGTGCGCATCCGTGACCGCGGCGCGACCAGCTCTGAGGAGCGGATCCGCTTCTCTTCGACGATCTTGCCGAAGTGGGCGCGGCGCACGCGTAGCCTGGATGCTCTCCTGCCGGTCCTCTACCTGCGCGAGATCTCGACCGGCGACTTCCAGGAGGCACTCGCCGCCCTCCTGGGCAAGGACGCCCCGAACCTGTCGCCGGCTGTCATCACCCGGCTGACCGCGACTTGGGCGGACGAGTACGCCCGCTGGCAAGCCCGTGACCTCGCGGCCCGCCACTCCGTCTACGTCTGGGCGGACGGCGTCTACTGCAGGCCAGGATGGAGGAGCGGGCCGAGTGCATGCTGGTGCTGATCGGCGCCACGCCCGAGGGCAAGAAGGAGTTGGTCGGCTTCAGGTCGGGGGCGGGAGAGTGCCCAGAGCTGGCGGGAACTGCTGGTGGATGTGAAGCGGCGGGGGCTCAGCCTCGCGCCCGAGATCGCAGCGGGTGACGGAGCGCTGGGCTTCTGGACGGCCCTCGACGAGGTCTTCCCCGGCACGTGTCATCAGCGCTGTTGGCTGCACAAGTCGGCCAACGTCTTGAACAAGGTGCCGAAATCCGTTCAGCGAACGATGAAAGCTGATTTGCGCGAGATCCACAGCGCGCCCATCCGAGCCAAGTCCAAGGTCTCACATGAGGTCTTCGTCGAGAAATATGGAGCCAAATACGCCCGAGCAGTGGAGTGTCTGACGAAGGATCGCGAAGCCCTGCTGGCCTTCTACGCCATGCCCGCTGAGCACTGGGATCATCTTCGGACCACGAACCCGATTGAGAGTGTGTTCGCCACGGTCCGGCACCGCACGGTGCGCACCAAGGGCGCGCTCTCGCCCCGACCGCCAAGCTGATGGTGTTCAAGCTGGTGATGGCGGCCTCAAAAACTTGGCGGCGGCTTAAGGGCGAGAACCAGTTGCCGAAGGTTGTGGCGGGTGTCACCTTCCGAGATGGGACCGAGGTCACTGCGAGCCCAGATCACCGCGCCGCCTGACCGCCGCCGTCACCCAGTTTCCTGTTTAGCTCTCTAAGCCGCGCGATCGGCTGGCGCCGTCGCTCCAGTTTCCCCGGTCTCGCCCGCTCCCGTCGTCCTCGCAGGGACCTCCTCCACGCCGGAGGAGCTCGGTGTTGCTGGTGATCGATGCAGGTGTCTCAGGCCGCCTGAGCCGCCGACCAGCGGATGTCCGACCCGTTCCGCCACATGCGGTGCAGCACGATGGCCAGCTTGCGCGCCGCCACCACAACGGCCTTCTGCATGCCCCGGCGCTTGGCCACGCCCATGCCCCAGGCCTTGAGCGTGCTCCAGCGGTCCCGCCACCCCGTGAGCAGCACCAGGGCCGCCTCGTAGAGCGCCGCCCGCATCATCGCGTCCCCGCACTTCGACACCCGGCCCACCCGCGCCGTCTCGCCCGACTGGTAGAGCCGGGGCGTCAGCCCATAGCCCGCCCGATCCTGACGGGCTCATCGATTGCAGGACAATCAGTAGACGTGGGACGCGTTCCTGGTGCGCGAGCCCCTGGTCACCGAGCTGGTGCGGTTGGCGTGCCACCGTCCCACCGCGCACCCGGCAGCGGCTCCGAGCACGCCATGATGGCCGGCGACGTGACCGGCTGTACCGCCGACCAGGGCTGCCTTGATGCAGCCTCGGGCCTCGGCAGGGGCAGCACTCGCCAGGGCGACGGCGGCAAGCGCGACGGGTAGAGCGAGCATCTTCATATGAATTGCAGACCGGCTTCGCCGTCCCTCAGGGATGAAACCTGAGCGTGTATTAGATCAGAGTTTTGCACGCTGGCATAGCAAGTTCCTATTTAGGGCTCCCGAAATTGTGGGAGCCAAACGGCAGCATCGCTTTGACCGTTCCGGCCGATGCCGAGCCCCAGCAGGGCTGCGGCACGGTGCGTGTCCACACCCACGACGGCATGAAGGTCCAGGCCCGGGTGATGACCGATCGGCTCTTCGACGAGAGCAAGGTCACCCGCCGGGGTGGCCGGGTGCAGGCTTGGGGCGGGCGGGAAGCCCGAGGCAAGGCTGCCGAGCTATCACGCTGCCGCGGCCAGTCCTGGCCGCGTGGCAAACACGCTACGTCTGTCTACCGTACCAGCCCGCCCGGCGGCCCACCGGGCGGGCTTTTTCGTCCGGTGGGTCAGCGTGATCGCCGTCCGTAGCGCGATCCGGTTCTGCGCTCCATGCGCGTCGGGCTTCCCCGGGGAGCCATCAGACATAAACCACGTGTTAACCACGTAGGCTCATCGATGCTGGGCATGTCGAAGCATCCCAGCACTCTCGCCGTCCCAGCTGCCAAGCACGAGCCGCGAAACGAGCGCAAAGCACCACGCGTTAGGACAACGATGGTCGAGCGATGGATCCGTCCCTACAGATCCGAGGCAGTTGGTAACGTTGCTGCCCGGCGGCCCTTTGAATTTCGGGACGAGAGAAGGTTGCAACTAGCCCTCCACTTGCTATCGTCGCCGGGACGGTGAAATCAAAACCGACCGGTGGGGTTTCGCTTTGGGGCCCGTAGCTCAATGGTTAGAGCCGGCCGCTCATAACGGTGTGGTTGCAGGTTCAAGTCCTGCCGGGCCCACCAGTGACAGAGGCGGTGAACAACTTCCGCTTACGCCCTCTCGAAAGCAGCGCGCCCGGCCTCGTTGATGCGGACCGCACCGCCCCAGACGTCGTGATCGACCCAACCTCTTGCAACGAGACTAAGGACAAACAGGTCGTCATCGCGCAGCAGACAGCGATCCTCCGTGAGCTCGAAAAGCGTCACCCATCCATCGACAACGTCGAGATAAGCCATCAGCCGCTTTTGCTCTGGCGTCATGCAGCCGCCTCCCTTTTCGCTCAAGTGTCTTAGCAGAAACCACGAAGCTTGGGAGCGAGATGCGCCACCAAAATTGGCATTTTCTGTTAATCAATAACGGTACGAGTGCTGTGGACACTTCTGCTGGGATGAGAAGATTGGTCAGTATTGCCGTAACTTGCAGTCCGGACCGGGAAAACCTCGATGCACGACAAATTGGACTGGAACCATTACGCCGTATGTCATTGGCCAGAGACGCGCACTCAAAGTAGAGAGGCTGGTATCAGCAGCCGAACACGAGCCTTTGAGAGGCTCTCAGAGGCCGTTCTGTTTTTTCTTGCGCAAGATTACGTATTTAATCCCACAGTACGTATCAGCTGTGGCGGCAAAATCTACTGGCCTAGTGATATCAGGAGGCTGGCAGAGCGTCCTGATTTCCCTCTTGGGATGATAGATGGTCAAGAACCTCTGGAAAGTCCACCTGCGCGAACGAGTCTCTGAACGCGTGGTGCGGATAATCGGTCCTTGCCAGCGGTTGCATTCCACCCCCTCCGCGCCCCGCGGGCGTGTCCGGCCGTCGTAAATCAACCAAGATGATCCACCAGCGCGGCCCGGGTCGCGGGAAGCCGTTCTACTCGGTCTCGACTGGCGCCCCGGCCGGACCGCCTCCGAGGTCTTCCGGAAACTGTCCGCAGATTCCGTAATCGGTTCCGTACAGCGCCTTATGCGAGTGGGATGACACCGGAGGCGTAGTCCGTGTGCTTTCGAGAGAGGCTCCGGCGCACTGGCGCCGGTCCAATTGGGACGAAGCCTGGCCCTGGTACGTCGGCGGCTTGGCCCAGTCCGGTGCTCTGCACTCGGGTGCAGCGCTGGGGCGGCGCGGCAACGTAGGTACCGGGCGGCCCATGGTGCTGTCTTTCTCGGCAGGCAGACAGCCTGGGAGCCAACTGCGTGTGCTCTTCCATAACGATGACCGTCCATGGGCATGTCGTGCGGCTGAGGGGGATCGTGTCGAGACGGGCGAGCGCGAAGAGCACCGTCAGGGCAGGTCTCGCGTCGTACTCGCCACGAAAGGGCCAGTAGAAGCCGATCAGCTTGCCGGATGCAGGGGCGAGTGCTGCTCTGAGCCCCTGACTGATACGGGCCCCAAGCCTCCCGATCCTGGGTCAAGATCTGCATGCGCCGCGCGATCAGGGCGGCCCGAGTCTCCTTCCACCACTACCTGACGGTCGGCCAGTCCGCTGCGCAGCTCTGGAGTAGTGGTGGGGAATTCTGCTCCCCACAGGCCTCAACACCAAGGAAGCTCGAGTCGAGCTCGTGCGTGAAGCAGGGTGGCGAGCTGTACTCGCCCAACGCGCTCGGCCCGCGGCCGGCGAACTCCGTCAGCGTCCCGGGTGTCTTGCCTGCAGTCCGGCCGTGGTGCTCCCCACGATGGCTCGATGACTGCGACGCTGGGTTCTGCCACGAAGCTACCCGGACACCCTCGCCAGCCGCTCCCGCAGAACCTTCATCTCGGTGAACCGCACCGTCACGTCCCGCATGACCGCGACGATCCCGGTCATCGCGCCCTGTTCATCCTTGAGAGGCACGATGGTGAACTCCACCGAGATCTGCCGCCCATCCTTGCAAACGCCTGGAACTGACAGAAGGGCGCCCTCGCCGTAGCGGCTCTCGCCCGTCGCCATGGTTTTGTGGTAGCCGTCCCAGTGGCGCTTGCGCAGCCGCTCGGGCGTGATGATGTCGAGCGACTGGCCCACCGCCTCGGTTTCCGTATAGCCGAAAATGCGGGCTGCACCGGGGTTCCAGACACGGATGATGCCGTCGCGGTCGGAAGCGACGACGGCGTCCGCTGATCCGGCCAGAATGGCATCGGCAACGATGCGCGCGAACTCCATGAGCATCCTCCCCGGAAGCGGCGCCGCCCTCCGGCGGAGCGGCGCCGTCGCACTCAGGCTGCCTGCTGCTCCAGCAGCTCGTCGGCCGGGCCGAAGAACTCGAACCGGATCCGCTCGGTCGGAACGCCCTCGCGTCGCAATCCGTTCACAAGCGCGCGGAGAAACGGCTCGGGACCGCACAGGTAGTAGGTCGCCGCCTCGTGGGGCGTCTGCCCCACCAGCCACTCCGCGGTGATCAGCCCCTGCGCATCGTAGTGCTCCCCTGGCCGGTCCCCCGCCGCGGGCTCCGCGTAGAAGGTGTGCAGGCGCAGGTTCTCGTTGCTTGCCGTGAGTTCCCGGACCTGATCCCGCATCGCGTGCACGCGCCCGTTCTGGGCGCCGTGAACGTACCAGGTCGGCCGCTCGGGCGTGGTCCTGGCGATCGTCTCCAGCATGCTCATCATCGGCGTGAGCCCGACGCCGCCGCTCACCAGCACGACCGGATCCTTGGCCGCTCGATCCAGATAGAAATCACCCGCCGGCGGTGCTGCGCGCAGCACTGTTCCGGGCCCAGCTTCATCATGCAGCCAGTTCGAGACGATACCCGCCGGCTCGCCCGGTTGGCCCTCGCGCTTGACGGTGATGCGGTAGGCGCGGTCGTTCGAAGCACAGGGGATCGAGTAGTTGCGCTTGAGCACGCCGTGACCCGGCAGGTCGAACAGGAAGCCGAGATACTGCCCAGGCTGGTGGTGCAGGACCGGCCCGCCGTTGGCCGGAACGAGAACGAGCGAGCGGATGGCCTCGCTCTCGGGCGTGACGCTCTCGACCACGAACTCGCGCCAGCCGTTCCTGGGATTGCCCCGGCTCGGTGGTTCTCCCGCACTTTGATATTGGTGGCGAATTCGGCTCGGCAAAGTCAGGCTGCAAGCGCGTGCAGCTGTGCAAAGGATGAGTTTCGTGTTCGAGCCTTTGGTTCGTCCGCGAGCCATCGCAGTAGTCGCACCAGGTTCATTGCCGCTGCCGTCATCAGATGAGCCAGGTGCGTCTTCGCGTGTCCGAAGTAGGGCGTTCGCCGCAGCCGAGATGACCGCACGCCTTGTGCAATCGTGCCCTCGACGCCGCCTCGTCGGACGTACTCGGCTGCGAAGTCGGCGGTCTTCTCCCGCTCCCGCCTGACCCGCAACGCCTTATGTTGGGCTTCAGGGCGGATCGTGATCGCCCGGCGGGCCGACCGCGAGCGTGTGCAGTACGGCCGCGGCGAGCAGTCCCGGCAATCGCGGACCGCGAACTTGATCTTGATCACCGGTGTCGTGCCGTGGACGAGCGTGGGCGTCCAGCTCTGGCTTTCCTTCCCGCCCGGACACGTTGCCCGCCGTCGAGCGAAGTCAATGGCAAAGTCCCGTGCGGCGAAGCCGGCACCGGCCTGGGCCTGCCACTGCCGATCACCCCGCGTTGGGCCGACCAGATCGATCCCGTGGCGCGCCTGGGCGTCAACGAACAGCGCCGCGTTCACGAAGCCGGTGTCGGCGATGTGGATCTTGGGCAGCAGATCCCGTGCAGCGAGCGTCGCGTGGATGGTCGAGGTCGTCGCATCGTCTGAGACCGCGGCGGTCGTCGTCTCGACGTTGGTGACCAGGTTCGGCGCGTCATCGTCGCACGTCTCGGTCAGATGCACTTTGTAGCCGCTCCACACCGTCGTGCCCTTGCTCGCGTAGCGCGCCTCGCCGTCATACGGCGAGCCGATGTATCGACCCGATGGTGGCAGCTGATGGTTCGTCCGCCATGCGACACGGGTGCCCTCCGGCCCGTCCTCGCGGAGGAAGTTCTGCACCCAGACCCGTCGCAGGGTCTCGAGGGCCGCAGCGTCACGCAGGACGGGTGGGGCGAGAGCCAGCAAGGTGAACCCATCGATTCCGGTCTGCACCGCCCACGCCTGCCGTCCTGCCTGGCTCTTGGGCAGCCGGAACTCGCTCGCTCGGAGCCCGGAGCGTTCGACCCAGGTCGGGGTCGTGCACGTGCGGAGCCAGTCGGGCGCGATCGTCGCCAGTTCGTTCAGCGCGTGGCGCAGTGTTTCCCCGACAACTTCGAGCCGGCTGAGGGTCCGCATCGCTCCAAGGACGTGCGTGGAGTCACTGCGCTGACGTCCACCGCCTTTCAGGAGCCCGCGCACTCGTGCCAGTGCGAGCGTCGCGTCGAAGAGCCGGCTTTCGGCCCCATGCGCGAGAAGGCGCGTGCGGAACTCGCTCAAGACGGTGTGGTCGAAACCGGCGTCAGGCAGTTCCAGGCACAGGAGGTATTTCCTGTACCTGACGACGAGCCGTGCTTCAGTGCGGCTTGGGCGTCCGGCGATCTGAGGTATTTCCGGTCCGACGCAGGCGTAGCTCAGCAACGCCTGTGCCGCGATCGCCGATTGGCACGATCCCGGATGCCCTGTCGCGTTCCTCCGAACAGTCGCTGGGGCTCCGCTCGCGCGGACGCCCGCGTACAGGACAGGATCCGCCCATGCTCAGTCCCGGACTGGTGGCCGGCATCGATGCCGGCAAGCACTTCCTCGATCTCGGCTTCCATCCTGCCGGCAAGCCGATGCGCTGCGACAACAATCCGGCCGGCATCAAGCGCCTGATCGCGGCCTTGCGGCAACGAGGCGTCATTCGCGTCGCCCTGGAGGCGATCGGTCCTTACGCTCAGCCTCTCGTGCATGCCCTCGTTGCCGCCGGCTTCACGGTGGCGCTGATTGATCCGCGACGGGTCAAGGCCTTCCGCACTGCCGAGGGGCTGATCGCCAAGACCGACCGGCTGGACGCGGCGCTGATCGCCCGCTTTGCTCATCGCATGAGCGAGTCTCTGCGCCCGGTTCCCACGGCCGACCAGGTGACCCTCAAGGCTCTGTCGACGCGCCGGCGCCAGCTCACCGAGCTGATCGCCATGGAGAAGACCCGGCTGGCCCAGGCCCTCGATCCGATGATCGTCGACAGCCACCGGGCCGTCCTCGAGGCCCTGACGCGGACTTGTGCCGAGGTTGAAGCCGAGCTCGACCGGCGCATCGCTGCCGACCCGGCCTTGGCCCGTAAGCGCATCATCCTCACCTCGATCCCGGGGATCGGCCGGCGCATCGCCGGCGTGCTGATCACCGATATGCCCGAGCTTGGACGGCTCGACCGCAAGGCCGCCGCGAGCCTGGCTGGCATGGCTCCTCATCCCAGCCAGAGCGGGGCCCATCCCGGCCGCCATGCCATCGCTGGCGGCCGGCCGTGCCTGCGGACTGCCTTCTACATGGCCGGCATGGTCGCCGCACGCGCCTGTCCCGCTTTCCGAAAACCCTATCGCGCCATGAGAGACGCCGGCAAACCGGCCAAGCTCGCCATCGTGGCCACAGGGCGACGCGTCGTGACCCTGGCGAATGCTCTCCTCCGCGCCAACAAAACTTTCGACCAGAGCGACCTGGTGACTTGTCAGGCGACGTCCGGGACGGCTCCCCTGGCGACAACGGGGCAACACCAGCATGCGCTGGCGTGATCGCTGGCTTGATCGGAGGGTCGATGCCTCGCATCGACCCTCCGCCTCATGACCGTTCGCCGGCGGGGGCGGGTCAAGGCCTTGTCGCGCAACGCGCGATGGCGCGGAGCGCCAGCCTTGACGCGCACACGACGGTGAACAACCCGACGCTGGAACGCCTCTCGGGCGGGGCCAGCCATCCTGTTTCTAAGAGGTCAAACCGTCGTATCGCCTCCCAAGGCTTGACCCGCGATACAGTCGCCAGTCGATCCACGTGCGGACCGCGTCGGCGGCTTGCCTATCGGTCAGCCCTTCCATGAACTGCAGCAGGGTCGCCAGGGCGAGCCGGACCAGCGCCTCTGCGGGTCGTCCCCGCGCTGGGAACAGGTCGGCGAAGTCGTGATCCTCCATGACCCGATGCAGGTCGTCGGAGAGGCGCATGACCGGATTGCCGTTCGGAAAGATCGCCCGCGCCACCTGCGCGGTCTGATCAGGCGCGACATACGTCCGTCTCACGTCGAGCGACATGCCCCCCTCCTGATTGGCTTGGGGCCACATCGTCGCTCAACGCGCCGCGCGGATCGTCCTCTCATCGCAGGAGCCGCGCCGAATTCGCCACCAATATCAAAGTGCGGGAGAGCCACAGAAACGGGGCAATCCCAGCCAACGCGAGCAGTCTGCGACTCTGGTTGGCGTTCCTTGTCACGGTGGCGTGATAGCGAAGCTCACGCGCCGTGAAGTCCACCCTGAGTCTCACCGCTGCTGGCATGGCGCGGGTCCTCCCCACGCCAGGGAATCACGTCAGCGCCAGCCGCGGAAGCGCCATGAGTCACCCCTCAAGGCCGTTGGTATTACACGCGGGAAGCGGCAGGTGGTTCTGATCGGCCAACGCAAGGCCATTGGCACCGCTGTTCGCGGAGGAGTTGCGAAGCGTAGATATATGAAGCTGCGCGAGTGGTTAGCCACCCACTGATGGGAGCGGCCGTCGTAAGATCGCTCGCTGCGTGGCTTCAGGACCTTGTCCCGTGAGGGTTCCCGCTCAATGCCCTCTTCAACGGTCGGCCGCGGGTACCAACCCATGCCGCAGCATGATCTCGCGGACGACTGCCTCGTCGGGCGGACCTGCGGCAACCAAGCTGGCCAACTCGCGGAAATATTCCGGTCCGAGCACGCCCGGCGTCAGCACACCCAGGCACGTCGCGGTGGCGCCACTGCGGTTGTCGAAGCCGTGGACCACACCACGAGGAATGAAGAGCACGTCGCCCGGACCAACCGCGTGGTCCTTGCCACCCACCGTGAAGGTAACGGTGCCGATCAGTCCGTAGATGGTTTCGTCCCAATCGCGGTGGTAGTGCGCGACCGGCATCCGCCCCTCGTGCGGCACCGTCATCTCGAACATGTCGAGGCTGCCGCTGGTCTCGTGCTTGCTGCGCAGGAACCGGAGTTCCAGTGGGCCGATACGGATCACCTCCAACATCACAGCCTCCGGGCTACCCACGACGGCCTTTCGGTGTGGCGTTCAGCATGGCCGGAACAGTTGCCGGTGACAACACGGTCGACGCACCTCAACGGTAAGAGCGCCGCCCGAGCAGGCCCGCGATCCACTGATCGCGGACGATCGCGGCATCGATCTCGCGAACCTGGGTGGCAAGCTCCGGAGGTAATAGGCTTGCAGCCTCAGCCAGACGCCCGCGCAGCCGCCGCACTATCTTTGGCGCCACGCGAGAAGCTTCCCCGCCGCGCCGCTCGCGATCGTAAAGGTAGTCCTTACCTGCTCCGCACCAATCGCGAAGGCGTGGCGAGACGTGGTCAGACCCAGCTCGCCAAGTCGATCATGAACTTTCATCAGTTGGTGGCCGTAGACGAAGCTGGATGCATTCGTTCGGGTAATATTTTCGACGGAACTTTTTTATCGCACATATTCAAAGTTTAACTACATTAGGAATTCTAAAGTTTACGATTTTGTAGTCGATCTCGTGAGAAGCCGCCTGGAAGGAGATGAGCGCGGTCCTTGAGAGAAGGAGCTTGTGTCTCGGAGCGATTTGTGAGGCTGCGAGGCTTTCCCGATTGTGCCGAATCCAAGCAGTACGTTATTCTTGAACCCAAGCAGCAGTGGGAGGCCCGGATTACGGTTACTGGGTTGCTGTGAGTGCCACGGGCTGATCCGGACGGAGTGCCGGCGGCTGTATCATTCGCGGAACGTCGGCACGGCGAAGTGGGCGGGTACCTCACGAGCGGAGCAGACGCACCGCGCGGGCCGACGTCGCTGTCGGTAGAAGGTCCAGCCCGGCGCCCCTCGCCTCATCCATGTAGCGACCGCATGAGACCCTGCGCATCTTGCCAGCAACGCAGCTTCCACTCAACGGCTACCATTCCACGCAGATCTTGCCGAAGCGCGCCCCGCGCTCCTGATAGCGCAGCGCGTCCGGCAACTGCTCGAACGTGAAACGGCGGTCGATCACCGGCCGGCTGGTGGACAGGTTCAGCGCCGGCACGAACTCCTCCTGGTGACAGCGGCTGCCGGCAATCAGACCTTGCAGCCGCGCCTGCTTCGTCATCAACAGGGCGGTGGGCACCTCGCCTCCGAGCCCGGTCAGAACACCAATGAGAGAGATGTGCCCACCGACCCGCACCGCTTCGATCGATTGCGCCAGCGTGCCGGGACCGCCGATCTCCAGCACGTGGTCAACGCCGCGTCACCCGTCCAGTCGCGGGTTTTCGCGCCCCAATCGGCGTGCTGCCGGTTGTTGATGACGTGATCTGCGCCGAGAGCTTTGGCGCGCTCCAGTTTCTCGTCCGACGAGGAGGTGATGATCACGGCTGCTCTCGTGAGCTTGGCGATCTGCAACGCCGCGATTGAGACGCCGCCGGTTCCGAGCGCCAGCACGACGTCGCCGGCCTTTAGGCCGCCATCCCCGACCAGCGCACGCCATGCTGTCACAGGCCCGCTGTCGTGATGGTCGCCGCTTCGGCATGGCTCCAGCCCTTTGGGGCATGCGTGAACGCGTGAACCGCCTGCACCGCGTGCAACACGGCGAAGCCATCGATCCCGTCCCCCGGCACGCCCGCGAAGCTGCCCACCGCGGTCTGCGGTAGCCCGTCCTGCCACTGCGGGAAGAAGCAGGAGACCACGTGGTCGCCGGGCTTGAACTCGGTCGCGCCCGAGCCGACCGCCTCGACCACACCCGCGCCGTCCGACATCAGCACGCGGCCATCGGCAGCCGGGAACTGACCGGTCGCGACGAGTAGGTCGTGATAGTTGAGCGAGGTGGCGTGCAGGGCGACACGGACCTCACCCGGCCCCGGCTGGCCGGGATCGGGCCGCTCGACGATCTCCGGCCGGTTCAGGCCGCCTGGGCCGCGCATGACGAAAGCCTTCATCTCCGCTCCTTCCGCGCTGTTTGCTCGACCGAGAGTGCGTCGAGGGCTGCCGCGATAGGTAAGATCGCGGACGGAGCAACAAGGTAGGGCGATACCCCTTTTCCGCGGGCGGCCGAGACATCGGCTTGAACGATCGGCGGAACGGCGATGAGTCACGTAGCTAAGGAACGAATCAGGAACTAAACTCCCGTCAACGGCGTGACAGCTTCTCTGGATTGCGCGTTGCGGCCCTGCTTAGCTGAAGGGGACGGGAGCCGGTCATGGGTCCCGCGGGGACACATGAACCAGATGGTCCGGCCCAAGCAGGTCGAGAGGAGCAACCCCGTCGAGGCTCTCGCGGGTACGGTCGAGCGCGTCACCTTCCACTCGCCCGAGACCGGCTTCTGCGTGCTCAAGGTGCAAGCGCGGGGCAAGCGCGACCTCGTGCCGGTGGTTGGTCACGCACCCGCGATCGGCGCGGGCGAGTGGATCACCGCCACCGGCATCTGGATCACCGACCGCACCCACGGCCTCCAGTTCAAGGCCGACACCCTGAAGGCCACGCCGCCCACCGGGGCTGCAGGCATCGAGAAGTACCTCGCGTCGGGCCACATGCGCGGGATCGGCCCCGCTATGGCCAAGCGCATCGTGGCCACCTTCGGTGAGAATACCTTCGAGATCATCGAGGCCGAGCCTGACCGGCTTCGGGAGGTCACCGGCATCGGGCCGTGGCGGGCGGCCAAGATCGTAGCCGGCTGGGCCGAGCAGAAGGCCGTGCGTGAGATCATGATCTTCCTGCACGCCCACGGCGTCGGCACGGCCAGGGCAGTGCGCATCTTCAAGACCTACGGCCATGAGGCTATTCAGGTCATGACTGAAGATCCCTACCGGCTCGCGCGCGACATCCGCGGCATTGGCTTCCGCACCGCCGACGCGATCGCGATGAAGCTCGGGATGGAGAAGAACGCACCGCCGCGGCTCCGGGCGGGCGTCTCGTTCGCGCTCCAGACGGCCATGGACGAGGGGCACTGCGCCTTACCCGCCGAGCGCCTGACCGTGCTCGCCCAGAAGCTGCTGGAGGTCGAACCGGACCTGATCCGAGCCGCCATCACTGAGGAGCTTCTGCGCGGCGAGGAGGTGGTCGCCGACACGGTCGGGGAGGAGACGTGCGTGTTCCTGAAGGGCCTGCACGCGGCCGAGCGCAGCATCGCCGAGCGCCTGATCGCCCGAGCGGCGGGCTCGCCGCCCTGGCCTGAGATCGACATCGGCAAAGCGCGACCCTGGGTCGAGCAGAAGACCGGCAAGGTGCTCTCCCCTTCTCAGGCTGAAGCCGTGCGCCTGATGCTCGCCTCCAAGCTCTCGGTCATCACGGGTGGGCCGGGCGTGGGGAAGACCAGCACCCTCGACACGGTGCTGCGCATCCTGATCGCCAAGGGCGTGCGCGTTCTCCTCGCCGCTCCGACCGGCCGCGCGGCCAAGCGGATGACTGAGCAGACGGGCCTGGAGGCAAAGACCATCCACCGCCTGCTGGAGATCGACCCCAAGCACGGCGGCTTCTCGCGCAACGAGGAGAACCCGCTGGATTGCGACCTGCTGGTGATCGATGAGACGTCGATGGTGGACGTGCCGCTCATGAACGCGTTGCTGAAGGCGGTGCCGGAGCGCTCAGGGCTGCTGCTGGTGGGGGACGTCGATCAGCTACCCTCGGTCGGGCCGGGGCAGGTGCTGGCAGATGTGATCGCGTCGGGGCGCGTTCCGGTGGCGCGGCTCACGGAGGTGTTCCGACAGGCGGCCGAGAGCCGGATCGTCGTCAATGCGCACCGGATCAACGCGGGCAAGATGCCGGAGCCGCCCAGAGCGGGCGACGAGGCCGACTTTTACCTGATCGAGATCGCCGAGCCCGAGGAGGGCGTGGCGAAGCTGATCGAGGTGGTGACCCGGCGCATCCCGAAGCGGTTCGGCTTCGACCCGGTTCGCGACATTCAGGTGCTGACGCCCATGAACCGGGGCGTGCTGGGCGCGCGCAACCTGAACCACGAACTCCAGGCGGTGCTGAACCCGAGCCCGCCCGCCATGGTTGAGCGGTTCGGCTGGAAGTTCGCGCCCGGCGACCGAGTGATGGAGACGCAGAACGACTACGATCGCGAGGTGTTCAACGGCGACCTCGGCTCGGTGCTGCGCATCGACGACGATGAAGGAGCGCTGATGGTCGAGTTCGACGCGCGCGAGGTGGTCTACCCGTTCGGCGAACTCGATACGCTGGTACCCGCCTACGCGACCACAATCCACAAGAGCCAGGGCTCGGAGTACCCGGCCGTGGTGATCCCGATCACCACTCAGCACTGGACCATGCTGGCGCGCAACCTGCTCTACACGGGCGTGACGCGCGGCAAGCGCTTGGTGGTGCTGATCGGGCAGCGAAAGGCCATCGGCATGGCGGTACGCGGTGGGGCGGCGAAGCGGCGCTACACGAAGCTGCGCGAGTGGCTCTCCTGGCCAGCCGTCGAACAGCCGGAACGGTGCGCGCGAGCATGATGCTCGCGCACCCAGGTCAGGCTTGCTCCAGAGATCTCATGCTGCCTGTGCACTCGGCACCTGGCTCGGCGCGTCCATGGCCCGCAGGTAGACGTCGAGCAGCGTCTCGTGCTCGTCGCGCTCGTCCTGATCCTGCTTGCGCAGCTTGATGATCTCCTTGAGGATCTTCACATCGAGCCCGTCGCTCTTGGCCTCCAGGAACACTTCCTTCTTGGCCTCGGTCAGGTCCTTGATCTCCTCGTCGAGCTTCTCAACCCGCTCGATAATCGACCGGATGCGGTCGCCTGCAATCCCAGGAACGTCAGTCATGGTTGCCCCTTTGTTGCTGTCGAGGGGCAGCCTCGGGCATGGCGGTAAGCGAGACGTTAAGTCATCGTCGCGGAGCCAGAGCGGCGAACGTCCCGGACCATCGAGATGGTCCCAGGCCACAGCGCCCACCGATCGCTGCCGCCGGCCGGAATGAGAATGCCCGACCACGCCGCAGCCATCGCCCAGGCCGAGATGGCTTCAGCAGGCCGCGCGAAGGAGGGCTCGATGCCGCTCAGGACGGTGGCCTCGGCGGTGGTCAGCCGCAGGAAGCGGGAACGGACCCAGTCCCTTTGCTTCAGCTGCCGAAGCGCGTCTGCGGGGGTAATCACCGGTCTACCGCCTGCGAGCGCTCGGTCGAGAACCTGCTCCAGGATAGTTGCTTGCCAGTCGGATGGTGCCACCGCGAAGCAGCCGCAACCCGGCACCGCGATGCCGATGGCATGGGAGAGGCCGGAAGTGACGATGCGATCAGCCGCCAGGGAGTTCACGGGCAGGGCTTGGACCTCCGCGCAGGCCGCACGGTAGGCGCGGACCATGGACGCGAGATGTGTCGCCGCGGACGGCTTTGGCGGAGAGAAGTTCTCGGGCGATGGAGCATGGGCCCGGAACTTGGGGTTGTGCAGCCACCGCCGTGGGGCCTCCTTGAGGACCGCCTCCTCCAAGCCCGCCCGGCTCACATCCCGCGGTGCCCAGGACAGGTCGATCTCGACGGCGGCCATGTTCAGCTCGACGAGCTTCGCAATCTTGGCCGCGTCGCAGGGGTGCGCAACACGAAATTCGACCAGCAGATCGCGCCCTTTTCGGCGCGCGATCACGTCGGGGACGATGCCGCCAAGGCGGCGCTCCAGGATAGCCACATCAAGCTGGAACACGCCGCCGGGGTAACCTTGTCGACTGCCTGCGCTGCTCGCCGCCTCCCAGGCGGGCAGTGCCAATTCGAGGCGGCGGGCCAGGCACTCCTTCGCGAACTTGTGGAGCGCCGTCTCCGACCCGGTTTGGCAGCTGAACCCTTCTGCTGCCCTGTGATGGCCGAAGTGGTGGTCGATCAGCTCGCCCTTGCGAGCAACCAGGGGCGCCCCGCAGCCTGGGCAGCGGCAGCCACATGCGAGGCCTGAGGCGACCTCGGAGATGTGGACGATCGTGCCGTCCACTCTCTCACCGAAAACGAGGCTGTCGCTGCTGTCTGGCCTCATCGGGCGCTCTCGACCTGCGCCCTGTTACCACGCCATGAGAGTACAGGATGCGGGGTAGATCGCGCCGGGGAGACCTGATTAGCAGATTCTGAAAAGGTCGGGTTCCGAGTGACGAGCGGCCATTCCGGCGACCCTGATTGAAGGTCCGGAAGTGGCGCATTGCTGAACAAGCCGGACGCGAGTTCGGCGGGAAAGCGCGCGTCCTCGGCTCGCATCGGCATCTGACGCCAAGGCGGCTCCAGGGGCTCCTTCGGGCGAGGAAATCCGACACTTCAGATCTCGACCACCAAAGAACCACGTGTAAGATCCGGCTCGACAGCGCAGCTTGTCGCTGATCGGGCGAGGAAACGGGGGCACTGCGCCCTCGTCGATCTCCGTCGTGAGAAACCGACCGTGCGACCTTCGAACCAGCACCACTTCCAGGATGAATTGATCTACCAACCCTAATGGCCCAGATCCACCTCTCCTGGTTCGATCGCCCAGCAGCCAACGTTGCCGCCGCCCTGATCGGTTGCCAATTGCTGGTCGACGGGGTGGGCGGTGTCATTGTGGAAGCCGAGGCCTACGGCCGGTCCGATCCGGCCTCGCACAGCTTCGCCGGACCGACCCGGCGAAACGCCAGCATGTTCGGCCTACCGGGACACGCCTACGTCTACCGCTCCTACGGCCTGCACTGGTGCATGAACATCGTATGCGAGCCAGGGAGTGCGGTTCTCGTGCGGGCGCTCGAGCCGACGCAGAAGATCGACAACATGAGGGCGCGCCGGCGCACGAGCGACATCCGCCTCCTCTGCTCCGGGCCTGGCCGCTTGTGTGAGGCGCTCGCCATTACGGGTGAGTATGACGGCTGGCCACTCGATCGCGCCCCGTTCGAGATGTTGGCGGGAGATCGGCCGGTCACGGTCTCATCCAGCGGCCGTATCGGCATCACGCGAGCCGTCGAGACACCGTGGCGGTTCGTGCTCGCGGGCTCTCGCTTCGTGAGCCGGCCAACCCCGCGCGGCAAGGTTTGGTAGAATTATCAGCTGGTCAGCGCACGAATCCAGCGGCGGAGCCATCGGCGGGAGAGCAGCTCAGCCGTGCTTGAACACGCGCAGATGCGGCGACACGGCCGGGCGGGTCATGGTCATTGTGCTGGCGAGTTCGCCGACAGCACGCGGTCTCTGCGCAAGACGCTCGAACAGCGCCCATCGCGTGGGGCCGTCGAGAACGGAGAGCGCATGGAGTCAAGAGAGTTAGCCACTGCTAACTGTAAGCAAGCACTAACCTAGCAAGGAGGCGGCCGGATCCGCTGCGAAAAGATCGCGCGGTGGCCACCCTCGTCCACCTCCCGCCTTTAGGGCAGCTCTCGTTGGATCTCAGCGCGCAGTACAAAGGGGCGCCCGCAGGCGCCCCGTCACAGTTGCTTAAGTCGAATTTCAATAACCGTAATAGTAGGGGGCAGGACCGTAGTATCCGTAACCGTAGGCCGGGGCTGGGTAGTAGCGGGGCGCTTGGGATGCAGCGATCGCACCGCCAATAATCCCAAGTGCCGCGCCGGCCGCGAGGGCGCCGCCGATCCCGGGGCCCCGTCGGTAGCCGTAATGACGGTAGCCATAACCGGCATGATACCCGTAGCCGCCCCGGTAGCCAGGACGCGCGTCCGCGGTAGGAGCAAGGAGCAAGGAGCCTGCGACGGTTGCGGCCAAAGCTGAAAGAGCCACCTTCTTCACTGTCGTCCCTCGACTGCTGAGTTCGTAGCGCGAGTTAAGCTGGGCCGTAATGAACCAACCCTGAACCCTCCGGGCGGGCTGAACGCAACCCTTGCCTCAACCGCCAGAGCGTTCCGGAGTAGCGGCTTCGCTCGGCGTCACATTGCCGAACGCCCCCAGGCTTGATCACAGCTTGATGTCAGTTGGACGTGTCGAATCGGTTGCGTCCCCTCCCCTGCCTCTCTGCAGCATCCGGCGCTCCGATGTAGCGTCACCGACAGCACCACCGCTGAACGGGAAAGTATGACCCAAAGCGGCCCCTCGCGGCGGATGTCGGAAATGTCCGGTTCCGAGGGCTCTCCAGACATTTGATGTCGCGACACGGCTGCTGATATCCGCCGCTTGGGGCAGCTCTCATATCAAGTGCGTCGGCGGACGCGGCCTACCCTGGCCGTGAGAATTGGTCGTTATGCCGGTTCTCCGGCCAAGCAAAGTGCTTTAAGAACCGGAGTGACGGGGGACATGATGCCGGTGCGTCGCCCTTAGCGGCATCTCGCCACGGAACTCCCCTGGATTTTTCCCGGTCCACCGTTTGAAGGCTCGCCGGAAGTTCGCGGCATCGCTGAAACCGACAAGCAGCGCGATGTCCTCAAGGCTCATACTTGTCATTCGCAGATATTCCGTTGCCAGCGAACGATGGACGTCATCGATAATTGCTGAAAATGATACCTGTTCGGCGTCGAGGCGGCGCCGTAGTGTCCGAGATGTCATACGCAGGGTCTGTGCTACATCTTCCATATCAGGGAACACGCCGGGCGATCTCATCAAGATCTGGTAGACCTCACCGGCGACACCGGCCGACGCATTAGCCTTTCCGATCAGAGTATCGCACGCGTCCTGAAGCAGAGCGGACGTCAGCCGATGCGCAAGCTGGGGCTTTTGTTCGAGAATGGCGCTATCGTAGTGCAACTCGCAATGTTCTTGCTCAAAAAAACACGGACACCCAAGATAATCGGCATAAATAGCGGCATGTTCCGGCGCCGAGTACGAAAAATGCGCCTTGGCCGGTGGGCAACTCCGGCCGGCAACGTCCTGCAGGTGAGTGACCTGTTGTGTAAACTGCTGTTCTATCAGGAACTGCCGAAGTTCCTTGGATGGAGCAAATGTAAATTCGTCAGGAAACGTCCACACCGCCACATTCGGGTACTCTCTCCACTCTATTGCAAGGGTCGGGGTAGCCAATAAATGGTATTTTACTCCGAGTCTAAAGTAGTCCCGGAGTGAAAGACACGACATCAAAGCGTACCCATACATACCGTATGCAGAAAGATGCAGGCGCGCGCCGACTTGAAAAGGTGTTCTTGGTTCGCACGATAGCGCGAGTGCATTTCTGCAAACCGCCACGTACTGCCGCACCGACGTAAGAGCCGAGGCATCATAGATTTTGCTTGCCTCAACCCCCGTATCGCGCAGAGCCTCCTCGGGCGGGATGCCCTGCTCGCCCAAGATTTCAACCAGCGCGGCTATTTTGTACGGAGCGTAGATCCTCTCGCTTGGCAGCGGCAGCCTCTTAGACACCGTCCCCTCCAGCACGTCCGATAAAGACCCGACCCTGTCCGAAAATGACCTTGGTCCCCACAGAGGGCAGACGTAGCATGCGCTAAAATTCCTGGGGAGGAAGAGCTTTGAACCCCTTTCCCATCACGTCGCCAGCCTGTCGGCCGGCAGCAACGCTTTTCAGCATTCACCAGGCGTGGATGTCGCCTTCTCCGCACTCAAGACGATTCCTGGGGCCGATACCGCGTCCCCCCACTTGGTGGTCGGTGGCGGTTGCGCTTCAGTCAAGCTTGCCGACGGATCACCACGTTAGTCGCGACCTGCCGGACGAGAGGAACGCGTCCGCGGTGAGTGGGAGTGGCGATAACCAGCACACACTGGGCGATCTCCCGCGTCCTCCATAGCTTCATCACTTATTGTTTTCGGCGCTAATTGCTGACCGCTTTGCTCAGGACTAATGGCCTATTGTTACCGCGAGTATCGCTATGAAAAGCTCGAACCGGAAAGTCATCATTTCGTGCGCCGTCACGGGGTCCACGCACACTCCGACGATGTCTGAATACCTTCCATTGACGCCGGAGCAGATCGCCAAACAGTCGATCGAGGCCGCGGAAGCGGGCGCGGCCATCATCCATCTCCACGCCCGTGACCCGTCGGACGGCCGTCCGACGCCAGATCCAGCTGTATACCGTCAGTTCGTACCCGTTATTGCCGCTGCCACGGACGCTGTCATCAATATCACCACCGGGGGCAGCACGCGCATGACGATGGGCGAGCGGCTCGCCTATCCCATGGAAGCGGCACCTGAAATGTGCTCGCTGAACATGGGATCGATGAATTTCTCTATTCATAGGGTCGCTGAGCGCATTTAATCATGGAAATACGAGTGGGAAAGGGAATATCTTCAAGTAATTGAAGATATCGTCTTCAGAAATACTTTTAAAGATATATCCCATATCCTGGATGAGATGGGCCACCAGGGAACACGGTTCGAGTTCGAATGCTATGATGTCGGGCATCTTTATAACCTTGCATATTTTGCAGATCAGGGGCTGGTTAAACCGCCCTTCTTCATTCAATCGATATTCGGAATTTTAGGGGGGCTTGGGGCTGATCCTGAAAACCTGACACTGATGCGAATGACAGCCGATCGGCTGTTCGGCCGGGATGCCTACCTGCTTTCTGTTCTGGGTGCAGGCCGCCACCAGCTTCCATTTGTAACGATGGGGGCGCTCATGGGCGGCAACGTTCGCGTCGGATTGGAGGACAGCATCTACATCTCAAAGGGAGTTCAGGCTAAGACGAGTGCTGAGCAGGTCAGGAAGATACGCGGTATTCTTGAAGCTCTTTCCCTGGAAATCGCTACACCCGATGAAGCCCGGGAGATGTTGAAGCTGAAGGGCAGAGACAAAGTTTCGCTGTGATCCTCCTATGAACCTCAATCCGTTAAGGCAGAATATATCCAAATGGAAGCACGACGCTTGCGCGATCGGCTGGAATCTCGAGCGGCGCAAATTTCGGAGATAATGAGCTATGGACAAGGCACCGCCCAGCACATCGACAACAACAGCAGACGAGACGCTCCGGGTAGCCACGGCGAAGGTGATGCGCCATCTTCTCCCGATGATGGTGTTTATATACTTCCTTTCGTTCATCGATCGCACCAACGTCGCGCTCGCGAAATCCGCATTTCAAACTGACTTGGGGATCACGCCCGCCATGTATGGGTTTGGGGCGGGGATCTTCTTCTGGGGATACGCCCTGTTGGAAGTTCCGAGCAATCTTCTGGCGCACCGCGTAGGCCCGCGACGGTGGATAGCACGGATTGCGGTTACCTGGGGCGCGCTTTCCGCCGCGATGATGTTTGTCCAGGGCGAATGGTCCTTTTATGCATTCCGCTTGCTGCTGGGTGTGGCCGAAGCAGGCTTGTTTCCGGCCCTCATGTATGTAACGACGCTGTGGTTCGCGCAGAGAGACCGCGCCGTCGCGGTCGGCTGGATCTACACTGCCCCCGCAATGGGTTTGACGATCGGCAATCCATTGGGCGGAGCTTTAATGCAATTGGACGGCTTAGGTGGCTTGCATGGATGGCAGTGGATGTTTTTGCTTGAAGGTGTCCCAACCGTCATTTTCGGTATTGTCCTTTGGTTTATCTTCCCTGACCGTCCGAGAGACGCTCGTTGGCTGACACCGGCTGAAGCGGCGGCTCTCGAAAGCAACGCGAGCGGAGAGACAGTCCATCAGTCTCACGCACCCTCGAAGGAGTGGATCTCCGCGATAAAGCGCCCGAGCACGATTGTGATCGCGCTCATCTACCTTTTCAACCAAATCGGTTTTGTGGGATTGTACTTTTTCGTCCCTTCTATGGTTCAGCAAATGCAAGCAAATACGCCACTGATGATCGGGTTGCTCTCAAGCACCGTCGGGATTGGGTTTCTTCTGGGTGTTCTGATCCTGCCGCGGGTCAAGCGTTTCTTCACGGGTGACATGCTCTTTTTAGGCCTTATCACAGCAGGCCTCCTCGCAAGCTCGATTTTGTTTCTGCTGACGACGCTGCCTGCAATCCAGCTTGTGCTTTTTACGACGACGGCCTTCTTTGCGGGTGGCATCCTGCCGATCTTCTGGTCTGTCGCTATGAAGCGGCTGCATGGCATCCAGGCGGCCGCGGGCCTCGCATTCATTAACACAATCGGCCTCATCGGGGGTTTTATCGGACCGTACATATTCGGTCTCGTGGAGAAAGAAACGGGTCGCAGCGCCTCTGGCTTCGCTGTCATCGCTTTAACGTCGGTGCTCGGCCTCGTCTTGATCCCGATCTTGGCCAAATTCCTTCAATCCGAGTCTGAGCCCCACAATGATAGCGCCCTGCGTATGAGTCATCCGTAACCACGGAGCGCCGCAGGAACCATCTCGAACTGCCACGCGAGGGAATTCCATGAGTACGGTCGAACGTCTAAAGCCCTTGCCCGGCCTGAAAGTTTTGGTGACGGGCGGAGCTGCAGGGATTGGTGCCACCATCGCAAAGGCGTTCGCTGAGATCGGCGCGCGCGTGTATGTCTGCGACATCGACCCTTCGGCGGTCGAGGACATCAAAACGGCCAACCCAGCAATTGGTGCCGCTGTCGCAGACGTGGCCGAAAGACAGAGTGTCGATCGCTTTGTCGACGCTGCTGCCGATGCGCTCGGGGGGTTGGATGTCATCGTCAACAACGCCGGGATCGCCGGCCCTACCGGAGCTATCGAGGCCCTTGAGCCGGAGGACTGGGAGCGAACAGTCTCGACCAATCTGAACAGCCAGTTCTACGTTTTGCGCCGCGCCGTCCCCATCCTGAAAGGCTCTCAGGCGCCGAGCATCGTTGCTATATCGTCGGTGGCTGGACGTCTCGGGTACCCGTTCAGGACGCCGTATGCCTCGACCAAATGGGCGATTGCAGGGTTAGTTAAGTCGCTCGCCATTGAGCTTGGCCGGGAGAATGTGCGGGTCAACGCAGTTCTACCGGGCCTCGTTGCTGGACCGCGGATGGATCGCGTGATCGACGCGCGGGCGCAGGCGCTTGGGGTCAGCTTTGAAGTAATGAAAGGCGAATACCTCAAAAAAATCTCGCTTGGCAGAATGGTGACCGAAGATGACATCGCGGCGATGGCGTTGTTCCTGTGTTCGCCAGCGGCAGTAAACATTACCGGTCAGATCATCAGTGTTGATGGCAATGTCGAGTATCTGTAACCCCTAGCGGCCGCTTTTCTGACCACTACCTCAAGGAACAACGGATCGGCGCGACGCCGATACAGATGGCAGCGCGCCACCAGAACATCGGAATGGATCTCCCGTGAGGAACAGCCTGACCCCTGCTGCGGCTGCTGACCTGGTTCCAGACGGAGCCAGCGTGATGATCGGCGGCTTCATGGCCGTGGGAACTCCGAACCGCGCGATCGCGGCGCTGGTCGAGCGGGGCGTGCGCGGCCTTACGATCATCGCCAACGACACGGCCCGGCCCGGCGTCTGTGAGCGGGCGTTGGATCCTCCTCACTTGTGGGCCTGCAATTTTCCCCACCCTCCCGGCCGCCCCTGAGCCTCCTGTTTGAGGCGGGATGCCCGCGCGGCGGCCGTCTCACCGAAGCTGGTCCCCGTGGCGGGAGGGAGCGGCGCGGTGGTCAGCCTCGGGGAACTCATGACGATCCTGGACCTCCACCGGCAGGGCCTCTCGGTCACCGCCATCGCCCGCCAGCTCGGCCTCGACCGCAAGACCGTCGCCAAGTACATCGCCCGCGGCCTCGAGCCGCCCGTCTACGGACCGCGATCCCCCCGCGCGCGGGCCACCGACGCCTTCCTGCCCTACCTGCGCGAGCGCCTGGCCGCCTACCCGCAGCTTACGGCCGTCCGTCTCTGGCGCGAGTTGAAGGAGCGCGGCTTCGCAGGGGCCTACACCGCCGTGAAGCGAGCCGTGGCCCTGCTTCGCCCCTCAGCTCCTCTGCCTATCGAGCGCCGCTTCGAGACCCCGCCGGGCGAGCAGGCCCAGGTCGACCTCGCCCGCTTCGAGGTCGTCTTCGCCGACGAGCCGGGCGTGACCCGCATCGTCTGGCTGTTCGCGATGGTGCTGGGCCACTCGCGCTATCTCTGGGCCCGCTTCGTCGTCCACCAGGATCTGCAGACGGTCCTGCGCTGCCACATCGCCGCCTTCCAGGCCCTTGGAGGCGCCCCGCGCGAGATCCTCTACGACCGCATGAAGACCGCCGTGATCGGCGAGGATCCCGACGGCTTGGTCATCTATAACCGCAGCCTTCTCGATCTCGCGCGCCACTACGGGTTCCTGCCGCGCGCCTGCCGTCCCTACCGGGCCAAGACCAAGGGCAAGGTCGAGCGCCCGTTCCGCTACCTGCGCGAGGACTTCTTCCTCGCCCGCTCGTTCCGCAACCTCGACGACCTGAACGACCAGCTGCGGCACTGGCTCGACACCGTGGCCAACGCCCGCCGGCACGCCACGACCAAGCGGATCGTCGCCGACGCCTTCGCGGAGGAGCGCAGCCAGCTGCGGGCGCTGCCGCCCGTGCCCTACGAAGCCGTGCTCAGCCTGGAGCGGCGCGTCACCCACGAGGGCTTCGTCTCGGTGGCGGGCAATCTCTACAGCGTGCCCGACACCACCCGCCGCCGCGCCCTGGAGGTGCACGTGCTGGCCGATCAGATCCGCATCTACGAGGCGGGTGAGCTCGTTGCCTGCCACCTGCCCCTGGAAGGGCGTGGGCTGACGCAGGTCGATCCAGCCCATCGGCGGCCGCGATCTCCCCCGCCCGAGCCACGAGACCCTGCCGAGCCGGTGGTCGTCAGGCGCGCCGGCGACCAGGTCGCGCGTCGCCCGCTGGCCATCTACGACGCCGTAGCCCGCCAACTCGCGGGAGCCGGCGTGCCCAGGACCGACCGGGGAGACGCGGCATGAGCGGAACTGGCGAGCTGATCCCCCCACTGGTCGAGCGGATCAAGGCCACGCTGGTAGGGCTGAAGATGCCGCGCGCCCTGGAGATCGTCGACACCACCGTGCGGCGGCTGGAGCGCGGCGAACTCAGCGCGCTGGAGGCGGTCGATGCCCTGCTGAGCGAGGAGCTGAGCCTACGCGAGAGCCGGCGGGTGAAGACCGCGCTGGTGATGGCGCGGCTCTCGACGGTCAAGACGCTGTCGGGCTTCGACTTCGCCTTCCAGCCCTCGCTCGACCGCACCCGCATCCTGGCCCTGGCCGAGCTGGGCTTCGTGGACCGCTGCGAGGTGCTGCACTTCCTCGGCCCGCCCGGCACCGGCAAGAGCCACTTGGCGGTGGCCCTCGGGGTCGAGGCGGTGAAGGCGGGCCGCAGCGTGTACTTCACCACCCTGGCCGACCTTGTGGGAACGCTGGCGCGGGCCGAGCGGGAAGGAACGTTGCGCGAGAAGATCCGCTACTTCTGCCGGCCGGCGCTGCTGATCGTGGACGAGATCGGCTACCTGCCGGTGGTGCCGGGCGGGGGCAACCTGTTCTTCCAGCTCGTCAACGCGCGCTACGAGCGGGGCGCGATGGTCCTGACCTCGAACCGCGGCTTTGCAGAGTGGGGGGAGGTGTTCGGCGATCCGGTGGTGGCGACCGCGCTGCTGGACCGGTTGCTTCACCACGCCGTGGTGGTGCAGATCGAGGGCTCAAGCTACCGGCTGCGCCAGCACACCGCGCTCATGCCCGAGCACATCCGCTCGAAGGCAGCCCTGCAGGCTCCGCCGCTCGCCCCGCCTCCGCGTCGGCGCGGACGCCCGCCCAAGAATGGAGGTGCTCACCTCGGCATCGCCTGACCGCCGAGCCCGCCGATCTGAGGAAAATTGCGCGCCCGAAATTGCGGAAGGTTCGAAGCCCGTTGACAGGCGTCGGCATCGGCCGGCTGGTCTCGGCGGGCTGCGTGGCGCGGGTGATCGCCTCGCATATCGGCACCAACCCCGAGACGCAGAAAGCGATGATCGCGGGCGAGATCGCGGTGGAACGCGTGCCGCAGGGCACGCTGGCTGAACGGGTCCGGGCCGGCGGCGCGGGCCTTGGCGGCGTACTCACCGCCACCGGGATCGGCACCCTGGCGGCCGAGGGGCGGCAGATCGTGCAGGTGGACGGGCGCGATTACCTCGTGGAGCCTGCGCTGAGAGCCGAGTTCGCGCTGGTGGCCGCGCGCAGCGCCGTTGGTCGCGAGCCCGGCCGATCTCGGCTTGCAGAGCGCGGGTCAGATCGCACTGGCTCGGGACGGACAGGATCTCGGACAGCCGCCGTTCCAGCGCCCGGCGCTTGGCCGAGAGCGTCGAGGCCGCCAAGTCGATGACGCGCTCGGCCAAGCTGAACACGGACCCGAGCCACAACTGCAGGCGCAGCGGCACCGGGTCGTCGCTGACCTCCACCGCGTAGGCGACGTCACGGGCCAGATGCGCTAGGCAGGTCTGGTGCCGCACGCCGTGCCCCTGCTGGGTGATGTAGCGGTCCGACAGCCACACCGCGGGCCGGTGCCCATCCATCATCGCGTGCACCACCGCGGCGGCTCGGGTCGGGGCGGCGTGATGAACGACCGCCTCGTCCGAGCGGGAGACCCAGTGGTACGAGTTGCTGCCTTCGATCCGGACGCCAGTCTCGTCCGAGGCCACCACTGCGGCTCGGCGCAGCGTCGGCACCGCCGCTTCACGGCCTCCCACGAACCGACCCTGGGCCCGCCGCGAGCCCGTTCATCAGCCCGCCCTGGCTCAGGGTCAGCCCGAACAGGTTGGCCAGCGCGGCCTGCAGACGCCCGTAGGACAGGCCCTGGAAGGTCTTCAGGTAGGTCGCCACCGCGTGCAGGCGCGGGCCAAACGGCGTGCTGGCCGCCGCCTGCGGCACCGGGGCGACAACGCGGGTCCCGCAGGACGGGCGGCGCACCGCCAGCCGCTGATGCTGGGTGACGACGGGCGTCACCTCGGGCAACTCGGTCCGCTCGCACACGCTGACGATCTCGGCCGGCAGGTCCGCTGCCAGGGCACCGCCGCAGTACGGGCACTGACCCGGGCGGTGGGCCACGACCTCGTCGGGATCGGGGCTGAGCATGCGACTGTGCCCCTCGTGACCTGGTTTGGCGCCGCCGGGCTTGGCCTGCTCGCGCCGCTCCTTGCGATCGGTGGAGGGCGGCTTGGAGGAGGTGCGCGAGGTCTTCTCCGGGCGCTGCAGGCGCAGCACCAGCTCGATCAACTCCTCCTTGCTCAGGCGTTCCAGTTCGCTGCGGCCCATCTCACGAGGGAATCAGCGAAATCGGCTTCCGGCAAGAGGCGCGGCAGGCTCCCTCCAGCGGCCTCGCTTGTGGGTCACGCCGCGCTCGCGCGCACCCCGTGGGTAATTACCGCCCGGCCTTCGTTAGGTCTTGCCGACGAGCGGGCAGCCACCCTGGCTCATGGGCTTGAAGGCCTGATCACCGGGGATCGTCGCGAGTTTGTTGTATAGATCCCACGGTCCTTTCGACTCGGCCGGCTTCTTGACCTCGAACAGGTACATGTCGTGGATCTTGCGGCCGTCCGCCCGGATTGTGCCCTTGCCGAACAGCGGATCGTCGGTCGGATTCGCCTTCATCCAGTCCATGACGACTTTTGCATCCTTCGACTTCGTCGCCGCGACCGCCTTCAGGTAATGCAGCAGGCCCGCGTACACGCCGGCCTGATTCATGGTCGGCATGTTGCCGTTCGCCCTCTTCGCGAAGCGTTCCGAGAAGGCCCGAGTGCCGTCGTTCAGGTCCCAGTAGAAAGATTCGGTGAGCACCAGCCCCTGCGCCGTCTCGAGGCCGAGTGCCTTGGCGTCGAGTACGTAAAAAAGCAGTGCCGCGAGCTTCTGCCCGCCCTGCGTGATGCCGAATTCGTGGGCCTGTTTGACGGCATTGATGGTGTCGCCGCCCGCGTTCGCGAGCCCGATCACCTTGGCGCCGGATCCCTGCGCCTGAAGCAGGAAGGACGAGAAGTCGTTGGCTGGGAACGGCACCTTGGCGGAGCCGACAACCTTTCCTCCGCTTCGCGTGACGACTGCGGCGGTCTCGTTCTGTAGCGATTGTCCGAAGGCATAATCTGCCGTCAGGAAGAACCAAGTGTCACCGCCGCGCTTGACCATGGCGCTGCCCGTGCCGTTCGCGAGCGCGTACGTGTCGTAGGTCCAGTGCACAGTGTTGGGGGAACACTGCGACCCGGTCAGGTCGGTGCTACCAGCGCCCGAGTCGATGAAAATCTTGTTTTTCTCGCGCGTGATCTGGCTGACTGCGAGCGCAACCGACGACGTTGGCACGTCCAGGATGGCATCGACGCTATCCCTGTCATACCATTGCCGGGCGATACCCGCGCCGATATCCGGTTTATTTTGGTGATCGGCGGACACGATCTCGACGCTGACATCCTTGCTGATTGCGGCGAAATCCTCTGCAGCAAGTTGCGCTGCAACGACGGAGCCTTTGCCGCCAATATCCGAGTAGACGCCAGACATGTCGTTCAGGACGCCGACCTTGACACTTGTTTGCGCCAAGACAGGTACCGTCGATAGCGCAAAACATCCGGCAGATAGCAGCAATTGCTTCAGGTTCATCAAGGTGCCCTCCGACCTACGCCTGTTCTCAACGCAGAAAGTGGTAGCTGGTACGCGATCGTCAAGCTCGACGATGGCCGCCGGCTGCCCGGTTAGAACCCATCACCACCCTTTAATCCTGCATGGCACAAGGTTTATCCGGCGTCCCGATTGCCAGGTCTCGACGGCTTGGCCCCACGTGGGCGAGCCTGAGCCACGCGTCGGCGTGCGCTTTCGAAACTCTTCGCTCCTGCTCAAACGAGCGGTCCATCCAGACTTTCGCGAAGGACGCTTGGGAGTGTGTTCCATACGCCCGCCTGATGCGAATCGGCGGGAGTGCAAGAGGGGCAATCGCTGACTTCGAAGGGCCGCTATCGGATATTTAGCGGCCATTCCAGCGGCACCGGTCGAATGTCTGGAAGTGGCGCTTAGCCGAACTGGGCGGACGCCAATTCCTGGCGCATCTGCGCGATTGGCGGAATTGTCCCCGCACGGCCGCGGGCGCTCAGCAGCCCGATGTCGCGGCTATGACTCCTGCCCTGTCACGGATTGATATGCACGCGATGCTCGACGCCATGAACCGGACACCTAGCCACATAGCTCGCCTGTCGGTCATCCAGCCTCCCGCATGGCTCCCCGCTGCGGGCGCCTTCAGCGTCGGCTACCGCAGCGACGATGCGCCGGCCTGCGGCGTGAGCGCTATCCTCCACACCGACATTCTGCATGATCGGGACGGGTTCAGCGCCCTCGCAACCTGCTCGGGAAAGGATGCTCGCGGATGCCGCCTCTGCGCCGGATGATCCCGTCCAGCCATGCGTTGTTCGTGTTCGAGGCCGTGGCGCGCAACGTCAGCTTCACCCAGGCGGCGACCGAGCTGAACGTGACCCAGCCGGCGGTTAGCAAGGCAATCTCGCAGCTCGAGCGCCATCTCGGCGTGCGGCTCTTCGACCGTTCCAGCGACGGCCTCGCGCTGACCGAGGAGGGTAGCCTTCTCTTCCAGCGCGTGACGGACGGATTCCAGGGCATCGAGGCGGCGCTGCGGGAGATCGACATCAGGCGCACCGGAACCGACACTGTCACGCTGTCGGTCTCATCGGCCTTCGCCACGCACTGGCTGATGCCCCGCATCAACACCCTTCAGGAAGCGTTCCCGGCGGTCGACTTCCGCTTCCAGCTCATCCCCGGGGCGCTCGGCGGCCCCGTCGACAGCGTCGACCTCGGGATGCGCTTCGTGGAGGGGCCCGACCGCGACCACGAGGCGCTGTTCCTGATGAACGAGGTGATGCTCCCGGTCTGCAGCCCGACCTATCTCGCCGGCAGCACGGCCGGCGGCGGCCGGACCACCATGGTCAACCTCACGGCGACTTCGCCGGCGCGCACCCGCGAGGTCGATCCCGGGCCGGGCTGGACCGGCACCCGCGCTTCCCTGAACTTCTCCGACTACGCGGTGGTGGTCCAGGCCGCGCTCCTCGGCCAGGGCGTGGCGCTCGGCTGGCTGAACGTGGTGTCGCACTGGCTCGCAACCGGCGACCTCGTGCCGGCGAGCGAACGACTCACGCGGACCGCGCGCGTCTGCCAACTTGTCCACCTGCGCGCGCGTCCACTCCGCGCGTCGGTGGCCGCGGTGCGGGATTGGATTATCGCGGAGATGCGGGCCGACATCGCCAAGGCCGACGCGCGCTACCCCGACCTCGGCCTGGAGCGGGCGTGTTTCGGGGCGCCATAACCTCAAGTTATGCGGGGTCGACTTTTCTGATGTTGAACGGGCCGTCGGGTTTTGTGAGCCTGTGCGGGCAGAGCACGCAGGGACGCGGGAGAGCGGTCGGCGCGATGGTGACGTTCGGATCACTCGTCCAGCCGAGACGGCGCGCGCAACGTCGGTTCCGTCGCTGGGTCGCGCAGCGGTGGGTGGCGGTGGAGACCACCCCCCTCCCGGCCGTGCGGTCCTCGACGCCGCACGCGGCGAGGTGCCCCGGCGCCTTGGCGGGCCGTCGCGAGTGGGCCGTGCCGCACGGCCCGGCATCGCCGGACGCTTGACGATCCCATCGGCGGGCGGCGTGCAATCCCGCGCCTCGCCCGACGCTCGCGGTCCTGGTTCAGCCGCGAGACATCATCGCTGGGGCGGCCGAGCCGCCCTGCGCCACCGCCTGAGAGGAACTCCCATGCCCACTCCTTCCCTCGACAGCTTCAAGGTTCTCACCTTCGACGTCGTCGGTACCCTGATCGACTTCGAGAAGGGGATCCTGGACCACCTGCGCGCGGTGTCCGGGCGCAGCCGTGAGGAACTCAGCGACGCCCGCATCTTCGAGGTTTACCTGCGAGGCCGCGAGTTGCACCACGAGCGGTCGAGCGAGGTCTTCGTCGACGTCTACCACCACGTCGCCAAGGAACTGGGATTTCCCGACAGCGACGCGGCCGCCGACGCGTTCCAGCTCTCGGTGCTGCGCTGGCCGGCCTTCTCCGACTCTGCCGCAGCCCTCAGGCGCCTGCGCGGCCATTATCGACTCGTCGCGATGACGAATGCCGACCGCGCCGCGTTCTCGTTCTACTCCCACACGCTCGGAACCCCCTTCCACGACAGCGTCACCTACGACGAGACGGGCGTCGCCAAGCCCGATCCACAATTCTTCGCCTTCAACCGCGGCCGGCAATCCGCCTTCGGCTTCACGCAGAGCGAGATATTGCACGTGGCCCAGAGCCAGCATCACGACATCGGCGTCGCCCGCGATCTCGGCTACACGGTGTGCTGGATCGAGCGGCGCCAGGGGCTCGAGGGCTTCGGCGGCACGCCGAAGCCGGCCAGGGTGACCACTCCCGATTTTCATTTTCCGACTTTGGAGAAGCTCGCCGACGCCGCCGACGCGGCCTTCGCGGCGGCCGTGACGGGGCGGTAGCCCGGCCATGGAATCGCCTTTCCCCAGGCCCTCGGCCGCCTCGCTCTGGGCCGCCCGCGCGGTGCCGGCTCAGGATTTCGCGCCGCTCTGCGACGACGTCCAGGCGGACGTCGCGGTGGTGGGCGGCGGCTATACGGGCCTGTCGGCGGCTTTGGCGCTGGCCGAGCGCGGTGAGCGAGCGATCGTCCTCGAGGCGAGCACCGTCGGGTGGGGCGCGAGCGGTCGCAACGGCGGCGTGGTCTCGGCGAAATTTCGCGCCCCCTTCCAAGCGATCGCTGCGGCGCACGGGATCGAGGTGGCGCGGCGCATGCACGCCATCGCGCACGATTCGGTCGGCACGCTCGAGCGGATGATCGCCGAGCACGACATCCCGGAGGCTGGTTACGCCCGGGTCGGCCAGCTCAAATGCGCCCATACCCCGCAGGCCCTGGCATCCGCCGTCGCCGACATGGAGTGGATGCGCCGGGAGATCGGCGACGCTTCGGTCACGAGGCTCACGGGCGAGGAAGTGGCGGCCGAGACAGGCTCGCGGGACTTCGTCGGCGGCGTCCTCTCGGCCCGTGCGGGCGGGCTGCACCCGCTCAACTACGCGCGGGGACTCGCGCGCGCCGCGCATGCCAGGGGGATCGCGATCCACGAGGGCAGCCCCGCCACGGAACTTCGCCGCGAGGCGGGCGGAATCCGCGTCGCGACGTCCCGCGGCTCCGTCCGGGCCCGCCAGGTGATCGTGGCGACCAACGGCTACTCCGACCTCACCCCCGCGACGGAGCCCCTGCGCACCCGCCTGGTTCCGTTCCGCAGCGCGATCCTCGCCACCGAAATCCTCTCGGACAATCTGCGGGCGGCGATGCTGCCGACCCGCCGCATCTGCGTCGAGACCCGGCGGATGATGCGCTGGTTCCGGATGGTCGACGGCCGAATGGTCTACGGCGGTCGCGGCGCCTTCGGCCGCCACGACACCGCGGCGGCATTCGCGGACCTGCGCCGGGCGATGGTGCGCACCTTCCCGGCGCTCGCCGACACGCCGGTGTCCCACCAATGGTCGGGCCTCGTCGCCATGACCCTCGATGCGCTGCCGCATGTCGGCCGCCTAGACGACCGCGTGACCTTCGCGATGGGCTACAACGGCGCCGGCGTCGCCATGTCGACGCATCTCGGTCGCTACGCCGCCGCCTTCGCGCTCGGCGAATCGCCCGATGTCGGTCTGCTCGGCACCCACGCTTTCCAGCCGCTGCCGTTCTACGGCCTGCGCGAGCCGGTGATACGGCTCGTCGCGGGCTGGTACCAGTTCCTCGACGCGATCGGCCGCTGACGCACGGTCCCGCCGCGCGGGGTTGCCGCGCGGAGGCGAGGGCGGCCCCCTGTCTCCGCGCGACCAAGCAGGGCCGGCGCGTCGAGCCCTACCGGAACTCGGCCCAGAGGAAATCGCGCAGGCTCTCCTTGCGGAGCGTCACGCCGTACCCGACGGTCTCCCGCACCGGGATGGTGCCGGCCGTGACCTGTGGCTCGATCGGATCCTCCAGCACCTGGGTGTAGCCGGGGATGCGGTCCCAGTACGGGAAGTGCTCCTGCATGGAGAAGTTCGGCGTTGCCGCGCTGAAATGCATCGCGATCGCCGTCGAGAGGGCGCTCGCGCAGACGTGCGGCTGCACCTTCACGCCGTAGGCTTCGGCCATCGCAGCGATCTTGCGGCCCTCCAGGATACCGCCCGTATTGCCGAGGTCCGGCTGCAGGATGTCGACGGCCCGCCCGGCGAGCAGGTCCCGGAAGCCGTAGCGCGTATAGACGCGCTCCCCGAAGGCGATCGGCTGGGAGATCCCGGCGGCGATCTTGCCGAGGGCGTGCGGGTCGAACGGATCCGCCGGCTCCTCGACATAGGCGATGTCGAAGGCCTCGACCTCGCGGCAGAAGCGGATCGTCTCGTCGGGGGTGAGCCCCCCGCTGAGGTCCAGCATGATCTTGGGCCCGGGTCCGAGGGCGGCCCGCAGGCCGGCGACGGCCGCCACGGCCCGTCGGCGCAGGCCGTCGTCGGTCGTCCCGCGGCGCGACGGGTGCCGCAATCGGCCCGTCTCCAGGATCGCCGCGAAGGGATAGAACTTCAGCGCGTCGTACCCGTCCGCCACCGTCGCCTCGGCGAGGCGCGGCAGGTCGGCGGCGTCCTTGCAGCCAAAGTACCAGCCGTTGGCATAGGCCGGCAGCCGGTCGTGGATCCGCCCGCCGAGGAGGTCGTAGGCGGGCACGCCGAGCGCCCGCGCCTTGATGTCCACCAGGGCCTGCTCGATCGCACTCATCGCCGCGAAGACGATCGGACCGCCGCCCTTCGTCCAGACGCTCTGGTCCTACATCTCGGACCAGATGGCCTCGATCCGGAAGGGATCGCGGTCGATCACGCAGCGCTCGCAGAGCTCCCCGATCATCGCGGCAGCCGCCTTCCCGCCGAGCCCGTAGGCGACCGCCGCCTCGCCCAGGCCCACCGTGCCGTCGTCGGCGGTCATCTCGAGGATGACCGGCCGGATGCCGCCGCTCTCGACCACGTAGACGCGGACCTGCCTCACCCGCATGGGTCAGAGCGCCCGGCAGAGGCGCAGCGCATCGAGCACCGCCGTGTGCACGTTGCGGCTGGCGACCGCGTCGCCGACCCGGTGCAGCTCCATCTGCGCCTCGGGGCGCCAGGTTAGCGGCTGCGCGGCGCCCGCGAGGAGCGCGTCGATATCCGTGACACCGTCATTGGCCGAGTGGGGCCGGAGACCGTGATAGAGATCGTCCGCCGGCCGGGTGCCGTGCTCCACCAGGATCTGGTCGGCCGTGCGCTCGCTGAGCTGCTCAGAGGCGAGGTTGCGGAAGGTTGCGATGAGACGGTTGCCGCGCCGCTCGACCTTGACGATCTCGTGGTCGAACGTCGTCGGCACGCCGAGTTCGTAGATCCGCTTCTTCCAGATGATGCGCTCGGCATAGGTCAGCTCCTGCGCGATCTGGGCGTCGATCGACACGAACTGCACCTTGCGGCCGTCCTGCGCCGCGGCCTCGGCCGCCTGGGGCCCGGGATGGCGGCCGGTTCCGTCGTAGACGAGGACCTCCCCGGCGAAGGGGGTGGTGCCACCGATCACATCCCAGACGCTGCCGCAATGCTCCGCGCCGGGGATCCAATCGATGTCCGGGACACCGCCGGTGGCCACCACGACCGCGTCCGGCGCCTCGGCGAGCACGTCCTCCACCTCGGCGTAGCGGTTCACCTCCACCCGCACGCCGAGGCGCCGGATCTCCTCGGCGCGCCAGTCCACGATGCCAATCACGTCGCGGCGCCAGCTCGCGCGCTGGCTCAGCAGGAGCTGACCGCCGAGCTTGGCGCCCGCCTCGAGCAGCACGACCTCGTGGCCGCGCAGGGCCGCGACCCGGGCCGCCTCGAGGCCGGCGGGGCCGCCGCCGACGACCACGACCTTGCGGCCGGGCCGGTTGGACCGGGTGATCTCATGGGGGAGCTGCCCTTCCCGCCCGGTCGAGGGATTGTGGATGCAGTGCGGCCGGTGGGGCGACTGGCAGTGGGTTGCACCCACGCAGGGCCGCACCCGCTCCTCCTCGCCGGCCGCGATCTTGCGCACGATGTGGGGGTCGGCGATGTGGGCGCGGGTCATCGCCACCATGTCGAGGAGCCCCTCGCGGATCGCGTGGCGGGCCGTCGCAATGTCGGAGATCCGGGCCGCGTGGAACACCGGCAGCCCGACCTCCCGCTTGAAGGCGCCGACCTGCCGCAGCCAGGGCGCGATCGGCGAGGCCATGCCCGGCATGTTGTCCACGGCGAGCGCCCGCTCGGTGTCCATGCGGCCGACGATGGCGTTGAAGAAGTCGAGCATGCCGGTGCGCTCGAAGAGGTGCGCGACCTTGATGGCGTCGTCCATCGGCAGGCCGGACTCGCCCTCGTCGATGACGTAGCGCATGCCCACCACGTAGTCGTCGCCGACCTCCCGGCGGATCGCCTCGAACACTTCAAGCCCGAAACGGCAGCGGTTCTCCAGCGAGCCGCCGTACCGGTCGGTCCGCCGGTTGGTCGAGGGGGAGAGGAACTGGCCGATGAGGTGACCGCCCGCCAGGGTCTCGACGCCGTCGAGGCCGCCGTCCCGGCAGCGCCGCGCGGCGGCTGCGTAGGCCTTCACGACCCGTCGGATATCGTGCTCGTCCATTTCCTTGGGGAAGCTGCGGTGCAGCGTCTCGCGGATCGCCGAGGGTCCGATGGTCGGCAGCCACTTGTCGCCGTAGGGCTCGCCGCGGCGGCCGAGATGGGTGATCTGCACCATCAGCGCCGCGCCCTCCGCGTGCATGCGCGCGGAGAATTGCTGCAGCCAGGGGACGATCTCGTCCGTGCCGACATTGAGCTGGCGGAAGATGTTGGGGCTGTCGGGCGCCACGTTCGAGGAACCGCCGAACATGCTGAGGCCGATCCCGCCCTTCGCCTTTTCAAGGTGGTAGAGCTGATAACGCTCCTTAGGCATGCCGCCCTCCTCCAGGCCGGCGGCGTGGCTGGTGCTCATGACCCGGTTGCGCAGGACCAGGTTCTTGATCCGGAGCGGCTGGAGGAGCGGATCGCGGGTGCTCGCGACGGACGGGGTGATCGCTTCGGCTAAGGGCATGGGACCTCTCCGGAAGGGAGGATGGACGGGGCGGCGCCGGGTGTGGAACCGGCCGGCGGCCGGTGACGGGTGACGGGGGCGAGCCCGAGGAGTTGCGCCTCGCGCCGGACCGTCGCCTCGACGAGCCGCGCGCAGAGGGCAGGTCCGTCCAGGGCAGCGATTGCAGCCTCGGTGGTGCCGCCAGGCGTGGCCGTGAGTGCGACGACGTCCTCGAATCGCAATCCCTCATCGAGGAGGGCTGCGAGGGCCGCGACGGCTTCCGTCATCATGGTGCGCAGCTCTTCCGGCCCGACGATCCGCGCCCGGACAGCGTTGGCCTCTAGGAAGTCCGCGCAGAACGCGGCCAGGATCGCGGGCGCCGATCCGGCGAGGTTCGAGGCAATGCGCCCATCCGCCGGATCGGCGAGCACCGGCCGGCAGAAGCGCCGCAGCAGGGTGCGGACGCGCTCGACCTCCGCAGGCCCGGCGTTGGGGCCGGGGGTGATGAGGGCGACGCCCCGGCCCACCGCCAGGGCCGGCGACGGGATCACCTTGACGATTGGGCGGGCGCAGAGGCGCCCGAGATCTGCGAGCGGCACCGCGTTGGTGACGCTGACCAGGACGGCCTCCGCGCGCAGGTGAGGGGCGAGCGCCGCCACGCCCTCGCGGTACGCCTCCGGCGGCAGGCACGGCACCGCCATGTCCGCCTCCGCCGCGAGGCGCGCGACGTCCATGGAAGCGACGCCGGGCCAGGCCTCCGCCGTGGCGGCGGCCCGCGCCGGGTCGCGTCCAGCCACGATCACGCGCGTCTCCGGCGCGAAGCGGCGCAGGGCCGTGAGCAGCACGGTCCCGATCCGGCCGAGCCCGATCAGGCCGACCGTCGGCGCGGGATCGAGAGGTGGGGCGTCGGACGTCAAGGATTGGATCTCACCGGTATGAACCTCGCTCATGGCGCGCCGCGGGGCGGGCGTGGTGCCGCTCCCGAGGCGATCGGGCATGGGGCCGCGCTCCATCCGCCAGCGTGGGGTGAGCACGCGGGGCGCCGCCATCTCGAACAAGCCTGGACGCCTGCCTCACCGGCGCGAGGCGATCTCCGGCGTGACGCTTGCGGAAGCCCGACCGTCCCGCGCGGAACGGACGCCGCCCCGGATCATCGATCCCATCGCGCGTCGCGACGAACGCTTACCTCATCGCGCATCCTTAGAGGATCTGACTCAGGAACTGTCGTGTCCGCGGATCCTTGGCGTTCCTGAAGATCTGGTCGGGCGGCCCGTCCTCGACGATGACGCCGCCGTCCGTGAAGTAGACGTGGTTGGCGACCTCGCGCGCGAAGCCCATCTCGTGCGTCACCAGGATGCAAGTCATGCCCTCGGCGGCCAGTTCCCTGATGGTGAAGAGGACTTCCTTGACGGTCTCCGGATCGAGCGCCGCCGTGACCTCGTCGAAGAGCATGACTTCGGGCCGCATCGCGAGACTTCTGGCGATGGCCACCCGCTGCTGCTGCCCGCCCGACAGCTGCCCCGGATAAGCATCCTCCTTGCCGGTGAGGCGCACCTTGGCGATCAGGCGCCTCGCCCGCTCCTCCACCTGCGCCCGCGGCTCCCGCAACACCTTGATAGGCGCCATCATGACGTTCTCCAGCACCGTCTTGTGCGGGAAGAGGTTGTACTGCTGGAAGACGATCCCGACCTTCCGGCGCAGGGCGAGCTTGTCGAGCTTCGGGTCGTTGACCTCCTGCCCGTCCACGGTGATCGAGCCGCCCTGGATGGCGCTGAGGCCGTTGATGCAGCGGATCAGCGTCGACTTGCCGGAGCCCGAGGGTCCGATGATGCACACGACCTCGCCCCTGCCGACGTCGAGGCTGATGCCCTTCAGCACCTCGAAGGCGCCATAGGATTTGCGGACGTTGCGGAGCGAGACGAGGGCGCGGCGGCCCTCGCCGGTCGCGGCGCCCTCGGCGGTGGATTGATCAGCCAACAGCATATCGGCGCTCCAGCACGCGCGTCCACACCGCGATCGGGTAGATGTAGACGAAGAACAGACACAGCAAGAACAGGTAGAACGGAAGCAGAAGCTCCGGGCGGGCGCCTGCCGCCTCCATGCTCGCCTGGGCGTTCGCGACCGCCTCGTGCACGCTGAAGATCGACGCCATCGGCGTCGACAATGTCAGCATGGCGTACCAGTTCATCCAGGGCGGGATGCAGCGGCGGACGCATTGCGGCAGGATGATGTAGCGCAGGGTCTGCGCGCGGGTGAAGGCCAGCCCCTCGGCCGATTCCCACTGCCCCGACGGGATCGACCGCACCGCGCCGCGCAGGATCTCGCTGATATTGCCCATGACCGGCAGCGCGAAGGCCAGGGTGGCCTTGCTCCAGTCCGGAACGGGGACCAGCCATCCGCCCGGCAGCCGGACCTCGACGGGCATGAAGTAGGTCACCAGGAACAGGATCACCAGCCATGGCGAGTTGCGCAGGAGGTGCGTGACGAAACGGGCCGGCAGCCGGACGGCCGCCCTCGTGCTGATCTGCATGAGGCCGAGGCCGATCCCAAGGATCGTCGCGATCGCCATAGCGAGGAAGCTCATGGCGAGGTTGAGCGCGAAGCCCCGCAGGATGAACGGAGCGTAGGTGATGAGCGCAGTCAGCGCCGTGGAGGGGGTCCCGAGGGCGGAGGAGCGCACGACCGCCGCGGCGAGCGCGACCACGAGCGCCAGCAGCACCACGGCGACGTGCCACGCCCGGAACCCCCTCAGGACCTGACCGTCCCTCAGGCGCGCGATGCTGAGCTGGAAGGCCGGCTGCCTCATTGTCCGTATCCCGGGAGCACGAGCCGGCGTTCGACTGCATGCAGGCCGGCCGCCAGCAGCGTCACGACGACGATGTAGAACCCGAACAGGACCAGCATCATCTCCGACGTGTTCAGGTTGTCGGACCAGACCTGGTTCAGCACGTAGGTCATCTCCGGAACCGTGATGATGTAGGCGAGCGACGTCGTCTTCGCCAAGCTCACCAGGTTATTGGTAAGGGCGGGCAGGCTGATGCGGAACGCGAGGGGCAGAGTGACGTAGATGTAGGTCTGGAACCGCGAGAAGCAGAGGCTCTCGGCGGCCTCTAGGGTCGAGTCGGGCACGGCCTCAATGCCCGCCCGGAAGATCTCGACGTTAAACGCACCGCCGAAGATGCCGAGCGCGATCACCGCCCAGGCCAAGGAGGAGATCAGAGGCTGCGAGTAGCCGCCCATGTCGATCTCGGGCGTGAAGGCGCCGAGACCGAGATAGAAGAACAGGAGCTGGATCATCGGCGGCGTGTTGCGAAACGCCTGGATGTAGGCGTCCACGCCCCAGCGCAGCGTCCGCGATCGGGCGCCCTGGGCCCAGGCTCCGAGCACGCCGATCACCAGGGACAAGGCCAGCGACCAGGCGATCAGCCACAGGGTCGTCGAGGCGCCCGCGATGAACCGGCCGTACTCGTAGGGATCGTAGAAGATGTTGAAGTTCCACCCGGTACGATCGTAGAGGCTTCGAAAGAATGGCCCTATGAGATCCAGCATGCCGACACCTCAGCGCTCGAACCGCAACCCGCGAGCGACCATTCTCACTTGAGGTAGGATGTGTCCCAGTGCAGCTTCTGATGCTGCTGCGCGAACCAGTCGGACATCGTCACGCCCCACTTCTTTCCGAGCTCGATCAGCTTGCCGTCGGCCTGCCAGCGATAGGCCATGCCGGCCATGAACGCGCCCCAGGCCTTGTCGCGCTCGTCGAGGGGGACCGCGGCAGCCCAGGGATTGTTGTAGAGCACGGGGACCGGCATCTCGTAGCCTTCCCATTCCGGCAGGGCGAGATCGGCCATGATGCTGACGTCGTCGTAGAGCCACGCGACGCACTTTCCGGCCCGCAGCCCCTCCTTGCCCTCCGTGTTCCCCGCAAAGGCAATCAGGTTGGCGTGCAGCTCGGTCTGCACTTGCTTGTTGTAGTAGTTGCCCTGCTTGCCACAGACCGGCTTGTTGGCGATGTCCTTCCAGTCTTTGATCGCGCCCTTCTTGGCGAGGAGCGTCGGTCCGGACGACCAGTAGGCCGGCTCGATCATCCCGATGATCTTGCGCCGGTCGCTGGCGTCGTACATGCCGCCGAGGATGAGGTCGATCTTGCCCTGCTGGAGGTACTGGATCCGGTTGGCCGAGGTGATGATCACCGGCTCGAGCTTGACGCCGAGCGTGTCGGCCACGGACTTGGCAAGTTCGACCTCGATCCCCTGCAGGGTTCCATCTGGCGCCGGGAACGACCACGGCTTGAAGGCGCCCTGCACGCCGACCCGCACCACGCCACGATCGAGGATCTCCTTCAGGCGGCCTTCGGCCGCCCCGGCGGACGAAGCGACCAGCCCCCCGCCGAGCACCGCCGCCACGACTACAATCGTCCTCATCGGTCCGCCCATCGTCATGTCCTGGCCTCCACCCGATCAACCGACAATCTATCAGTCTCTCGCCGCGCGAACCTGATATTCTGGTGCCGCATGAAGCTGTCGACCTGCGTCGCGACATCGCCCGGCGACCATCCCAGCAGATCGGAGACGGTCTCCGCCGCCACCTCGACGGTGCGCCGGTCGAGGTGGCGGCCCCACGCGAGTCCCGTGCGCGTGTAGAGGATGCCCATAAGGTCGCGGGCGTGCTCTGCGCCGACGGCATGGCGCATGCGGGCCGCGTCGCCCGCGGCGGGATCCGGTCTCGATGCGGGGAGAGGCGGCACCGGCGGCAATCTGGACGGCGCGAGCACGCGGCCGACCGCCTTCCGCAAGTCGCGGCCGGCGCTCAGGTGGGACATCACCGGCCCCGCGGTCATCGCGAAGATCCCGGGCAGGCCGCGATCCGCGAGGTCGTGGATCTCGCGCACCCGGCGCCCCATCGGCTGGCGGGCGTCGTATCCGAGTGGCCGTACGCCGGCCCAGGTGAAGACGACGTCGGATCGCCGCAGCCGGAGACCGGGAAGGAGGAAGTTGGCCTCCTCGATCAGGAAGGCAACGTCCTCGTCCGTGGCCACGGCGTCCGCGGCGTCGCCCCCGTAGGGCGTCTCGGTCGGTCCGAAGCAGAACAGGTCGCCTCCGAGGGGGAGGCAGTAGAACGGATGTCCCCCGCGATGCAGGCAGGCGATGCCGTGGCCCGCGTAGCGCGGCGGCAGCCGAACGACGATGTGCGCACCCTTGGTGCCCGTCACGAGCGGTACGCGCGGCTCCGGCGCGATCCCGGCGATGATCTCGTCGGACCACGTCCCGGCAAGGTTGAGCACGACGGGGGCCTCGACCATCTCGACACTGCCCTGGCCCGACAGGCGCAATGACCAGCCACCCTCCGCCGTGCGCCCGGCGATCGTAGCACGGGTGAACAGGCGCAGCTCCGCCCCGCCGCGCTCCGCCTCCAGGGCGGCATCGACGCAGAGCCGGTCCGGGGAGTCGATGATGTACTCGCGGTAGGTGGCGACGGAGCGCAGGCGATCGCGATCCCTCAGGTCGCACACGAAGGGCACGTGCCGGTCGAAGTCCCCCGCGACGCGCCGGTAGTCGAGGACCGGCCGGGCCGGGCCGAGGCGCCTGAGCAGGCCGAAGCCGAGGTCGAGATGCCACCCTTTGACGGCGTCGCCGCCGTAGACGGGGAAGCACATCGTGAAGGGCTTGCAGATCTCCGGTCTCAGGGCGCTGAGTTCGGCGCGCGCCTGCATCGCCGCCCGCGCCATGCCGGCCGCGCTGGCCAGGCGCCTGGGCGAGGACAGGAAGCTGCGCAGGGGCCGCGACGTTTCGAAGTAGCGCAACCCGCAGTGGAGGATCCGAGACGAGCGGCTCGACGCGCCGTGGGCGAGGTCGAACATCTCGGCGAGCAGGACCTTGTACCCGGCCGCGGTGAGTTCGCGCGCCGCGCTCGTGCCGTTGATGCCGCCACCGATGATGACGACATCGTAGCGGCGATCGCCCTGTGCTTCTCGCCGTGAGGGAATACCCACTGCCCTACCTCTAAATCAGCGACTTGATGGAGTGAACACCGGAATTCGGAATGCGCAAAATTGATTGTTCGCGGAGCGTTATGCGCGTTCCGCATAATAGGCTCAGTCCGGGAAGCGCGCCATCAGGCGGTCGCGTTCCGAGGCCATCAGGTCCAGCAGGGCGTCGGCGGCCGGGTTGGCCGGGCGCGATTCGGGACGCAGGAGCGCGACGTTGAAGGGAATGGTGGGCACGAAGCGCAGGAGCCGCAGGCGCTCGTCGCGTTGCATGAGCGCGGTGTAGGGATCCACGAGGCCGATGCCGACGCCCTGCTTGACGAGTTCGTAGACGACCATCGACAGCGGGGCCTCGTAGCGGGCCTCCAGCGGCACGCCGCTCGTCCGGAATGCCTGGGGCAGCAACTGCCCCATCGCGGTGAACGACGAACCGACGATGAACGGCTCTCCACGGAGATCCGACGGCCCGACCTGGTCCCGCTCGGCGAGGGGATGATCGCGCGGGACGGCGAGAAGGTAGGGGCGGTCGCTGAAGATCTCCGTCCGGAAGCCGGACCGCTTGACCGGCATCTCCGCGACGCCGAAATCAATCTGCTGCGAGGCTGCCCACTCCTCAACCTGGACCGAGGGCTGGACGTTGAGCAGCACCCGGGTCCGCGGCCAGTCCCGCGCGAAGGTCGCGACCGTCGCCGGGATGAAGTTGAGCCCGAGCGCCGGCAGCACGGCGGCCGAGACGCGGCTGCTCTCGCCCTCGGCGGCCCGCGAGGCGAAGGTCTTGAGCGATTCGAGCGAGACGTAGGCCCGCTCGACCTCGTCGAGGAGGAGTTGGGCCGTGGAGGTCGGGACGACCAGCCCGCGCCGGCGCTCGAACAGTTTGGCGCCGAGTTCCGCCTCCAGCTTGTCGAGCAGGCGGCTCACCGCGGGCTGGCTCCGCCCGAGAACCTCGGCGGCCGCGCTCACCGTTCCGGTCAGCATGACGGCGCGAAACGCCGCTAGGTAAAGGAGTTTCATGGATGGCGGCCCGCAGACTTGTCCGATGTCCGAGACACTGCGATCTGGCGCCCTCCGCTGCAGCGCACCACGCCGGTGACCGTGCTGGACGCCATCGGATCGTTCCTCATAGAGGAGTGTCGCGGACGCGAATGCGCTGAAGTTCGCGCGCCATCAGCCTTAACACACCCCCCGTGCCACCTTGGTTGCGGAGCCGGCCCCGGATCGTCAACGCCCTTGCCCTTGAGCCGAGTAGCGGAACGGACCGACCCTCTGGTGGGTTCGAGGGCCCGCCCCGCGCCGGGCCCGTCGAGGAGATCACGTCCGTGCAGATCAGCGGCAGATCCGCGCGCTGCGATGCCTCCCGGGCAGGAAGATCTCGGAGAACGAGACCCTGTGTGGGGAGGTCGAGCGGGTGATCGCTCCTCCAGGGCGACCTTGCGCGTGACCGGAGGGCGGCCGGCGAGCGCCGCAGCGGGGGCGCTCGGTCTTGGCGCCCACACCTCGCCAACTTCCGGCGGACCGTGGCGCGGGTCGAAGCCACGCCGGGCACGGGCGCCCTGCCGCCGATTGGGGCCGCGGACAATCCCGATGTGCAGCGGACGAGCTGACAGCATTGCACCTCGTGCCGGCCCGCGACCAGCGGGACCCGGCGTGCCACGCGACCTCGGCGACATCCACTGCTTCTGGTGATGCGGCACGGCGTAGGCGGCCGGCACGGTCATGGCGGCGCAGCCGGTGGCGAACACAAAGGGCACGTCGCGCCGCCGAGACGCACGAGCCGTTTTCGCAGGCACGGGAGGTGCGCGTGAACGGACCGGAGACGGTCGAATCATTTGACCTGCTGAAGCCTCTTGGAGCGGCGTCGCTCACGTCCGACGCCGATCGTCCGCGAAGGGGTCGGCCACCAGAGGGATGGAAGCTTCAGAGACGTCCGATTTGTGGGGCCGAGCGGCCATTCCGGCAGCCCTGATCGAAGGTCTGGAAGTGGCGCATCTCTGCCGTTCAGCGGGCAACGGCTATGTCACTCCGAATTGGTCGCAGCAGGTGCCACGCTCCTCGGAGTCCCTCTGCTCAGTTGGGAGGTGCCCCGCATGATGGCGTTATCCACCGAGCTGCACCGCCACGTGTAAAGCTTCTTCCCCGCAAGCTTGACGCGAGTGCAACGTCGGCAGGCGCTTGCCACCCCGCGGCACACGGGCGGTTCACGGTTACCCGTGCAGATACCCGGATTAACAAATGGACCCTCGTGGGGGGCCAAAATCCCGCGTAAGTATTTGATATTTTTGGTGAGCGCGCTGGGACTCGAACCCAGGACCTACAGATTAAAAGTCCGTTGCTCTACCAGCTGAGCTACGCGCTCGCTTCCGCGCGGGCCCGGCGCGGGGAGCCCGGTGATCCGTGAGCGGAGCAGGCGCCGATGTAGGGGGTTGACGCCGCCGGGTCAACCGCCGAACGAGGGGCGTGACCCGCCCCGCGCCCCCGAGCGATCCCCGTCCCGACCCCGCGCCGCCCGCCGCCTGGCGCCGCTTCCTCGGCCTCACCCTGGGCACGGCCGCCGCCGCCGGCGCGGCGGCGTTCGTGTTCATCGCCGCGATGGACCCCTACGGCCTGCGCGCCGCGCCCGGGCGCCGGCCGGGGCCGGTCATGGACCTCAACCAGCGCTTCATGTACCCGCAGATCGTGCGCGGCGGTGCCTTCGACGCCGCCGTGTTCGGCACCTCGACGGCGCGGCTCCTCGACCCCCAGGCGCTCGGGCGCGCCTTCCCGGGGCGCTTCGCCAACCTCGCCATGAACGCCGCGACGCCGTGGGAGCAGATGCAGCTCGCCCGCTTCTTCCTCGGCCGGGTGCGGGCGCGGGCGGTGATCCTCGGGCTCGACGCGAGCTGGTGCGACCCCGCGGCGGACGAGAAGCGGCTCACCTTCCGCCCCTTCCCGCCCTGGCTCTACGGCGAGGATGCGCCGTGGCGCGGCCTCCTCGCGCAGTGGAACCTCCAGAGCCTGGAGATCGCCGGCCGGGTGCTCCTGCACCGCCTCGGGCGGATGCGCGAGCGGATCCGCGGCGACGGCTACGAGGTGTTCACGCCGCCGGAAGCCACCTACGACGCGGCCCGCGCCGCCGCGCACATCCGCGCCATGGCCGCCGCCCAGCTGCCAACCGCCCCGCAACCTGCTGGTCCTGGCCGGACCTTCCCGGCCCTCGTCTGGCTCGACGGGTTCCTCGCCGCGGCCCCCTCCGACGCGCTCAAGGTGGCGGCCTTCATGCCGGCCCACGTCGCCGTCCAGCCGCGGCCGGGCTCGCCGGAGGCCGCGCAGGAGGCCGCCTGCAAGGAGGAGGTCGCGGCGATCGGCCGGCGCCACGGCGCCACGGTCGTGGATTTCCGCATCCCCTCCCCGGTCACGGCCCGGGACGCGAATTACTGGGACGCCCTGCATTACCGGCTGCCCATCGCCGAGCGGGTGCTCGACGGGCTGCGGCGGGCCGTCGCCACGGGCGCGGACGATCCCGAGGGCGTCTACCGGGTGCTCGCCCGCCCGCCCCAGGGCTGACCGGCGCGCCGCCTCCCTCATCCGACATCCGGTCGATGGCTTCGCCATCTCCCCTTTCGGCCATGCGGATGTCGGCTTCGCTCAGGCGCCGCGCTCAGGCGCCGCGCAGGCGCGTGATCCGGGATCCGCTTCGATCAAGCGGATCCCGGATCAGCCGCCCGCCCGGTCGCGCTCGGCGCGCGCCCAGCCCTCGCGGGTCTCGCCGACGAAATCGTCGAGCCGCCCTGCCGCGATGGCCCGGCGCAGGCCCGCCATCAGGTCCTGGTAGTAGGACAGGTTGTTCCAGGTGAGCAGCATCATGCCGAGGATCTCGCCCGCCCGCACGAGGTGGTGGAGATAGGCCTTGCTGTAGAGGTGGGCGGCCGGGCAGGCGGAATCCGGGTCGAGGGGCGCGGCGTCCTCGGCGAAGCGGGCGTTGCGCAGGTTCATGCGGCCGTGCCGGGTGTAGACCATGCCGTGCCGGCCGGCGCGGGTCGGCATCACGCAGTCGAACATGTCGATCCCGCGGCGCACCGCCTCCACGATGTCGTCGGGCGTGCCCACCCCCATCAGGTAGCGGGGCTTGGCCGCCGGCAGGTGGGGCTCCACCGCCTCGATCATCGCCAGCATGGTGCTCTGCGGCTCCCCCACCGCCAGGCCCCCGATGGCGTAGCCCTTGAGGTCGAGGCCGACCAGGGCCCGCGCGCTCTCGACGCGCAGGGCCGGGACGTCCCCGCCCTGCACGATGCCGAACAGGGCCCGCCCCGGCTGCTCGCCGAAGGCGATGCGGCAGCGCTCGGCCCAGCGCAGCGACAGGCGCATGGCGCGCTCGATCGCCGCCGGCTCGGCCGGGAGCCGCACGCACTCGTCGAGCTGCATCTGGATGTCGGAGCCGAGCAGGCCCTGGATCGCGATCGAGCGCTCGGGGGTCAGCACGTGGGCGCTGCCGTCGAGATGCGACTGGAACGTCACCCCGGTCTCGTCGAGCCTGCGCAGGCCCGACAGGGACATGACCTGGAAGCCGCCGGAATCGGTGAGGATCGGGTAGGGCCACTGCATGAAGGCGTGGAGCCCGCCGAGCCGCGCCACCCGCTCGGCGCCGGGGCGCAGCATCAGGTGGTAGGTGTTGCCGAGCACGACGTCGGCGCCGAGCGCCTTCACCTGCTCGGGATACATCGCCTTGACGGTGCCGGCCGTGCCCACCGGCATGAAGGCCGGGGTGCGGATGACGCCGCGCGGCATGCGGATCTCGCCGGTGCGGGCGGCGCCGTCGGTCGCCGCGACGGTGAAGCGGAAGCTGTCGGTCATCGGCCCTCGGCCCGGAACAGGAGGCTCGCGTCCCCGTAGGAGTAGAAGCGGTAACCCTGCGCGACGGCGTGCGCGTAGGCCGCCCGCATCGTCTCGAGCCCCGCGAAGGCGCTCACCAGCATGAACAGGGTCGAGCGCGGCAGGTGGAAATTCGTCATCAGGACGTCCACCGCCCGGAAGCGGTAGCCCGGCGTGATGAAGATGTCGGTCGCCCCCGCGAAGGGCCGGATCGTACCGTCGGGCTCGGCGGCGGATTCGAGGAGGCGCAGCGAGGTGGTGCCGACCGCCACGATCCGCCCGCCCTCGGCGCGCGCCCGGTTGAGCCGCGCCGCCGTGCCGGGCGTGATCTCGCCGGTCTCGGCGTGCATGCGGTGGGCCTCGGTGTCCTGCGCCTTCACGGGCAGGAAGGTGCCGGCCCCGACATGCAGCGTGAGGCGGGCCTCGCCGATCCCGGCCGCGCCGAGCCGCGCCAGGAGGTCGGGCGTGAAGTGCAGGCCCGCGGTCGGCGCCGCCACGGCCCCGGGCTCGCGGGCGTAGACGGTCTGGTAATCGGCGGCGTCGCGGGCATCCGCCGGGCGCCGGCCGGCGATGTAGGGCGGCAGGGGCAGTTCCCCGAGCCGCGCCACCGCCTCGTCCAGGAAGGCGCCCGCGAGATCGAAGGCCAGGGTGATCTCGCCCTCCTCCCCGCGCGCCGCCACCGTCGCGTCGAGGTGGCCGAGGTCGCAGGCGCTCCCGTCCCGGCCGCTGCCGAAGCGGATGCGGTCGCCCTCGCGCAGGCGCTTGCCCGGCCGGGCGAAGGCGCGCCAGCAATCCGGCCCCTCGCGCCGGTGCAGCATCGCCTCGACGCGGACGCTCGACCCGTCCGGACGGGCGCGCAGGCCGCGCAGGCGGGCCGGGATCACCCTGGTGTCGTTGAAGACGAGGCAGTCGCCCGGCCGCAGCAGGGCGGGCAGGTCGCGCACCCGGGCCTCGGCCAGGGGGTGGCCCGGCGCGACGCGCAGCAGGCGGGCCGCGTCCCGGGGCTCGACCGGGCGCAGCGCGATCAGCGCCTCCGGCAGGTCGAAATCGAACAGATCCACGCGCATGGGGGCCAACAGCACGGATCGGCCCTGCGGATCAATGCCCGGTGGCGCGGCCGGCGCGCCCGCGCCATCTAGAGGCAGCCGCGAAGGAGGGATCCTGGCGATGTCGAACCATCCGACGCTCGATGCGGAGCTGGTGACCTGGTGGGAATGCGAGGCCGAGCGCCTGGAGGCGCTCGCCACCTCGGCCCATTTCGGCTTCCTGCGCCGCCACTACGCCCGCAAGGCGGCCGCCGCGCGGGCGCGCGCGCAGGTGAGCCGCGTGCGGGAGGAGGCGCGCCGGGGCGCCCCGGCCGTCTCCTGAGCCTCGTCGCCGCCGGCGCCACCGGCGCGGCGGCGATCATCCCGCCCCGCTTCCGGCGGGGGCTTAGCCCCGGCTAAGACATGTGCCGTGGCCTTCCCGGGGGAGCGCCGCTTATGAGGCCGGCGCCCCGCCCGGCCGGGGCGTCGCCGATGGAATTCGTGAGATGGAACGCGCGCAGGCCGCGGCCCTGGTGAGCACGGGGCTCGGGATCGTCGTGCTCGCCCTGAAGTTCGGCGCGTGGTGGCTCACGGGCAGCCTCGCGCTCTACTCGGACGCGCTCGAGAGCATCGTCAACGTCGTGGCGGCCGCCACCGCCTTCGTCGCCCTGCGCGTGGCCGCCCAGCCGGCCGACCAGGAACACCCCTACGGCCACCACAAGGCCGAGTACTTCTCGGCGGTGATCGAGGGGGCGCTGATCGTGGTCGCGGCGATCATGATCCTGAAGGACGCCTACGAGGCCTATCTCGCCCCGAAGGCGATCGACCTGCCCCTGCTCGGACTGGCCGTGAACGGCGCGGCGACCGTCGTCAACGCCGCCTGGGCCTGGATGCTGCTGCGCCGCGGCCGGGCGTGGCGCTCGCCGGCCCTGGTCGCGGACGGCCGCCACGTGATGTCCGACGTCGTGACCTCGGTCGGCGTGCTCGCGGGCGTCGGCCTCACCACCGCGACCGGCTGGCTCCTCCTCGACCCGGCCATCGCCGCGCTGGTCGCGCTCAACATCCTGTGGTCGGGCTGGGGGATGGTGCGGGACTCGGTCAACGGCCTGATGGACCAGGCGGCCGCCCCCGAGATGCTGGAGCAGATCCGCGGCCTGATCTCCGAGCACGGGGCGGGCGCCCTCGAGGCGCACGACGTGCGCACGCGCCACGCCGGCCAGGCGACCTTCATCGATTTCCACCTCGTCGTGCCGGGCGAGATGACGGTGGCGGAGTCGCACGCGATCTGCGACCGCCTGGAGGAGGCGATCGAGGCCGCGCTGCCCGGCGCCGTGGTGTCGATCCACGTCGAGCCGGGCGACCACGCCAAGCAGCGCGGCGTCCCGGTGCTGTAGCGGCGCACCGCCGTCCGCGCGGGCCGCGCCGGCGCCTCAGCGCGCCAGCACGCGGGCGGCGTCCTTGGTGGTCTCCACCGCCTGCGAGACGCTCTCCACCGCCTGCGAGATCGCCACGATGTTCTGCGCGAAGGCGCTCACCGCGCCTGCCGCGTCCTGCATGCTGGCGGACATGTCCCGGGTCACCGCGCTCTGCTCCTCCACGGCCGCGGCCGTGCGCACGACGTGGTCGCGCATGGTGCCGACCGAGCCCTGGATCTCCTGGAGCGCGTCGACCACCTGCTTGGACACCGACTGGATGTTGCCGATCTCGCCGGCGATCTGATCGGTGGCGCGGGAGGCTTGGTGGGCGAGGTTCTTCACCTCCTGGGCCACGACCGCGAAGCCGCGGCCGGCCTCGCCGGCGCGGGCGGACTCGATCGTCGCGTTGAGCGCCAGCAGGTTGATCTGGCTGGCGATGCTCTGGATCATGCCGACGATGCCGTTCATCGCCGCCGCCGTCGCGGTGAGCGTCTGGGTCAGCTCGCCGGCCTGCTCGGTCTGGTGGTGGGCCGCGTCGCTGGCGCCGCGGGCCCGGCTCATGCTGGCGGCGATCTCCTGGATCGACTGCGCCAGCTCGTCGGCGGCGGCGGCCACGGATTGGACGCTGCCGGAGGTCTTGCCGGCCGCCTGCCGGGCTTGGTCCGCCTGCGCGTTCGACTGCCCGACGGCGCGGTCCACCTCGACGAAGTTGCGGTCCATCAGGCGCTTCAGCTCGGTGAGCCGCGTCACCTCCGCCGTGACGTCGCTCGCGAACTTGACGATCTTCGAGACCGCCCCGTGCCGGTCGAGGATCGGGTTGTAGGAGCCCTCGATCCAGACAGGCTGGCCGTTCCGGGCGAGGCGCTTGAACTGCGAGGCCTGGTACTCGCCGCGCCGCAGCCGCTCCCAGAACGCGGCGTAGTCCGGCCCCGCGGCCACCTCCGGCTCGACGAAGATGCGGTGGTGCTTGCCCCGGATCTCCTCCAGCCCGTAGCCCATCAGGGTGAGGAAATTGGTGTTGGCCGTGACGAGGGTGCCGTCCGGCCTGAACTCCGCCACCGCCTGCGAGCGGCCGATCGCGGCGATCTGGCTCGAATAGTCCAGGTTGAGCAGGCGCTCCCGCGCGTCGCTCCACTCCACGACGTAGCCCAGGCGCCGGCCCTCCCGGCGCACCGGCGAGACCAGCAGGTCGAAGACGCGCGTGCCGACCCGGATCGTGGCCGCGTGCGGTTCCTCCAGGGCGGCGAGCATGCGCCGCTGATGCGACGGATCCTTGTGGAAGATGTCGATCGTGCTGCCGATCAGCGCCGCCGCATCGAAGCGCGGCAGTTCGGCCTTGATGTCGGCCTCGGCGGCCCGCATGAAATCCCGCAGCGCCGGGTTCATGTAGGTGATCCGCATGTCCGCGTCGGCGATCATGACGTTGGTCCGCAGCGCCGCGAGGGCCGCACTCTCCATCCGGTTCCGGCTGGGCCTCCGGGCGTGTGTCCACATTCCAAGACACTCCTCACCATATGCTCGGCATGACGCGAATAAAATCCTGCACCGCCCCGATGCTGCGGATTTCGATCGCCGTGCAGAGAGATTATTGCAGCCACCTGTGAAGATTCCGCTAATTCCCGTCGATTCCGAAATCGTGATCCTGTCGTGGATCCGATGCGGATCGGCGTGAGGCGATGCTGGTTGTTTTCACAATACAGGCAGTCGCGACATCATGTCGGAAGGTGTGTTCCGGTTTGACGGATCCGTCCGGGGCGGGGCGGCCGCAATCCGGCGATAAGACGAAATTCCCTTGGGGAATGCGGCGAGCGGCTCCGGCGACGGGCCGGGCTGCCCGGCGGATCCCGGCTCGGCGGGATCGTGCCGATTGCCCGGGATGCCGATGCATCGGGCCGCCGTCCCTCTCGGAGCGTCGACACGCGAGCAGCGCCCGATCACGTTGCCGTCGAACGCTGCTCTCGGTTCGCGATTGTGCCGCATTGTCTGCGACGAACCGGCATCCACATCGTCGGAAGAGGCTCGAGCCGATGGCTCGACGACACGTCGAGAACGGACCCGGCGGTCGTGAGCCATGACCGCCGGGATCAGACCCGCCGCGCGGCCCGGTAGACGGCGTGGACCGCCGGGCCGTCGGTGCGGCGCACGTCCCAGCGCGCGAGGGCGGCGGCGAGGCTCCCCGCATGGACCGATCCGGCCGTCGCGTCGATGAGGCCGGCCCGGTCGAGGTCGCCCAGGATGCCCATGATGCCGCGCGCCCGGTGCACATCCTCGATGTGCACGTCCTCCATGTGCATGTCGGGCACCGCGGGGGCGATCTTGCACAGGACCGGCACCCGCCGCGACCGGCCGTTGATGTCGCCCACGCGCGCCGTCTGCGCGCCGGCGCGCCCGCCGGCCGCCTCAGTAATCCTGGGGGACCGGCTCGCCGCTCTCCAGGCGAAAATCCTGCGGACGGCCCCAGACCACGAGGCCCGCCGGCCCGCCCGCCGTCACCCGCACGTTCCAGGCCGGGCCGCCCGCGACCGGCCTCACCGCGCCCAGGCGCAGCACGGCGAGGCCGGGCTTGGCGACGAGGCAGCCGTTCTCGGCCAGCCAGCCCGGATCCTGCGCCGCCTTGGCGGCGACCGCGAAGCTGAAGGGGGAGACGCAGAGGAGCGCGCCCTCGCGCACCTGCAGCCGCCGCGGCCGGGCGCCCTCCTCCGCCGCGGCCGCGAGCGGCACGCCGATCACGCCGAGTGCGATCAACCCCCGCCGCATGGTCCGGTCTCCGGCTGTCCCGCGGAACGTCACGGCTCGCAATTGCAATGGTCAACTAACACAACTCGAAGGCGCAGGCACGCGCGCGGCCGCCCGGGCGGACGGCTTGCCGGGCGCGCGCCGGCCCGCTACGCCCCGGCCGGGGGACCGCGGGAGCCATGCCGGTGTCGCACGACGGGAAGACCGGCCGATGACGGGCGCCGGCCAGGATCCGGGCGGTCTGCGCCGCGTGGTGGCGATCGTGGCGGCCCTCAACCTCGGCTATTTCGGGGTCGAGTTCGCTGTGGCGCTCGCCATCGGGTCGGTGTCGCTCTTCGCCGACAGCGTCGACTTCCTGGAGGACGCCGCGGTCAACCTGCTGATCCTGGTGGCTTTGGGCTGGCGCGCGCGCCTGCGCGCCCGGGTCGGGATGGCGATGGCGCTGATCCTGCTCGTGCCCGGCCTCGCCACCCTGTGGACGGCCTACGAGAAGTTCGCCGCGCCGGTGCCGCCGGAGGCGGTGGCGCTCTCGCTCACCGGGCTCGGCGCGCTCGCGGTCAACCTCGCCTGCGCGCTGATGCTGGCCGCCTATCGCGGCCACAGCGGCAGCCTGACCCGCGCGGCCTTCCTGTCGGCCCGCAACGACGCGGTCGCCAACGTGGCGATCGTGCTGGCGGGCCTCGTGACGGCCTTCCTGTGGCCCTCCGCCTGGCCGGACCTGCTGGTCGGGCTCGGCATCGCCGCCATGAACGCGGACGCGGCCCGGGAGGTCTGGGAGGCGGCGCGGGAGGAGCACCGCGCCGAGGCCTGAACCCGCGGCGGCGGGAGCCCCGGCGCGCGGACGCGTCCCCCCAGCGGATCACTCGACGGTGACGGACTTGGCGAGGTTGCGGGGCTGGTCGACGTCTTTGCCCAGCACCACGGCCGTGTGGTAGGCGAGGAGCTGGATCGGCACCGCGTAGACGATCGGCGCCACCACGGCATCCAGCGCCGGCATCCGCAGCGTCGCGAGCGTCTCCAGCCCCGCCGCGTCCGCCCCCGTCGCGTCCCCGATCAGCACGATCCGGCCCCCGCGCGCCGCCACCTCCTGCATGTTCGACACCGTCTTCTCGAAGGTGGCGTCGTGCGGCGCGATCACGATCACCGGCACCGCGTCGTCGATGAGCGCGATCGGGCCGTGCTTCAGCTCGCCCGCCGCGTAGCCCTCCGCGTGGATGTAGGAGATCTCCTTCAGCTTCAGCGCGCCCTCCAGCGCCATCGGGTAGGCGGTGCCGCGGCCGAGATAGAGCACGTCGCGCGCCTTCGCGATCTCGCGCGCCAGCACCTCGATCTCCTCCTCGCGCTTGAGCGCCTCGGCCATCAGGCCCGGCACCGTGATCAGCGCGTCGATCAGGCGCCGCTCCTGCGCCGGATCGAGCGTGCCGCGCGCCCGCCCGGCCGCGATGGCGAGGCAGAGGAGGACGGTGAGCTGGCAGGAGAAGGCCTTGGTCGAGGCCACCCCGATCTCCGGTCCGGCCAGCGTCGGCACCACCGCCGAGGCCTCCCGGGCGATGGTCGAGGTCGGCACGTTCACCACCGCCAGCACGTGCTGGCCCTGGGCCTTGGCGTAGCGCAGGGAGGCCAGCGTGTCGGCGGTCTCGCCCGATTGCGAGATCACGAGGGTCAGCCCGCCCGTCTCCAGCGGCGGCTCGCGGTAGCGGGTCTCGGAGGCGACGTCGATCTCGACCGGCAGCCGCGCCAGCTGCTCGAACCAGTACTTGGCCACCAGCCCGGCATAGTAGGCGGTGCCGCAGGCGGTGATCGACAGGCGGGTGAGCGAGGCGAAGTCGAAGGGCAGCGCCTCGGGCAGGCTGATGCGGCCGGCGGCGAGGTCGACGTAGTGGGCGAGCGTGCGGCCCACCACCTCCGGCTGCTCGTAGATCTCCTTGGCCATGAAGTGGCGGTGATTGCCCTTGTCGACCAGGAAGGCCTGCGTCGCGATCCTCTGCCGGGGCCGGGCGACCACCGCGCCCTGCCGGTCGCGGATCTCGGCGCCCTCCCGGGTCAGGATGGCCCAGTCGCCCTCGTCGAGATACGTGATCTCGTCGGTGAAGGGGGCGAGCGCCAGGGCGTCGGAGCCCAGATAAGTCTCGCCCTCGCCGAAGCCGATGGCGAGCGGCGCGCCGTGGCGGGCGCCGATCAGGAAATCCTCCTCGCCGGCGAACAGGAAGGCGAGCGCGAAGGCGCCGCGCAGGCGCGGCAGCACGGCCGCCACGGCGGCGACGGGGGAGAGGCCCTCGCGCATGGCCTGGGTGACGGCCTGGGCGACGACCTCGGTGTCGGTCTCGGTCTCGAAGACGCAGCCCTTCGCCTGCAACTCGGCCTTCAGCTCGCGGAAATTCTCGATGATGCCGTTGTGGACGACCGCGAGGCGGTCGGTGGCGTGCGGGTGGGCGTTGGTCTCGTTGGGCCGGCCGTGGGTGGCCCAGCGGGTATGGCCGATGCCGATCGCGCCCGAGAGGGGGTTCTGGAGGAGCTTGAGCTGCAGGTTGGTGAGCTTGCCCTCGGCGCGGCGGCGCTCCAGGCGGCCCTGCTCGAGAGTCGCGATTCCTGCCGAGTCGTAGCCGCGGTACTCGAGCCGCCGCAGGGCGTCGATCACCTGTCCCGCCACGGCCTCACGGCCCACGATACCCACGATGCCGCACATGCTGATCGCCTCGTTCCTGGTCGGCGGCGCCCCGATCCGGGACGGCCGGCCGCCTGTGCACCCGCCCGCCGCAAGCGCCGGACCGCCCGCGCGCGGGCCCTCAGGCGGGCCAGTCTAGCCGCAGCGGCCGCCCGCCCGCCAGCCCATCCGGGCGGGCGCCTCACTCGCGCACGAACCGCCCGCTGTAGACGACCGGCCCGGTCGGGTTGCCGGAGGGCGAGCCGCCGGGCGGCTCGACCGTGACGGCGAGCGTCGCGCCGTCGAGGGCGGCCCGGTCGGCGGCGGGCAGGACGAGCCGGGTGCGCGGCGCGTCGGCGACGAGGCCGAGGGAGCGGGGCGAGGCTCCCTGCGCGACGAACCAGAGTTCGAGGCTGCGCTCGCGCGGCGCCTCGGCGGCGAGGGCGCGCACCTGCACGATCCCGGTCCGCGCGTCGAGGCCGACGACGAGGGCCGGCAGGTCGCCGCCGCGGTCGATCACCGCCAGGTAGCGGGCCTCGGGCGGGTCCGGATGCAGGCCGTCGAGGGCGATGACCAGGGCGAGGCCCGCCGCGAGCGCGCCCGCCGCGAGCGCGATCCGGCGCCAGCGCCGCAGGGCCGGCATCGGGTCGGTCGCGGGCGCGGCGGCGGGCCGGCGCTCCGGCAGGGCGTCGCGGATCGCCGCCCACAGGCCGGCGCTCGGCACCACGGGCGGCACCGCCCCGGCCAGGGGCCCGAGCCGCGCCTCCCAGAAGGCCTGGGCCGCGGCGAGCTTCGGGTCGGAATCGCGGTCGCGCTCGAAGGCGGCGCGCTGCGCGGCGTCGAGGGTGCCCAGCACGTATTCGGCGGCGCGCAGGTCGGGATCGTCGCTCATCCGGCCCGCTCCAGGCCGCCGCGCAGGGAGGCGCGCCCGCGATGCAGCCGCGTCCTCGCGGTGGTGACCGGCCGCGCGTGGCGGGCGTCGGGCTCCTCCCGCGACAGGCGCTCGCAACAGGCGCGCAGGATGCGGTCGCGCCGCGCCGGCTCCAGGATGCGCAGGCCGTGCAGGAGGGCCTCGCGGTCGAGGATCTCCGCCTCGCCGTCGCGCGGAGCGGCGATGCGGGCCTGCCAATCCTCTCCGTCCTCACCCTCCGGCATGGGGCCTCCGTCCTGCGGCGGACGACGTCGATGGCGCGATGGCGCGCGACCGCGCTGAGCCGCGCCATCGGGTTCCCGGTCTCCGGCACGGAGGTCGCCGCGCCCTGCCAGATATGCAGGATGACGCCGAGAAGTTTCGATGCGGTGAGGCCGGAGAGCGCCCTCAGCGCCGCCTCGTCCCGGCGGGCGCCCCGGCGCGGCCCTCCCCCGGCGTCAGGCCGACGTTTCCCGCCCCGCGCCCCGCCCCGCGCGCCCGGGCGCGGCCCGCGGCCGATGCTCCGGGCCGACCCGCCGCCACGGTCCCATCCTCGCCCGGCCTACGTGGCCGGCTGGACGTCCGGCGGGTTCTCGGCGGGAAGGTGACCGAGATCCGCCTGCCCATAGGCCTGGTGCCGGCTCCGCAGCGAGCCGCGGGCCTGCTGCAGCGGCAGGAAGGCCGAGAAGCCCGTCGCCCGCGGGTCGCTGTAGATCGCCTCCATGCCCCCGCGCATGTGATAGGTCTCGTGCCAGATCGCGGTGCCGCCGCTATCCTTGAGGAAGTTCATCCACCAGGTCCGGTGCGGCTCCGATTTGGCGAAGCGCTCCAGGCTTTCCATGTCGCGCCAGTACCAGCGCATGCCGACATGAAGCGGAAAGAATCCGTAGATGATGTTGTTCTCGTAGTGCAGCAATCCGTCCGGTCGGCCGAGTCCGGCCTTCTCGATCGCCGGGCCGAGGCCGAGCAGAGTCTTCAATCCGAAGAGTGCGCGGACATGCATCCCGAGATACATGACGACGAGATCCGGATACCCGGAGAAGTCGGGGACTCTGCCGGTGTCAGGGCGTCCGATCATGGCCCTTCTCCCCTCCCTGCCGCGACGAGGAGAGTACAGGCATCGGGCAGGTTCCGCCACCGGGCGCGCCGACCCGGTGGGCCGGCCCGGACGGGCCGCGGCCCTCCCGGGCCCGGCCGTCTCAGCCCCTGTCCTTGTCCTTGGCCTTGGCCCAGCCGGGCTTCACCACCTGCCGGCCGCGGCCGAGGGCCAGCGCCTCGGGCGGGACGTCGTCGGTGATCACCGAGCCCGACCCGACATAGGCCCCCTCCCCGATCGCCACCGGCGCCACCAGCGCCGAGTTCGAGCCGACGAAGGCCCCCGCGCCGATCACGGTGCGGTGCTTGCGCAGGCCGTCGTAGTTGCACGTGATGGTGCCGGCCCCGAGATTCGCCCGCGGCCCCACCTCGGCATCGCCCACGTAGGAGAGGTGGTTGACCTTGGCGCCCGCGCCGATCGCGGCGTTCTTGACCTCGACGAAGTTGCCGATGCGCGCCCCCGTCGCCAGCACGGCGCCGGGCCGCAGGCGGGCGTAGGGGCCGATGACCACCCCCGGCTCCAACACCGCCTGCTCCAGGTGCGAGAAGGCGTGGATGACGCAGCCGTCGCCCACGCTCACGCCCGGCCCGAACACCACGTGCGGCTCCACCACCACGTCGCGGCCGAGCCGCGTGTCGTGGCTGAGGAAGACGGTCTCGGGGGCGATCAGGGTCGCGCCGCCCAGCATCGCGGCCCGCCGCAGCCGCTGCTGCAGGGTCGCCTCGGCGGCGGCGAGCTGGACCCGATCGTTGACGCCCTGCGCCTCGGCCTCCTCGACCGGCACGACCGCGACCCGCCCGCCCGCCCGCACGGCGAGGGCCACCGCGTCCGGCAGGTAGTACTCGCCGGCCGCGTTGGCGTTGCCGATCCGGTCGAGGAGGTCGAGGGCGAGCCGCCCCGACAGCGCCATCAGCCCGGCATTGCTCAGGCGGACCCGGCGCTCCTCGGGGCTCGCATCCTTCTCCTCGCGGATCGCCACCACCCGGTCGCCCTCGGTGAGCACCCGCCCGTAGCCGGTCGGGTCGGCGGCCTCGAAGGCCAGCACGGCGAGGGCGGCCCCCTCGGCGAGGGGCGCGCGCAGGCGCGCGTAGGTCTCGGGCCGGATCAGCGGCGTGTCGCCGAAGGCCACCAGCACGTCATCGTGGCCCGCCTCCAGGGCGGCCCGGGCCGCCAGCACCGCGTGCGCGGTGCCGAGGCGCTCGGCCTGAGGGAAGACTTCCGCGCCCGGCGCCGCCGCCGCCACCGCCGCCGCCACGTCCGCCCGGCCGGGCTCGGCCACCACCGCGAGGCCGGTCGCCCCCGCCTCGCGCACCGCGGCGAGCACGTGGGCGAGCATCGGCCGGCCGGCCAGCGGGTGCAGCACCTTCGGCAGGTCGGAGCGCATGCGCGTGCCCTTCCCGGCCGCGAGGACGACGCAGAGGAGCGAGCGGGCGCCCGCGGGTGTCGGGGTCGAGGTCATCGGGCTCATCGTCGAGTGGCGCTCCGCCCGATCTAGCCGGATCCCGCGCCCGGGCAAAGCCGAGGCCCGGGCCCGGCGGGAGCGGCCCCGGCACAATCTTAACGTCCAGTTCAGCCTCCGTCGTGGTAAACGGCGCGGGAGCCCACCCCCGGAACGGATGCATGACGCGACGACGCCCCGCCTCGCCCCGGCCGACCCACGCGCGAGAGATCCAGGCCCCCGCCCGCGACGCGGCGGCCGGCCTCGACCGCCGCGCCGTGCTGGCGCTCGCCGGTGCCTTCGCGGCGGGCGGCGCCCTCGCGCCGACGGGCGCCCGCGCGGAGGATCCGCCCGCGCCGCCGGCGCTCGGGGACGGCGAGCGCTTCGACCCGGCCGCGGTGGTGGCCCTGGCCCGGGCGCTGGCGGCCAAGCCCTACGCGGCCCCGCCCTCCGCCCTGCCGGACGCCTTCGGCAAGCTCACCTACGAGCAGTACATCGCGATCCGGCCGAAGCCCGAACTCCTGATCTGGCGCGGGGAGGGCCGCGGCTTCGTGGTCGAGCCCCTGCACCGGGGCTACCTGTTCACGAACCCGGTCAGCCTGCACACGGTCGAGGACGGGATCGTCCGGCGCATCCCCTACGACCGCGACCTGTTCGAGTTCCGCAAGACCGCCCCGCCCGAGGCCGGCCGCGACCTCGGCTTCTCGGGCTTCCGCCTCTACGGGAGCTTCGGGGGCGGGCCGCCCGCCGATTGCGCGATCTTCCAGGGCGCCTCGTTCTTCCGGGCCCTCGCCGCGGGCCAGAGCTACGGCATCACCGCGCGCGCCCTCACCCTGCGCCCGGCCGAGGCGCGGGGCGAGGAATTCCCGCTCTTCCGGGCCTTCTGGCTGGAGCGGCCGGGCCCGGCCAGCACCCAGATCGTGATGCACGCGCTGATCGATTCCGACTCCGCCGCCGCGGCCCTGCGCATGACGCTGCGCCCGGGCGACGCCACCATCGTGGACATCGAGGCGACCCTGTGCCCGCGCACCAGCCTCGACCATGTCGGGCTCGGCGGCATGACGGGCGCCTACCTGTTCGGCCCGGCCGACCACCGCAACACCGACGACGCCCGCCCCGCCGCCCACGAGATCGGCGGCCTGCAGATCCGCAACGGCGGGGGCGAGGCGCTCTGGCGGCCCGTGCAGAACCCCGAGACGCTGCAGATCTCCTCCTTCCTCGACCAGGACCCGAAGGGCTTCGGCCTCGTGCAGCGCCACCGCGACTACGCGGATTACCAGGACGACGTGCAGCACTGGGAGCGCCGCCCGAGCCTGTGGATCGAGCCCTTCGGCACCTGGCAGCCCGGCCAGGAGCAGCGCGGCTGGGGCCCGGGCGCGGTCCAGCTCATCGAGATCCCGAGCGAGTCCGAGGTCAACGAGAACATCCTGGCCTATTGGCGGCCCAAGGAGCCGATCGCCAGGGAGACCGCTTTCACCTTCCGGCAATACTGGTGCTGGGACGTGCCGGGGGCGCCGCCCCTGGCGCGCTGCACCGGCACGCGGATCGGCAAGGGCAGTTCGGGCAAGCGCCGCCTCTTCCTCGTCGACTTCGCGGGCGACGCGCTCTTCGCCCCGGAGGTGAGGCCCGAATCCCTGAAGCTCGCGGTCACGGCCTCGCCGGGGACGATCGTGCAGCCCAAGCCCGACGCGCCGCCGGTGAAGCGCGACCCGCAATTCCGCCCCCTCCTCTACCTCTATCCCGAGCGCAAGACGGTGCGCGCCGTCTTCGAACTGGACCCGGGCGGCGAGACCGCCTGCGAGATGCGCCTCGTCGTCAAGAACGGCGACCAACCCGTCAGTGAGACATGGCTGTTTCGTTGGACCCCGTGATGCCGCGCGCCTCCGGCGCACCGGCGGTGCCGCCCGAGGCGCCCCTCGCCATGCCGGTGCAGGACCTGCGCCGCTGGTCCCCCCTCGCGGCCCATCGCGGCGCGGCGCATCCGAGCCCGAGGGCCGCGCGGCTGTTCGTGTTCGGGGCGGCGGCCCTGCTCACCGCCTACGGCGCCTACGAGATGTACGAGGTCGTGACGGTGGCGGGCAGCGCCACCGTCCTGCAGCTGCTCCTGCTGCTGCTGTTCACGCTCAACTTCTCCTGGATCGCCCTCGCCTTCACCTCGGCGCTGCTCGGCTTCGGGGCGCTGCTGCGCCGCCGCCCCGCGGCCGCGCCGCGCGGGCCCCTGACGCGCCGCACCGCCGTCGTGATGCCGGTCTACAACGAGGCCACCGCCCGCACCTTCGCGGCGATCGAGGCGATGCGCGAGTCGATCGAGGCCACCGGCGAGGGCGCGCGCTTCGACTACTGGATCCTGTCGGATTCGACCCAGGCCGATGCCTGGATCGCCGAGGAGCGGGCCTTCCTCGCCCTGCGCGAGCGGCTCGGGGCCGGGGCGCGCCTGTACTACCGCCACCGGCCGAAGAACCACCACCGCAAGGCCGGCAACATCGCCGACTTCGTCACCCGCTGGGGCGGGCACTACGACCACATGCTGGTGCTCGACGCCGACAGCCTGATGAGCGGCGAATGCGTGGTGCGGCTCGCCGCCGCCATGGAGGCGGATCCGGATGCCGGCATCGTCCAGTCGCTGCCGCTCATCATCAACCGCAACACCCTGTTCGCCCGCGTGCAGCAATTCGCGGCCCGGATCTACGGGCCGGTCATCGCCACGGGCCTCGCCCTGTGGTCGGGGCGGGACGGCAATTACTGGGGCCACAACGCCATCATCCGCACCCGGGCCTTCGCGGAGCAGTGCGGGCTGCCGGACCTGCCGGGCCGGCCGCCCTTCGGCGGCCACGTGCTCAGCCACGACTTCGTCGAGGCGGCGCTGATCCGGCGCGGCGGCTGGAGCGTGTCCATGCTCCCCGACCTCGCCGGCTCCTACGAGGAGAGCCCGCCCTCGCTGATCGACATCGCCGTCCGCGACCGGCGCTGGGCGCAGGGGAACCTGCAGCATTCCCGCATCATCGCGGCGGCGGGGCTGAAGCTCGCCTCCCGCCAGCACTTCGCGACCGGCATCGCGGGCTACGTCGCCTCGCCGCTCTGGGCGGCGCAGCTCGTGGTCGGCATCGCGCTCGCCCTGCAGACCGCCTATATCCGCCCGGAATATTTCCCGAGCGAGTTCCGGCTCTACCCGGTCTGGCCGCGCTTCGACCCGGTGCGCGCGCTCCAGCTCTTCGGGCTGACCATGGGCATCCTGCTGGCGCCGAAGCTGTTCGGCCTGATCCTGGCGCTCCTCGACGCGACGGTGCGGCGGGCCTGCGGGGGGGCGCCGCGCCTCATTCTGTCGGCGCTGATCGAGACCCTGCTCTCGGCCCTGATCGCGCCGATCGCGATGCTGATCCAGTCGGGCTCGGTGCTGCAGATCCTGCTCGGGCGCGACACCGGCTGGAACCCGCAGCGCCGCGACGATGGCTCGATCCCGCTGCGCGACATCGTCCGGCGCCACCGCTGGCACACGCTGCTGGGCCTCGTCTCGGGGGCGGCCGCCTTCGCGATCGCGACCTCGCTGTTCCTGTGGATGTCGCCGACGATCCTCGGCCTCGTGCTGGCGATCCCGCTCTCCTGGGCGAGCGGCCAGCTGGCCTGGGGCCTCGCCCTCAAGCGGCGCGGCCTGCTGATGACGCCCGAGGAGCGCGCGCCGCCGCCGATCGCCGTGCGGGCCCGGGCGATCGAGGCCGAGAACGCCGCCCGCGGCTTCGACGAGGCCGACGCGCTCTGGGCACTCCACGCCGAGCCGGCCCTGCGGGAGGCCCACCTCGCCATGCTGCCGCCCCCGGCATCGCGGCGCCGCGGCGCGATCGAGGCCGAGCGGGTGCTGGCCGAGGCGAAGCTCGGCGAGGCCGTGAGCGTCGGCGAGGCGGCGTCCTGGCTCACCCCGAAGGAGCGGATGGCGGCCCTGCACGCGCCCGCGCTGGTGGCGCGGCTGGCGGAGCTGCCGCGCTAGGGCGCGGGATCGCGGCGGGAGCCCGGAAGCGACCCGGCGCGCCCCGCCCGCTGCCGGATCCGCCCGATCCCGTCGGGACGGCGGCCCGGCCATCCCGGATTGTCGACATCAAAGGCTTGGCGACTCAGAGGCTTGGCCACTCAGAGGCTTGGCGACGATCCGAGAACGGAACCAGCGGTCATGTCTCATGATACCAAATCCGCTTGATCCCTTCGGGATGGCGGATGTGGGCTTCGCTCAGGCGCCGCGCGGGCTGGTGATCCGCTTGATCCCTTCGGGATGGCGGATGTGGGCTTCGCTCAGGCGCCGCGCGGGCTGGTGATCCGCTTGATCCCTGCGGGATGGCGGATTTGGGCTTCGCTCAGGCGCCGCGCAGGCGTGTGATCCGGGATCCGCTTCGATCAAGCGGATCCCGGATGACCGCTGATTTCAGAGCGCCTCGCCGCGCATCAGCCGCGGCTGTGCGCCGCGCAGGCCCGCCGCCTCCCGGATGAACAGGCGCTTGAGCGCGGGCAGCCGGTCCACCAGCCCGAGGCCGAGGTCCCGCGCGAGGCGGACCGGCAGGGCGTCGTTCGAGAACAGGCGGTTAAGCCCGTCCGTCGCCGCCCCCATGGCGAGCGTGTCGGCCCGGCGGCTGCGCTCGTAGGAATCCAGCACCTCGGGCCCGCCCGGATCGAGGCCGAGCCGCATCGCGTCGGCGAGCACCTCGGCCAGCGCCGCCGCGCTCTTGAGGCCGAGATTGAGGCCCTGGCCGGCGATCGGGTGGATCAGGTGGGCGGCGTCGCCCAGGAGCGCGAGGCGCGGGGCGTGGAAGCGCCGGGCCATCCCGAAGGCGAGCGGGTAGGCGCGCAGGCCGGTCTCGAGGGCGATCCGGCCCAGGGTCAGGCCGAAGCGGCGCTCGACCTCCGCCAGGGCCTCCTCGGGCCCGCCGCCGAGCAGCGCCGGCACGTCGGCCTGCCGCTCGGTCCAGACGATCGAGGAGCGGTGGCCGAGGGACCCGCCCGGCGACAGCGGCAGCACCGCGAAGGGGCCGGAGGGCAGGAAGTGCTCGATCGCCCGGCCCTCGTGGTCGCGCTCGTGCGAGACCGTCGCGACGATGCCCGATTGCGGGTAGGACCAGCCGATCCAGCTGATCCCCGCCGCCTCCCGCAGGCGCGAGCGCGCCCCGTCCGCCGCCACGACGAGGCTCGCGCGCAGGGCGCGCCCGTCCGCGAGGCGGGCCGTGATCGCGTCGCGCTCCGGCACGGCCGCCGCGACCGGGTTCGGGTCGAGCACCGCGCCGGCCGCCTCCGTGGCCCGCCGCAGGGCTTCCAGGAGGGCGGCGCCCTCCACCATGTGCGCGAAGGGCTCGCCCTCCTCCACCTCGCCCGCGAAGGTCAGGAAGGCCGGCCGCACCGGGTCGGACAGGCGGCTGTCGGTGATGACCATCTCGCGGATCGGCTGCGCGCCCGCCGCCACCGCCTCCCAGACGCCGAGCCGGGCCAGCATCCGCCGCCCGCCCGCCGCCACCGCGTAGGCGCGCAGGTCCGGCTTGGCGCGCGGATCGGCGGCCCGCGCGAAGGCCGGGTCGCAGACCGTGATCCGCACCGCCTCGCCGAGGGCGCGCCGCAGGCCGAGCGCCAGGGACAGGCCGGGCAGCCCGCCCCCCGCGACGACGATCTCCCGATGAGGCCGAGCCCGTTCCGCCATGCCGCCCTCCCTGCGCCGCCCCCCATAGCATGCCGGGCGCGGCGCCGCCGCTTGACGGGCCGCGCGACCCCGCGCCAGATCGCCCCTCCCCGCCCCCGGGCGGCCGAACGGACGAGCCCGAGCGGACAAGCCGATGACGCGTGCGGTCGACGACCTCCTCGCCCTCCTCGATCTGGAGCAGCTGGAGCAGAACCTGTTTCGCGGCCGCTCGCCCAAGGACCGCTGGCAGCGCGTCTTCGGCGGTCAGGTGATCGGGCAGGCCCTCGTGGCGGCGACCCGCACGGTGCCGGCCGAGCGCCGGCCCCACTCGCTCCACGCCTATTTCCTGCTCGGCGGCGACCCGCGCGTGCCGATCATCTACGAGGTCGACCGCATCCGCGACGGGCGCAGCTTCACCACGCGGCGCGTCAACGCGATCCAGCACGGCCGCCCGATCTTCTCGATGTCGGCCTCCTTCCACCTGGAGGAGCCGGGCTTCGACCACCAGCTGCCGATGCCGGACGTGCCCATGCCCGAGGCCCTCGGCGACGAGAGCAGCCTGAAGGCCACGATCATGCCGGGCATGCCCGATCCGGTCCGGGCCTATTTCGAGCGCGAGCGCCCGATCGAGCTGCGGCCCGTCGAGTTCGAGCGCTACGCCGCGCCCGCCCCGCGCGCGCCGCGCTTCCACGTCTGGATCCGCGCCACCGGCCCGCTGCCCGACGACCCGGCCGTGCACCAGAGCGTGCTCGCCTACGCCTCCGACATGACGCTGCTCGACACCTCGCTCGTCGCCCACGGGCGGACCGTCTTCGAGCGCACGATCCAGCCCGCGAGCCTCGACCACGCGCTGTGGTTCCACCGGCCGTTCCGCGCCGACGAGTGGCTGCTCTACGCCCAGGACAGCCCGAGCGCCTCGGGCGCCTGCGGCTTCGCCCGCGGGCTGATCTTCACCCGCGACGGCACCCTGGTCGCCTCCGTGGCCCAGGAGGGCATGATCCGCCCGGTCCGCGAGGAGGCCTGATCCGTTTTCCGGAAGATCACTTCCGGAAAACGGATGCCAAGCCCGCGCGGCGCCTGAGCGAGGCCGACATCCGCATGGCGAAGCAAGCAATCGGATGTCGTAGGAGGCCGGGCCGGCGCGCCGCCCCGGCCCGCTTTTGCTTAATCGATTTGCAATTGCTTATATTTTGTTCAGTCCTGCCGGCCCGATCGGCTTCAATCTCCGCAATCGGCTCAGGAACCGGGCAGCTTGTCCGTAAGGCCCGGTGCCGACGCTGGCACGTTCCTTGATACGCCGGGCCGCGAACGGGAGCGCAGCGACCTCAGTGCTCCCCGCTCACGCGTCCGTCCGGATCCTCACGGGGCGGACCGGGCGCCAATCGGAAAGGGGGCACGACCCATGAAGATCGTCATGGCCATCATCAAGCCGTTCAAGCTGGAGGAGGTCCGCGACGCCCTCACCAGCATCGGCGTGCACGGCCTGACCGTGACCGAAGTCAAGGGCTACGGGCGGCAGAAGGGCCATACGGAGATCTACCGCGGGGCCGAGTACGCGGTGAGCTTCCTCCCCAAGCTGAAGATCGAGGTGGCGGTGGCGGCCGACCTCGTCGCCAGCGTCGTCGACACGATCGCGGCCGCGGCCCGGACCGGTCAGATCGGCGACGGCAAGATCTTCGTGCTGCCGCTCGAGAAGGCGGTCCGCATCCGCACCGGCGAGACCGACGCGGACGCGCTCTGACCCGCCCCGCCCGCGAGGCGCCCCCTGCCACCTGACCCGCTTGTGACGAGACCGATCGGGAGTTCCGTTTCCATGAAGCTTCGCAACCTCTTGGCTCTCGGCCTGGGAGGCGCCGCCCTGGCGCTTCTCCTGGTGGAGCCGTCGCTGGCGCAGACGCCGGCCCCCGAGGCCGCGCCGGCCGCGGCCGCCGCGCCGGTGCCCAACAAGGGCGACACCGCCTGGATGCTCGTGTCCTCCGCCATGGTGCTGCTGATGTCGGTGCCGGGCCTCGCCCTGTTCTACGGCGGCCTCGTCCGCACCAAGAACATGCTGTCGCTGCTCACCCAGGTCTTCGCCATCGTCAGCCTCGTCGGCATCCTCTGGGTGTTCTACGGCTACAGCCTGTCCTTCACCAACGGCGGCGGCCTCAACGACTTCGTGGGCGGCTTCTCCAAGGCGTTCCTGAAGGGTGTCGACGCGAACGCCACCGCGGCCACCTTCTCGAACGGGGTCTACATCCCCGAATACGTCTACATCTGCTTCCAGATGACGTTCGCGATGATCACCCCGGCGCTGATCGTCGGCGCCTTCGCGGAGCGGATGAAGTTCTCGGCCCTGATGCTGTTCATTACGCTGTGGGTGACCTTCATCTACTTCCCGATGGCGCATATGGTCTGGTACTGGGCGGGCCCGGACGCGGTCGGCAACGCCGCCAAGGCGCTCGCCGCGGCGACCGACGAGACCGCCAAGAAGGCCGCGCAGGACGCCCTCGACGCCGCCAACGCCGATGCGGGCATGCTCTTCAAGTGGGGCGCCCTCGACTTCGCGGGCGGCACCGTGGTGCACATCAATGCCGGCATCGCGGGCCTCGTCGGCTGCCTGCTGATCGGCAAGCGCATCGGCTACGGCCGCGACCTCCTCGCCCCGCACTCGCTGACCATGACCATGATCGGCGCCTCGCTCCTGTGGGTGGGCTGGTTCGGCTTCAACGCCGGCTCGAACCTGGAGGCCAACGGCAGCGCGGCGCTCGCGATGCTCAACACCTTCGTGGCCACCTGCGCGGCGGGCCTGTCCTGGCTCTTCGTCGAGTGGGCGGCCAAGGGCAAGCCCTCGCTGCTCGGCATGCTGTCGGGCGCGGTGGCCGGCCTCGTCGCCGTCACCCCGGCCTGCGGCTTCGCCGGCCCGATGGGCTCGATCGTCCTCGGCCTCGTGGCGGGCGCCGCCTGCTTCGTGATGTGCTCGGCGGTGAAGAACGCCATCGGCTACGACGACAGCCTCGACGTGTTCGGCGTGCACTGCATCGGCGGGATCATCGGCGCCCTCGCGACCGGCATCCTGGTCAACCCGGCCCTCGGCGGCACCGGGGCGCCCGACTACGCCACCAAGCCCGGCGAGATGGTCGCGGCGGCCTACGAGTTCGGTCCCGCCTTCCTGTCCCAGGCCAAGGCGGTCGGCTTCACCATCCTGTGGTCGGGCATCGGCTCGGCGATCCTCTACAAGGTCGTGGACCTGATCGTCGGCCTGCGCGTCACCCAGGAGGAGGAGCGCGAGGGCCTCGATCTCGCCGATCACGGCGAGCGCGCCTACAATTACTGAGATCGGGCGCCGCCCGGAACGGGCGGTCCCTCACGGCGGCGCGAGCCCCGGTCCTCACGGGCCGGGGCTCGCCTCGTTGAGGGGCCGCCCCGGATCGGCGGCGGCCCGCCGTCGCTCGCCCGCGGCCCGGCTGCGGCTCGCCCGCGACCCGGTTGCGGGTCGCCGCAATGTTGTCATGGAATCGCCGCGCGCGGACCCCGATCTGTCGCGATCGGTCGGGCGGCTGGACCGATGTTCGGCCCTCGCCCCCGCGGCGATGCGCGGCCGATACGGGCATTGTCGGCGATCCATTAGCCTTAAACGCGCATTAAGGCCCGCGAACCTAGGATCGGGCAGGTCCCGCGTACCCGGTATCGCTCCCGCATGCGTTCGCTTCGCCGCTCGGCATCGCCCTACGATGCACTCGTCGACACGCTCCGCTCCTTCCTGAAGCGGCGCGTGACCGAGCTGGCGGGGCTCTCGCTCCTGCTCGGCGCGGTCGCCTTCGTGCTCGCCCTGGCAACCTGGTCGATCGACGACCCGAGCCTCAACCACGCCACGAGCCGCCCGGCCCGCAACCTCCTGGGTTTGGTCGGCGCCATCGTCTCCGACCTCGGCATGCAGCTGATCGGGTTCGGCTCCCTCGCCCTCGCGCTGCCGCTGGCGGTGTGGGGCGTGCACTTGCTGCGCACGCACCGGCTCGGCCGCCTGCGGGCCCGGCTCGGCCTCTGGCTGGCCGGGGCGGGCGCGGCGAGCGCGGTGGCGAGCGCCCTGCCGCCGACCGCCCGCTGGCCGCTGCCGAGCGGCCTCGGCGGCGTCGCCGGGGACGGGCTGCTGGTCGCCGCCAAGGCGGTGCTGGGCCCGCTCGGGGCGGTCGCGGGCTTCGGCTTCGCGGCGGCGGCGGTGATCTGCGTCACGGCCGCCTGCAACCTCTCCGAGGGCGATGCCGAGGAGGATCTCGACCTCGACCTGCCCCCACCCACGCGGGTCGCGGGCCGCCGCCCGGCCGGGCGGCGCCCGGCCGAGGAGGAGGGCGTGGGCTTCGGGGTCGCCAGCCTCGACGCGCTGGCGCAGCTGGTCCTGGGCGCCCGCGATCACGTGGCCCGGCAGGTCGGCACGTGGCGCGCGGCGCGCTCGGGCGCGGTGGTGGACGAGGCGGACGAGGCCTCCCCGGCCCTCGCGGCCCGGCGCGCCTTCGCGGAGGGCGACGAGGCCCTGTGGGACGAGTCCCCGGCGGCGCCCGGCCGGCGCGAGCCCACCTTCGACGACCCCCGGCCGGCGCCCGCCCCGCCGCGCGCGCCGGCGCCCGAGGCGGCGCCCCGCACCCGCGTCGCCCCGCCCCCGGCGCCCCTCGCCGGCCGCCGGGCGCCGCCCCCGCCCCAGGCGGAGCCGGGCAGCTACGAGATGCCGGCCATGGCGCTCCTCGCCGAGCCGCGCAGCCCCGCCCCGAGCGCCGCGGTCTCGACGGACGCGCTGGAGCAGAACGCCACCCTGCTCGAATCGACGCTGGAGGATTTCGGGGTGCGCGGCGAGATCCTGGCCGTGCGGCCCGGCCCCGTCGTCACCCTCTACGAGCTCGAACCGGCGCCGGGCACCAAGTCGTCGCGGGTGATCTCGCTCGCCGACGACATCGCCCGCTCGATGTCGGCGGTCTCCGCCCGCGTCGCCGTCGTCCAGGGCCGCAACGCCATCGGCATCGAGCTCCCCAACGCCAAGCGCGAGACCGTCTACCTGCGCGAGATCCTCAGCAGCCCCGCCTTCGCCGAGACCAAGCAGAAGCTCGCCCTCTGCCTGGGCAAGAACATCGGCGGCGAGGCGATCATCGCCGACCTCGCCCGCATGCCCCACCTGCTCGTCGCCGGCACCACCGGCTCGGGCAAGTCGGTGGCCATCAACACCATGATCCTCTCCCTCCTCTACCGCATGAAGCCCGAGGAGTGCCGCCTGATCATGGTCGATCCCAAGATGCTCGAACTCTCCGTCTACGACGGCATCCCCCACCTGCTCTCGCCCGTGGTGACCGACCCCAAGAAGGCGGTGATCGCCCTGAAATGGGCGGTGCGCGAGATGGAGGAGCGCTACAAGAAGATGTCGAAGCTCGGTGTGCGCAACATCGACGGGTTCAACGCGCGGGTGGCGGAGGCGCGCGAGCGGGGCGAGGTGATCACCCGGACGGTGCAGACCGGCTTCGACCGGGAGACCGGGGAGGCGGTGTACGAGGACGAGGTGATGGACCTCGGGGCGCTTCCCTACATCGTGGTGATCGTGGACGAGATGGCCGACCTGATGATGGTGGCCGGCAAGGACATCGAGGGGGCGATCCAGCGGCTGGCGCAGATGGCGCGGGCGGCGGGGATCCACCTGATCATGGCCACGCAGCGCCCGTCGGTGGACGTGATCACGGGGACGATCAAGGCGAACTTCCCGACCCGGATCAGCTTCCAGGTGACGAGCAAGATCGACTCGCGCACGATCCTGGGCGAGATGGGGGCCGAGCAGCTGCTGGGCCAGGGCGACATGCTGTTCATGGCCGGGGGCGGGCGCACGACGCGGGTGCACGGCCCGTTCGTGTCGGACGACGAGGTCGAAGCGGTGGTCGCTCACCTCAAGCGCCAGGGCCGCCCCGCCTACCTCGACGCGATCACCGCGGAGGAGGGCGAGGAGGGCGGTTCCGAGGGCGACGGCGCCGTCTTCGATCAGGGCTCCTTCGGGGAGCCGGGCGGCGACGTCTACGAGCAGGCGGTGGCGGTGGTGCTGCGGGACAAGAAGGCGTCGACGAGCTACATCCAGCGTCGGCTGCAGATCGGCTACAACCGGGCGGCCTCGCTGATGGAGCGGATGGAGAAGGAGGGCATCGTCGGCCCCGCCAACCACGCCGGCAAGCGCGAGATCCTGGTCGAGGCCGAGGATTGCGACGCCTGAACCCGGGCGGCGGGCGCGCGGCGACCGCCCGCGCCCGCGGATCCCGGCCTCCTGCGCCGGGACGGGACCGCGCGGGGCGGTCCGGCATGGACCGGCGGTGATCCGCGACGACCGCCGGCCTCGGGAGCCTCCGGATCCCGCCGGGGGCTGCGGGCTCCCGCGCTCAGGCGGCCGCGCGGTCGTGGCGGCCCTCCTTGACCTCCTCGATGATCTTCGCCGAGAAGGCGCCGAGGTCGCCGGGATTGCGGCTGGTGATGATGCCCTTGTCGGTCACCACCGCCTGGTCGAGCCACTCGGCCCCGGCATTGACGACGTCGGTCTTGATCGACGCGTAGGAGGTCATCCGGCGGCCCTTGGCGGCGCCGACCTCCACGAGGAGCCAGGGCGCGTGGCAGATCGCGGCCACCACCTTCCCGCTCGCCAGGAAGGCGCGCAGGATCTCCAGCGCCTTCGGCTCGAGCCGGAGCTTGTCGGGGTTGATCTGTCCGCCGGGCAGGACCAGGGCGTCGAATCCGGCCGGGTCCACGCTCTCGATGTCGGCGTCGACCTTCACCGGGCGGCCCCAATCCTTCATGTCCCAGCCCCGGATCGCCTCGGGGGTCTGGCGCGACTTCGGCGCCGCCACGGTGACCTGCGCGCCGGCCTCGCTCAGCTTGGCCTTCGGCACTTCCAGTTCGGACTGCTCGAAACCGTCCGTCGCCATGATGAGGATCTTCGCCTGCCGGATATCGGGCATGCTGCGTCTCCGCGGGTTGAGGGGTTCGGCGGGGCAACCGACGCAGGGGCAGGCAGTTCCGGCCTGCGGCCGTTTGGCCCCCACCCCGGTTCCCGACCGCCGCACCCGACACCGCGCCGGAACCGCCCGGACAGCCCTCGGTTGTTCCCCGACACGCGAGACAGGAGGCCCGCCCATGGCCAATCCCGGTCTGCCCAATCCCGGCGGAACGCCGCCGACCGACGTGCCGCCGCGTCCCCCGGACGAGCTGCCCGATACCGGCCCGACCGGGCCGCGCAGCCCGTACCCGGTCAACGATCCCGGCGTGAGCGACCCCAGGGGACCCGGCTCCGAGCCCGACTACCTGCCGGGCGCCCCGACCGATCCCGGGACGCGCTTCTGACGCCTCAGGTCAACGGCCCGGGATGCAGACGCATCGGGCCGTTGGCCCTCCCGGATTGTCGACACCAAGCCTATGGCTTGGCGCGAAAGATGGCTTGGTGCGGGAGCTAGCTTGGCGCGAAAGATAGCTTGGCGCGAGAGCTAGCTTGGCGCCAATTCGAGAACCGAACCGGCGGTCATCAGACATGAGCGCCGGGATCAGTGGCCGCCATGCGACGTGCGTACGTCGCGCGGCGCGTTCAGGATCTCGGTGAGGCTCGTCGCCACGTGGCGGGCCTCCTCGTCCGTGAGGCGCAGCTGGAAGGGCGGCAGCGCGCCGGCCTGCAGGGCCACCACCGCCTGGCCGCTCTCGTCCGTCCCCACCTCGATCACCGGCGAGGTGACGTCCAGCATCGCGACGTCCTCCTCGCTCATCTCGCTGGCCGCATCCCCCTCCTCGCCCTCGTCGATCGCGGTCAGGAGCTGACCGACCGCGCGCACCAGCGCGCGGGCCGCCCGCGCATCCATGATCACCGCGGTGGCCTGATCGTCCTTCTGGAACGAGAGCTGGATGTTGGAGCCTTCGAGGGAAACCGAGATACCCGCCATGAACGATCCGAGTGTCAGCGCACCCGTTCTATATGGGGAGTGCGGCACGGAAGCGACAGGCAAGGTCGCGGAGCTGGCCTGAACCGCGCGCACGGGCGAAACGGCGGGCCGCCTCCCCGCGTTGTCGGGGCGGAGCCCCCGCCGGAGAGGCCCGCGCGGGCTCCGCCCGCCGCCGCAGAGGGAGGCCCCCATGGCCCGCACCACGCCCGCGCAGAAGCAGACGATCGAACGGGTGATGCACGCGTTCAAGGAGGGCGACCTCGCCCAGAACGGCGGCCGGCCCGTGACCGACCCGAAGCAGGCCATCGCGATCGCGCTGCGCGAGGCCGGCGCCTCCAACCAGCAGAGCCCGGAGGCGAACCGCGCCAGCTTCCGCCGCACCCGCCGCGAGGAGCGGGCGGCCCGGGCGCGGGCGAGCCGCGCCGAGCTCTACGCGGAGGCGAAGCGCCGCAACATCCCGGGCCGGTCCCGCATGAGCCGGGGCGAACTGGAGCAGGCCCTCGATCGTTGAGCCAGGATCCGCCCCGCGAGGGCCCCCTCCGCGAGGGGCCCACGCCCCGCGGGGCCTCACGAAGGCAGGCGCATGAGTTCGAAGCAGCCGAAGACCACCACCCCCACCGATGCGGACCTCAAGGGCAATCCCGGCATCGGCACCAGCAAGGGCATGACCCGGGCCGGCGCCGATCCGGAGGAGCTCGAAGGCGACAACACCTTCGAGGGCGACGTCGCCAACGACGTCACGCCCCAGGGCGGCATCGACCCCAACCAGCGCGGGCGCACCAATCCGTGAGCCGCTCGGCGCGTCCCGCGCCGCGCCGCGCGGCCTTGTTCCGGCCCCATACGCTCCCTACATGGGGTTCAGCGAATCGGGCCGACGACTTGCGCCTGATGCAAGCCGGGCCGGTCGGCCCATCGCTCTCCCCACCGCAGACGCCGTCGCGCCGAACAGCCCGTCAGGCCGCTTCGGTCGGGGATTCCTGCACGAGACGAGGACGACGTTAGTGAATACCGGAACTGTCAAGTGGTTCAACGACCAGAAGGGCTACGGCTTCATCCAGCCGGATGACGGGGGCAAGGACGTGTTCGTCCACATCTCCGCCGTGGAGCGGGCCGGCCTGCGCGGACTCGCCGAGGGGCAGAAAGTCTCCTACGAGCTGCAGACCGACAAGCGCAGCGGGAAGGTCGCCGCCGCCAACCTTCAGGCCGCCTGAGGGACGCGTTCCCGGCGGGCCGCTCGACGGCCCGCCTCCCAAGCGGCGGGCCGCCCGGCCCGTCCGCGGGCGGTGCGCCGCCCCGGCGTCGAACAGTTCCGGCGCCCACCAGGACGTCACAGGCGCTCGCTCACGAGCGCTGCAATGAGACAAGAAAAGACATCATGATATTCGAGTATACGCGGCGCTGCGGCGCCCCCACCGTCTTTAACGACGGCGTCACGTTCCATGTCGACCAGATCAGCCGCGTCCATGACGGCAACGGACCGGTCGACGTGAGTCACCTCATCGACAGGAGCTACGGCTACCACTCGTCGCGCGAGCTGCGCTGGCACCTCGCGGAGCGCTTCGGCCTGACGCCGAACGCCGTGGCCCTGCGCGAGGCGCACTGACCTTCCAAGAGACTCCTCCCCAAGAGACTCCTCCCCGAGAGACTCCTCCCACGAGGACCCGGATCATGCCCGAGGCGGGCCGGCGCGGGGCGCCGGCCCGCCTCTTCGCGTGAAGCGGACCTTCCTGCCCCGCGCGGCGCGGGCTCATGCCGCAGCGTTGCTGGTGCCGGCATCGGTCACGCGGGTCGCGAACGCGATGACGTTGCTCGCCTGAAGGGCCGAACCGCCGGATTCGCGCCCCTCCGACAGATGTTGCGTCCGCTGGGGCCCCGCGAATGCGATCCAGCGGGCGATCTTGCCCTTGGGATTGCGCTCGTGAACGCGCTGCATCCGCCGACGGGCCCAGGGCGGCACGGGACCGAAATCGCTCAAATCTGCCTCCATTCACCACGTTGCCAGCAGAGGCGATTGACATGTCTCCGTCATCACCCATTTGGGTGACTGACCTTGAACTAATCCGATCGGCTTCGGCCGCAGCCGGGCCTTCGCGGGTCGGACTAGGTCGAAGGTATGAGGCGCCGCGGGTCGGCGCCGGGACGAACGAGCAGAGGACAGCCTGATGACGGCGGAGAAGACTGGAGATGGCGGGAACGACGTCGCGCTCGCGAGCGACATCGTCTCGGCCTACGTGACGCGCAACGCGGTGCCGCCCACGGCGCTGCCGGAACTCCTGAGTTCCGTGCACGCGGCCCTGCGCGGTCTGCGCCACGGCGTGGCCGCCGAGCCCGAGAAGCTCGTGCCGCCCGTCTCCATCCGCAAGTCGGTCACGCCGGACTACATCATCAGCCTGGAGGACGGCCGGCAGTACAAGTCGCTGAAGCGTCACCTCGCGACGCGCGGCCTGACGCCCGAGCAGTACCGCCGCAAGTGGAACCTGCCGCCGGACTACCCGATGGTGGCGGCGAACTACGCGGCGCAGCGCTCCGAACTGGCCAAGAGCATCGGCCTCGGCCTCAAGCGCCGCCCGGCGGCCGCCCTGCGCGCCGCGCCGGACTCGGTCGTGACCTCGGCGTCGCGCCGCCGCCGGAAGGCCTGAACCCGGCCGTCGCGGCCGGCCCCGTCCGGTTCCGGCCCGGAGCGGCCGGGATTCGCGGCGGATCGGCGGACGATGCCGCGTGCGCCGAGCCTCAAGGCTCGGCGCCAGCGATCCGGGACCGATCGACCGGGCCGGGGCGCCGATGGGCTCAGGGAGCCGGCGCCCGCGCCGGTCCGCCCTCGGCGAGGGCCGCGCGCAGGGCGGCGCCGATCGCGTCGAGGGCGCGGCCCGCCTCCGGCAGGATGCCGGCCATCCCGTAGAAGTGGTGGATCATGCCGGGGTGGCAGGTGTGCCGCACGGGGATGCCCGCCCGCGCGAGGCGGGCCGCGTAGGCGGCGCCGTCGTCCCGGACCATGTCGCATTCCGCCGTGTGGATGTGCGCCGGCGGCAGCCCGGCCAGGGACGGGGCCCGCAGGGGCGAGAGGCGCGGATCGGCCGGATCGGCGCCCGCCGCGTAGGCGGCGATGTCGTGCGCCAGCGTCGCCCGGTCGAGACCGTGGCCCTCCCCGTAGAGGCGGTAGGATTCCCCCTCCCCGGCCGCGTCCAGGACGGGGCAGAGCAGGAGTTGCAGGGCGATGGCGGGCCCGCCCGCGCGCGCCGCCTGGCACAGGCCCGCCGCGAGGTTGGCCCCGGCCGAATCCCCCCCGACCGCGAGGCGCGTCGCGTCGAGGCCGCGGGCCGCCGCGAGGCCGGGCAGCGCCGCGAGCGCCGCGAGCGCATCCTCGCAGGCCGCCGGGAACGGATGCTCGGGCGCGAGCCGGTAGGTGGTGGCGAGGAGGGCGCAGCCGCTCGCCGCCGCGAGGCGCCGGGCGATCCCGTCATGGGCATCGAGGCTGCCGCCGACGAAGCCGCCGCCGTGGAAGTAGAGCAGGACCGCCCCGGTCGCCTCCACGGGCCGATAGAGCCGGGCGGCCAGGGACCCGGCCGGGCCGGCGAGGTCGAGATCCTCGACCGCGGCGACCGGGACCGGCGCCCCGGCCAGCCGGCCGAGCCCCTCCAGGCTCGCGCGCCGGCCTTCGAGCGTCGTCGCCCGCCCCCCCACGAAGGCGATCACCTCGAGATAGCGGCGAAGCCGCGGATCGAGCGCCATTAATCTTAATCCTCCGAAGTGTCGCCCACCTCCTCATTGTCCTCGGAGAAAGTGGAGGGCGAGATTGCGGCCAGACATTCCTTAGAAACAATGGCGGCGATCCGGCATTTTCCGCGGATCGGATTCAGGGTTCTTCAACGGCGTCATGTCACTGTTCGGTGTCGAAGGAACCGAACGGTGCATCGCGGGCCGGCCTCTTCCCCGGAGAGCGCCCGCCCTGCGCGCAACGCCGGAAAGCGCCCGGAACCGCAGAGGAGGTTCAAGATCATGTCGCTGCCGCCGATCGTCTACTGCCCCACCGACGTCGCGCTCAAGTCCGCCCCGATCAATCCCCACTGGGTCCGGTCGGGAACGCCGGAAGCCCGCAACGCCCTCCTGTCGCGCAGCGCGGACGGCATGGCGAGCACCCTGCTCTGGGACTGCACGGCGGGCGAGTTCGTCTGGCACTACGATATCGACGAGACGCTCTACTTCCTCGAAGGCTCCGCCATCATCGGCGACGCCGACAACCCGCCCCGGCGCTACGTCGCGGGCGACGTGCTGTTCCTGCCCAAGGGGGCGATCGCGCACTGGCAGGTGGATTCCTACGTCAAGAAGGTGGCCTTCTGCCGCCGGGTGCAGCCGAAGCTGGTCGGGGTCGCGATCAGGGGGGCGGCCTTCCTGAAGCGCAAGCTCACCGGCGGCGGGATCCCGGCCCCGGTCTCGATCGGCGCCTGACGCAACGGAGCCATGCCGCGGCGGCGCGCGGGCCGGTCTGGACCGCCCCGTCCTGCGCGGGTCTGATGGCGGGCTCGCACCACGCGCCGCGGGGCGCCGATGACGGAGACGACTGTGTCCGAGACAACCTGGACCTTCTTCGAGGATCAGTGGCATCCGGGCAATGTCCGGATGATGGGCCCGCGCACGCACGGCGCGTGGCTCGGCTCCACCGTGTTCGACGGCGCCCGCTCCTTCGAGGGGGTGACCCCCGACCTCGACCTGCACCTCGCCCGGGTCAACCGCTCCGCGACCGCCATGGGCCTGAAGCCGGTCGTCGCCGTCGAGACCTGGCGCGACCTGGTGCGCGAGGGCTTGGCCCGGTTCGACGCGCGCACGCCCCTCTACATCCGGCCGATGTACTGGGCGGAGAGCGGCTTCGCGGGCGGCGTGCGCTTCGATCCGGAATCCACCAACTGGTGTCTGTGCCTCTACGAGGCGCCGATGCCGGTGCCGGGGCGGCTGTCGGTGACGCTCTCGCCCTTCCGCCGGCCGACCGCCGAGACGGCGCCGGTCGAGGCCAAGGCCGGCTGCCTCTACCCGAACGGCGCGCGGGCGCTGGCGGAGGCCCAGAGCCGCGGCTTCGGCAATTGCCTGGTGCGCGACGCGCTCGGCAACATCGCGGAATTCGCCAATGCCAACGCCTTCCTGGTGCGGGACGGCGTCGTCGCCACGCCGGCGGCGAACGGCACCTACCTGGCGGGCGTCACCCGCAACCGCGTCATCGGCCTGCTGCGCGAGGCCGGCGTGACGGTGGCCGAGACCACCCTCACGCACGCGGATTTCGCCGCGGCGGACGAGATCTTCTCGACCGGCAACTTCTCGAAGGTGATGCCGGTGACGGGGATCGACGGGCGGGAATTGGAGCCCGGCCCGATCTACCAGCGGGCGCGGGACCTCTACTGGGCCTACGCCCACGGCGGATAGGCCGCGGAGCGCCTTCCGAGGCGGAATGGCCCAGGACCATTCCCCTCGGATTCGCGGTTCCGCAGCCTCGCCCAGCGCGCCGGTGACGGCCTCGGCGAGCGCGGCTCAGGCCACCGCCCGGAGCGGCCCGGTCCGGTCGTGGAAATCCGGGCCGTTGACCGTCCTCGCGACGTAGCCGGCGCGGATCACGAAGTCGCCGAAGCGCTCGCCCGGGATGCGCTCCCGCGCGTAGGCCGCGAAGAGCGGGTCGAGCAGGGCCGGGATGTCCGCCGCCGCCACGTCGTCGGCGTAGAGCTTGGACAGGCGCGAGCCGTCGAAGGCCGCCCCGAGATAGACGTTGTAGCGCTCGGGGCCGCGGCCGACGAAGCCGATCTCGGCGATGAAGGGCCGCGCGCAGCCGTTCGGGCAGCCGGTCATCCGGACGGTGATGTCCTCGTCCCGGAGGCCGTGCGCCGCGAGGCGCTCCTCCAGGCGGGTGAGCAGGTCCGGCATGAAGCGCTCGCTCTCGGCGAGGGCGAGCCCGCAGGTCGGCAGCGCCACGCAGGCGAGGCTGTTGCGGCGCAGGGCGCCCGCCCCGATGGTGAGGCCGTATTCCGCGACCAGCCGGTCGATCTCGGCGCGCGCCCCCGCCGGCACGTTCGCCACGATGACGTTCTGGTTGCCGGTGAGCCGGAAATCGCCCTCGTGGATCTCCGCGATGCGGCGCAGGCCCGAGAGGTAGCGCGGCCCGCCCTCGACGTCCCTGATGCGGCCGGACGGCACGTAGAGGGTGAGGTGGTGGCGCCCGTCCTCGCCCTCGACCCAGCCGTAGCGGTCGCCGTTGCCGGTGAACTGGAACGGCTTCGGCTCCCGCAGGGGCTTGCCGACCCGCCGCTCGACCTCGGCCCGGAAGGCCGCGAGGCCGTAGCGCTCGATCGTGTACTTGAGGCGGGCGTTCTTGCGGGACTTGCGGTTGCCCCAGTCGCGCTGGACGGTCATGACCGCCTCGGCCACCTTGAGGGCGTCGGCGGGCTCGCAGAAGCCCAGCAGGTCGGCGGTGCGCGGGAAGGTGTCGGGCTCGCCGTGGGTCATGCCCATGCCGCCGCCCACCGTCACGTTCCAGCCCTTGAGCGCGTTCTTCTTGTCCAGGATGGCGATGAAGCCGAGGTCGTGGGCGAACACGTCGACCTCGTTGGAGGGCGGCACCGCCACCACGGTCTTGAACTTCCGCGGCAGGTAGGTCCGGCCGTAGACCGGCTCCGCCGCCTCGTCCTCGCCGCCCGCCACGCGCTCGCCGTCGAGCCAGATCTCGCGCCAGGCGTTGGTCTTGGGCAGGAGCGAGTCGGAGATGTCCTTGGCGAGCCGGTAGGCGGCCGCGTGGGCGCCGGTCTGGGCCGGGTTCGTGGCCGCCATCACGTTGCGGTTGACGTCGCCGCAGGCCGCGATCGTGTCGAGCAGCACCGCGTCGATCGCCTGCAGGGTGCGCTTCAGGTTCGACTTGATCACGCCGTGGTACTGGAAGGTCTGGCGCGTCGTCGCCCGCAGGGTGCCGTTGGCGTAGGTGCGGGCAATGTCGTCGAGGGCGAGCCACTGCCTGGGCGACACCACCCCGCCCGCGATGCGCAGGCGGATCATGAAGGAATAGGCCTTCTCCAGCTTCTTCCTGGTCCGCTCGGGCCGCAGGTCGCGGTCGTCCTGCAGGTACATGCCGTGGAACTTCACGAGCTGACCGTCATCCTCCGAGATGGCGCCGGTCGCGTGCTTGAGGAGCCCGTCCGCCAGGGTGCCGCGGAGGTAGCCGCTCGCGATCTTGATGTGCTCGTTCGCCGACAGGGCGGCGGCGCGGGCCGCCTCCGCGTCGGTGATCGGCCGCTCGGCCGGCGGCGTCTCGTAGGCCCGCGCGGGGGCGGGGGAGGCGGTCTTGGTGTCGTCCATGGCGGCGATCCGTGCCAGACGCGAAACCCCTCTCGGGCGGGAGAGGGGATGCCGCGATCGTCGTGGGAAACAGGGTGTCGTGCCAGCGGTCACGTCTCATGACCGCCGGGTCCGTTCTCGAATGGTCGCCGAGCCATTTGTCGTCGAGCGGCCGGCTCGTGTCGACCCTTCGAGAGGCTCAACGGCCCGATGCGGCGGCATCCCGGGCCGTCCGCATCAGTAAACGTCCTGCTGGTAGCGCTTGGCCTTCTCCAGGGCGGCCACGGCCGCCTCCGCCGCCTCGGGCGACAGGGCCCTCACCTCCGCGTAGGCCCGCACCAGGGCGGCCCGCACGTCCTTGGCCATCGCCTTGGCGTCGCCGCAGACGTAGAAGTGGGCGCCGTTCTCCAGCCACTCCACCACCTCGCGGCGCTGGGCGTAGAGCCGGTCCTGCACGTAGATCTTCTCGGGCTGGTCGCGCGAGAAGGCGACGTCGATGCGGTGGAGCGAGCCGTCCTCCAGGGCGTCCTGCCATTCGAGCTGGTACAGGAAGTCGTGGGTGAAGCGGCGGTCGCCGAAGAACAGCCAGTTGCGGCCCGGCGCCGCGGTGGCGCGGCGCTCCTGGACGAAGGCCCGGAACGGCGCGACGCCCGTGCCCGGCCCCACCATGATGATGTCCGTCGCCGGGTCGGCCGGCAGGCGGAAATGCCTGTTGGGCTTCACGCGCACCTTCAGCTTGGCGCCGGTGCGGATGCGGTCGGCGACGTGCACCGAGGCGACGCCCGTCCGGGCGCGGCCGTGGCTGGTGTAGCGCACCGCCGCGATCGTCAGGTGGGCCTCGTCCCCCACCTCCTTGCGCGAGGAGGCGATCGAGTAGGCCCGCGGCGGCAGCGGCCGGGTGATCTCGGCGAGGCCCTCGGCCGAGAGCTTGGCCGGGTAGGTCTCGAGCAGGTCGATCAGGTGGCGGCCCTCGATCCAGGCCCGCACCTCGTTCGCCTCGAGGAGGCGGCGCGCCTCCGCGTGGCCCGTCGCCTTGACGAAGCGCTCCACCGTGGCGGCCGAGAGCGTGGTGATGTCGCGCTCCGCGAGCAGGGCCCGGCGCAGCGCGTCGTCGCCCTCCAGGCCCGCCGCCCTCAGGATCTCCTCGACGAGGGCCGGGTCGTTCTCGGGGTAGAGTTCGAGGGAATCGCCCGGCTCGTAGGCCGGCGCGCCGTCCTCGAAGGCCAGCGCGAGGTGGACCGTCTCCTTGTCGGAGCGCGAGGAGTTCAGGTTGACGTGCTCGATCACCTCGGCGGTGACCGGCTCGCGGCTGACCTCCGGCGCCTCCCCGGGCGCCGCGCGGGCGAAATCCACCGCCACGACGTTGCCGGCGGGCTCGGCCGGGGCCAGGGCCCTGAGCGCGTCCTTGATCCAGCCGGCGGCGGGCTTGTCGAAGTCGAGGTCGCAATCGACCCGCGGAAGCACCCGCCGGCCGCCCAGCGCCTCGAAGCGCGCGTCGAGGCGCTTCCCGACCGCGCAGAACTCCGCGTAGGAGGTGTCGCCGAGCGCCAGGACCCCGAACTCGACCCCGTCGAGGCGCGGCGCGCCCTCCGCCATGATCTCGTTGTAGGCCCGCACGGCGCGCGCGGGCGGCTCGCCCTCGCCCCAGGTCGCGGCGATCAGGACGACCCGCTTCTCCCGCGGCAGGGCGGCGACGTCGAGATCGGCGAAATCGACCACCTTCGGCTTGAAGCCGGCCTTGCGGGCGAGCTTGGCGACGTCGCCCGCCAGCTTCTCCGAGTTCCCCGACTCGCTCGCGAACAGGATCGTCAGCGGCTCGGCCGCCCGCGGGGGCGCGGCGGGCTGCGGGGCCTCGGCGGGGGCGCCCGCGGCGGCGTCGAGCCCGGCCAGGAAGCCGGTGAGCCACGCGCGCTGGAGCGGCGTCGCCGCCCCCAGGGCGGCGTCGAGATGGGCCCGCTCGGCATCGCCGAACGGGGCCGTGCGGGGGAGAAGGGCGGATCGAGACATGCCCGCACCATGTGTGGCCAGGGCGGCCCCGAGTCAATGGGAATGTTCTTTTTAGAGAACGGGCCGGCCGGAGATCAACCTCACTGCCGCGCCGCACCGCGGGAGAAAATTATTTCCCCCCGGTCGCGGCGACCAGCGCGGGCGTGAAGGGCGCGGTCGGGAGCGGCAGCGCCGTCGTGCTCTTCACCTTCTCCATGGCGAAGCGCGAGGTGACGTTCTTGAGCGGCAGCGAGCCGATCAGCCGCTTGTAGAAGGCGTCGTAGGCCTGCATGTCCGACACCACGACCCGCAGCATGTAGTCGACGTCCCCGGCCATCCGGTAGAATTCGAGCACCTCCGGCATGGCGGCCACCGCCGAGGCGAAGCGGTCGAGCCACTCGCGGGAATGGTCGCTCGTCTCCACCGAGACGAAGACCGTGAGGCCGAGGCCGAGCTTGACCGGGTCGAGCACCGCCACGCGGCGATCGATCACCCCGTCCGCCTCCAGGCGCTGGATGCGCTTCCAGCAGGGCGTCTGCGACAAGCCGACGCGCTCGCCGATCTGGGCGATCGAGAGCGTCGCGTCCTGCTGGAGCAGGGCCAGGATCTTCAGGTCGATGGCATCCACGCGGGAAGCTCCGGTTTCTTGGAAGGATGTGTGGCCGGCCGCCGGGCTTCGGAGAAGAACATTCTCGCTCTGCCACCGTCCAGGGCCCGCGCGGGCCGCCTGACGCGCCTCGGCCGCGCCGCGGCGCAGCGAAACCCCGTGTACGCGGGGCCCCCAAGCCTTGACACTGTTCGGTATAGCGAACACTTAGCGGGTCCGACAAGGCGCGTTCCGCTGCGTGTCCCCCGCAGCGGGTCCCCGCAACGAGTGCCCGAAACGAGTGCCCATGACAGACGCCCTCGACCGCGCGGCGCAGGAGCTCAGCCTCGCGCTCGCCCCCCTCGACATCGCCGCCCGGCTCGCGCTGATCGACCGGCGCGTCGAGGGCCGCCTGGTCTTCACCACGAGCTTCGGGCTCGAGGACCAGGCGCTGACGCATCACCTGCGCATGGCGCGGTCGCGGGCCGAGATCGTCACCCTCGACACCGGCCGGCTCTTCCCCGAGACCTACGACGTCTGGGCCGAGACCGAGGCCGCCTACGATGTCCGCATCCGCGCCTACGTGCCCGACCGCGAGGCCGAGGAGCGCTTCGTGGCGCAGCAGGGGATCAACGGCTTCCGGCACTCGGTGGAGGCAAGGCAGGCCTGCTGCGGCCTGCGCAAGGTGGTGCCGCTCGGCCGCGCCCTCGCGGGTGCCGCGGCCTGGATCACCGGGCTGCGCGCCGGCCAGTCGGCGAACCGCGCCGAGACCCCGCTCGCGGAGGCCGACGCGGCGCGGGGTCTCATCAAGATCAACCCGCTCGCCGACTGGTCGCGGGAGGACGTGGCCCGCGTCGTCCACGAGAATTACGTCCCCTACAACGTCCTGCACGACCGGGGCTTCCCGTCGATCGGCTGCGCGCCCTGCACGCGCGCCGTGAAGGTCGGCGAGCCCGAGCGGGCCGGGCGCTGGTGGTGGGAGCAGGAATCCAAGAAGGAGTGCGGGCTGCACGTCGCCGGCGTCCCGGACCGCGGTGCCACCGCGCCGGCGCAATCGTCCGTCAGCCTGCCCTCGTCGAAGCCGGAGTTGGCCGCATGAGCGTCGCGCTCAGATCCTTCGCGGAGACCTCTCCGCGCCTCACCCACCTGCAGCGCCTGGAGGCGGAGAGCATCCACATCATGCGGGAGACGGTCGCCGAGACCGAGAACCCGGTGATGCTCTACTCGATCGGGAAGGACTCGTCGGTCCTGCTGCACCTCGCGCTGAAGGCCTTCGCGCCGGGCCGGCTGCCCTTCCCGCTGCTGCACATCGACACGACCTGGAAGTTCCGCGAGATGATCGCCTTCCGCGACCGGCGCGCGAAGGAGCTCGGCCTCGACCTCCTGGTCTACACGAATCCGGACGGGCTCGCCCGCGGCATCGGCCCGGTGAGCCACGGCTCCGAGGTCCACACCGACGTGATGAAGACCCAGGCCCTGCGCCAGGCGCTGGACAAGCACAGGTTCGACGCGGCCTTCGGCGGCGCGCGGCGCGACGAGGAGGCCTCGCGCGCCAAGGAGCGCGTCGTCTCGCTGCGCACCGCCCAGCACCGCTGGGACCCGAAGCGCCAGCGCGCCGAGCCCTGGCACCTCTACAACCTCAAGAAGAGGCGCGGCGAATCCCTGCGCGTCTTCCCGCTCTCGAACTGGACCGAGCTCGACATCTGGCTCTACATCGAGCGGGAGAACATCCCGATCGTGCCGCTCTACTACGCGGCCGAGCGGCCGGTGGTGCGCCGCGAGGGTCAGCTGATCATGGTCGACGACGCGCGCCTGCCGCTGGAGCCGGGCGAGACGCCCGAACTGCGCAAGGTCCGCTTCCGCACGCTGGGCTGCTACCCGCTCACCGGGGCGGTGGAGAGCGAGGCCGCGACCCTGCCGGAGATCATCGGCGAGACGCTGGCCGCCCGCACCTCCGAGCGCCAGGGCCGGGTGATCGACAAGGACGGGGCGGGCGCGATGGAGCGCAAGAAGCAGGAAGGCTACTTCTGATGACGGTGCACCAGTCCACCCGCGCCTTCGGCTACGAGGCCTTCCTCGCCGCCCACCAGCGCAAGGAGGTGCTGCGCTTCATCGCCTGCGGCTCCGTCGACGACGGCAAGTCGACCCTGATCGGGCGCCTGCTGCACGACACCAAGCAGATCTTCGACGACCAGGTGACCGCGCTGGAGCGCGATTCCCGCCGCCACGGCACGCGCGGCGGCGAGATCGACCTCGCGCTCTTGGTCGACGGCCTGCAGGCGGAGCGCGAGCAGGGCATCACCATCGACGTCGCCTACCGGTTCTTCTCGACCGAGCGGCGCTCCTTCATCGTCGCCGACACGCCCGGCCACGAGCAGTACACCCGCAACATGGCGACCGGCGCCTCGACGGCCGACGTCGCGGTGCTGCTCGTCGATGCCCGCAAGGGCCTGAGCCGGCAGACGCGGCGCCACGCGCTCCTGGTCTCGATGCTGGGCATCCGGCGCGTCGTGCTCGCCGTCAACAAGATGGACCTGATCGGCTGGTCGGAGACCCGCTTCGAGGCGATCGCGGGCGAGTTCCGCGCCTTCGCGGCCCCGCTCGGCTTCGCCGACGTGACGGCGATCCCGCTCTCGGCCGCGAACGGCGACAACGTCGTGCTGCCGGGCGCCGCCGCGCCCTGGTATGCCGGCCCGCCGCTGCTGCAGCACCTGGAGGAGGTGCCGGCCCACGCGGAGGAGGAGGCCGCCCCCTTCCGCATGGCGGTGCAGTGGGTGAACCGGCCGAACCCCGATTTCCGCGGCTTCTCCGGAATGATCGCCTCGGGCCGGGTGGCGCCGGGCGACGCCGTCGCGCTGCTGCCCTCGGGCCAAGCCTCGACCATCGCGCGGATCTTCACGGCGGACGGCGACCTCGACGAGGCCGTGGCCGGCCAGTCGGTGACGCTGGTCCTCGCCGACGAGCGCGACGCCTCGCGCGGCAGCGTGATCGCGGCGGCGGGCGCCCCGCCGCGGGTCGCCGACCGGCTCGACGTGCGCCTGTTCTGGGCGCGGGAGAGCGAGGTCGCGGCGGGCGCGACCCTCATCGCCAAGATCGGCACCGCGACGGCGAACGCGACCGTCGAGCGCATCGTCTCGCGCATCGATCCCGAGACCGGCCTGTCGGAGCCCGCCGAGCGGCTCGCCGTGAACGACATCGGCGACGTGGTGCTCAGCCTCGACCGGCCGGTGGCGGTGGACGCCTACCGGGAGAACCGCGACACCGGCAGCCTGATCCTGATCGACCGCGACTCCACCGACACGGCCGCCCTCGGCCTCGTCCAAGTCCCGGCCCAAGTTTCAGCCCAAGGCCCGGCGCGAGACCCGGTCGCCGCCCGCCGCGGCGGGTTCCTCTCCGGCCTGCGCCGGCTGTTCGGGGCGAAGGGGCTCGCGCTCCTCGCCGGGGCGGCCCTCCTCGGCCTCGCCGCGCCCGCGCGGGTCGAGGCGCAGGCGGTGCTGCTCAACGTCTCGTACGATCCGACCCGGGAGCTCTACCGGGCGATCGACGCCGCCTTCGCGGCCGAGTGGAAGCAGAAGACCGGCGAGAGCGTGACCGTGCGCGCCTCCCACGGCGGCTCGGGCGCGCAGGCCCGGGCGGTGATCGACGGGCTCCCCGCCGACGTCGTGACGCTGGCCCTCGCCAGCGACATCGACGCGATCGCGGCCCGCACCGGGAAGATCCCGGCGGACTGGCAGAAGCGCCTGCCCCACAACGCGACGCCCTATACGTCGACCATCGTGTTCCTGGTGCGCAAGGGCAACCCGAAAGCCATCAAGGACTGGAACGACCTGGTGAGGCCGGGGATCCAGGTGATCACCCCGAACCCGAAGACCTCGGGCGGCGCGCGCTGGAACTACCTCGCGGCCTACGCCTACGGGCTCGCCCAGAACGGCAACGACGACGCTAGGGCCAAGGCCTTCGTGGCGGCCCTGTTCAAGAACGTGCCGGTCCTCGATACCGGCGCGCGCGGCGCCACGACGACCTTCGTGCAGCGCGGCCTCGGCGACGTCCTGATCGCCTGGGAGAACGAGGCCTTCCTGGCGGACGAGGAGTTCGGGAAGGGCAAGTTCGACATCGTCGTCCCCTCGCTCTCGATCCTGGCCGAGCCGCCGGTGGCGCTCGTCGACGGCAACGTCGACCAGAAGGGCACCCGCCGCCAGGCCGAGGCCTACCTGCAATTCCTGTACGGCAAACAGGCCCAGGCCCTCATCGCCAAGAACTTCTACCGCCCGCGCGACGAATCCGCCGCCGCCAAGGAGGACCTCGCCCGCTTCCCGAAGCTGAAGCTCGTCACCATCGACGACACCTTCGGCGGCTGGGGCAAGGCGCAGAAGACCCATTTCGACGATGGCGGCGTCTTCGACGCAATCCTGAAGGCGCGGCAGTGAGCACGGCCTCGGCCCTGGGATCGCCCGGCGCCGGGCCGGCGCCGGCGGCGCGGGCCGCCCGGCGGACGTTCCGGCGGCCGAGCGCCCTGCCGGGCTTCCGCCTGACCTTCGGCTTCGCCGTCGCCTACCTGAGCCTGCTGGTGCTGATCCCGCTCGCGGTGCTGCTGCTGCGCGCCTCGGCGATCGGCCCGGCCGGCCTGTGGGCCCTCCTCACCGACGCGCGCAACCTCGCGGCCCTGCGCACCTCCTTCGGCCTGTCGCTGGCGGCGGCGGCGATCGACGCGGTGTTCGGGCTGCTCATCGCCTGGGTGCTGACCCGCTACCGCTTCCCCGGCCGCCGGGTGATCGACGCGCTCGTCGACCTGCCCTTCGCGCTGCCGACCGCGGTCGCCGGCATCTGCCTCGCGACGCTCTATTCCGGCAACGGCTGGCTCGGCGCGCCCCTGGAGGCGCTCGGCCTCAAGGTCGCCTACACGCCGCTTGGCATCCTGGTGGCACTCGTCTTCGTCGGCCTGCCCTTCTGCGTGCGCACGGTGCAGCCCCTGGTCGCCGAGATCGACAAGTCGAGCGAGGAGGCCGCCGCGATCCTGGGCGCGTCGCGCCCGCGCGCCCTCGCCACCGTGATCCTGCCGCCGCTCCTGCCGGCCGTGCTCACCGGCTTCGCCCTCGCCTTCGCGCGGGCGGTGGGGGAGTACGGCTCGGTGATCTTCGTCGCCGGCAACCTGCCCTACGTGTCCGAGATCGCGCCGCTCCTGATCGTGATCAAGCTGGAAGAGTTCAACTACACTGGCGCGACCGCGATCGCCGCCGTGATGCTGCTGATGTCGTTCGGGGCGCTGCTCACCATCAACCTGATCCAGGATCACAGCCGGCGGAGGTTCGGCCATGTCTGAGCCGGTCTCCCGCCCGGCCTACCTGACCGAGCCGCGCGGCGTGCGCCTCGCGCTCGTCCTGGCGGCCCTGGCCTTCCTCGCCCTGTTCCTGCTGCTGCCCCTCGTCGTGGTGTTCACGGAGGCGCTGAGCCGCGGCCTCGCCACCTACCTGGCGACCTTCGCGGAGCCGGACGCGCAGGCGGCGATCCGCCTGACGCTGCTCGTCGCGGTGATCGCGGTGCCGCTCAACGTGGCGTTCGGGATCGCCGCCTCCTGGGCCGTCGCGAAGTTCGACTTTCGCGGCCGCAACCTCCTGATCACCCTGATCGACCTGCCCTTCTCGGTCTCGCCGGTCGTCGCCGGGCTGATCTACGTGCTGATCTTCGGCTCCCAGGGCCTGTTCGGGCCCTTCCTGCAGCGCCACGGCATCGAGGTGATCTTCGCGGTGCCGGGGATCGTGCTGGCGACGGTCTTCGTCACGTTCCCGTTCGTGGCGCGCGAGCTGATCCCGCTGATGCAGGACCAGGGCACCACCGACGAGGAGGCTGCGTTGACCCTCGGGGCGAGCCCCTGGCGGGTCTTCCGGACGGTCACGCTGCCCAACATCCGCTGGGCGCTGCTCTACGGCGTCCTGCTCTGCAACGCCCGTGCGATGGGCGAGTTCGGTGCCGTCTCGGTGGTCTCGGGACGGATCCGTGGCCTCACCAACACCATGCCGCTCCACGTCGAGATCCTCTACAATGAGTACAACTACGTCGCGGCTTTCGGGATCGCCTCGCTCCTGGCTCTCCTCGCCCTCATCACTCTGGCGGGGAAGACTTTCCTGGAATGGCGCCACGCCGACGCCCTTGCGGGCCGGGGAGCGCACTGAGATGGTGGCGGGCTACGCCGACGCCCTCGCCGCGCCCCGCGTGCAGGCCCGCGGCGGGGAGGCCGCGGCCGCGCGCACCATGAGCAGCACCGGCACCGAGGTGCGGGTCGAGGGCATCGTCAAGAGCTACAGCGGCGACGGCCCGGCGGCCCTCGAAGGGGTGAGCCTGACCATCGCGCCGGGCGAGCTCCTGGCGCTGCTCGGCCCCTCGGGCTCGGGCAAGACCACGCTGCTGCGGGTGATCGCGGGGCTGGAGATCCCGGATGCGGGCCGGGTGTTCTTCGGGCCGCGCGACACGACCGACGTGCCGGTGCAGCGGCGCGGCGTCGGCTTCGTGTTCCAGCACTACGCGCTGTTCCGGCACCTGACGGTGTTCGAGAACATCGCCTACGGCCTGCGGGCGCGCGAGCGCGCGCGGCGGCCCTCCGAGGCCGAGATCAAGCGCCGGGTCGGCCACCTGCTCGACCTCGTGCAGCTGCCGACCCTGGCGGGGCGCTACCCGGCCCAGCTCTCGGGCGGCCAGCGCCAGCGCGTGGCGCTCGCCCGGGCGCTGGCGGTCGAGCCTTCGGTGCTGCTCCTCGACGAGCCCTTCGGGGCCCTCGACGCGCAGGTGCGCAAGGACCTGCGGCGCTGGCTGCGGGAGATCCACCGCGAGACCGGCCAGACCACGGTCTTCGTCACCCACGACCAGGACGAGGCGCTCGAACTCGCCGACCGGATCGCGATCCTCAACCTGGGCCGCATCGAGCAGGTCGGCGCGCCGCACGAGGTCCAGGACGACCCGGCCTCGCGCTTCGTGATGTCCTTCGTCGGGGAGACGGCGCGGCTCGACGCCGAGATCCGGGCGGGCCGCGTCCATGTCGAGGGGCGGCCGACCCTGGCGGCCTCGCCCGACTGGCCGGAGGGGCCGGTCGATCTCTGCCTGCGCCCCTGGCACATGAGCGTGGGCCAGGGCGAGGCGGCCCTGTTCGGCACCGTGCGCGAGTGGCGCCGCACCGCCCGCGGGACGGTGGCGGAGATCCAGCTCGACGGCGCCGACGGGGCGGTCGAGGTCAAGGTGACGGAGGTCTACCGCAAGGGCGACCGGGTGGCGCTCACGGCGAGCGAGGCCCGGGTGTTCCCGCGGGGCTGATCCGGTTCGCTGCCGAACCGACCGGCGCGAGGCCCCTCGCGGCGGGCGGGGTGACGGGGCGCCCGCCTCCCCTCACCCGGCCTGCGGCTCCAGTTCCCGCGCGATCGCCGTGATGACCCGCGGGTCCGTCGGCTCGACCGCGGTCGCGAAGGCCGCCGCCACGTGGCCGTCCCGCCCCACCAGGTACTTGTGGAAGTTCCAGTGCGGCGTCTCGCCGGGCCGCTCGCCCGCGGCCCAGCGGTAGAACGGGTGCGCCCCCGGTCCCGTCACCGAGGTCTTGGCCACGACCGGGAAGGTCACGCCGTGGGAGCGCCGCATCGCCTCCCGGATCGCGGCGCCGTCCAGGGGCTCCTGGCGCCCGAAATCCCCCGAGGGCACGCCGATCACCGTCAGCCCGCGCGGGCCGAAGCGCGTCCAGAGCTGCTGCAGCCCGGCGAGCTGCGGCGCGAACCCGCAGGCCGTGGCCGTGTTGACGACGAGGATCGGCTTGCCTTCCATCTCCGCCAGGGCGAGGACGGTGCCGTCCACCGTCTCGAACGAGAACGAGGCGGCCGTCAGGCCGGTCGGGGAAGGGGCGGCCCGGGCCGGCAGCGCCAGCAGGCCGCCGAGCAGGGCGAGCGCCTCGCGGCGGGCGATCGACATGGTTGGGGTCTCCGCATCGGATGACCCGCGCAAGATCGGCCGGGGCGGCCGCGCCGGCAAGGCGTCGGCGCCGCGCTCACGAGAATGTTGACCGCGCCCGTCCGGCAAGACCGGCCAAGCTGAGCCGTAGCGCGGCGCAGCACGCCGCACGATGAACTTTCCGTTCCCGGCCACGTTGGTGCGAGAGCGACGCTCGCGGAGACGATCATGGACCGGCACGAGATCCTGGACTATTTCGAGCACCGGCGCGACGGGGGATGGGTCTGCACCCGGCCCTTCACCTTGACCACGCGGCGCGAGAGCATCCCGATCCGTCCCGGCATGCGCTTCGCGTACGGCATGCGCGTCGGCGGCGTTGATCTGGCGGAATACCTGGAGCAGCTGGGCTCGCAATTCGGCTCGTGAGCCGGCCGATCCGGCTCTTGAGCCGGCCGGGGTGACGCAAATGCGCGACAGCCCGGGCAAACCGCCCGGGGGCGGGGCGATGCACTTTTGAACCGGTCCAAGGTCGTCGTATAGGCTCGTCCGATGATCGCTGCCGAGCCGCCGGACGAGTCCACCGCGCCCACCACCCGCTGCCGCATCCTGGCGACGGCCGCCCGCTTCTTTCAGGAGATCGGCTACCAGAAGACCACGGTGGCCGACATCGCCAAGACCCTCGGCATGAGCCCGGCCAACGTCTACCGCTTCTTCGACTCGAAGAAGGCGATCAACGAGGCCGTGGTCGAGCGCCTGACCGGCGAGGTCGAGGCGATGATCGCCGCCGTGGCCGACCGGCCCGGCCCCGCCTCCGAGCGCCTGCGCGCGATCATCCACACCCTCCACCGCGACAGCGCCGAGCGCATCACCGCCAATCCGCGCATGCACGAGATGGTGGAGGCGGCGATGACCGAGAGCTGGGGCGTCTGCCACCACCACGTCGACCGCATCACCGCCGTGCTGGAGCGGGTGATCACCGAGGGGGTCGCCGCGGGCGAGTTCCGGGTGGGCGATCCGGCCCAGGCGGCCCGCTACGTGCAGACGGCGATCCTGCGCTACTGCCACCCGGTCCTGATCCAGCGCTGCCCCGGCGACGTCGCCCCGCCCCTCGACGGGATGATCGACTTCCTGCTGGCGGGCCTGCGGGCGGCGTGAGCCGCGGCGGCTCACGCCTCCAGCGGATAGGCGGCCTCGACCACGTAGGGCCCACCCCCCACCGAGTCCCGCGACGAGTAGAGCACGACCCGCTCCGCCGTGAAGGCGAGCGGCGCGAAGACGCCCTGCTCGGCGAGGTACTGCGCCACCCCCTCGCGGGTCGCCTGCCGGCGCAGCCGCGCCAGGGTGACGTGGGGCGTGAAGCGCCGCGTCTCGGGCTTGAGGCCGAGGCGGCGCATCAGCCGCTCCTGCTCGGCCCGGACCTCGTCGAGGGCCGGCGAGGGCGCGACCCGGGCGTGGACGGAATGCGGCCGGTCGCCCCCGAAGCTCGCGAGCCCGTCGAGGACGACGGGGAGCGCCCCGCGCGGGCGGGTCTCGCCCAAGCCCTCGGCGATCTCCTCGGCGAGCCCCCCGTCCACGTCGCCGATGAAGCGCAGGGTGATGTGGTAGTCGGCGGGCTCGACCCAGCGGGCGCCCGGCAGGCCGAAGCGGTGGCGGCTGAGCGCCGCGCCCGTCTCGGGCGGGATCTCGAGGCCGGTGAACAGGCGCGGCATGGAACTCTCCGTCCTCTCGGTGCGGGGCGCCGCCGGGGCGCGTCGCCGGGCGCGGTCAGGGCGCCTTGCCGAGGCGCGCCGCGAAGGTCTCGACGGTGGGCAGGATGCCGGCGACGATGCGCTCGACGCCCCGGGCGGTCGGGTGCAGCCCGTCCGCCAGGGTCAGGCCGCGATTACCCGCGACCCCGTCGAGGAAGAACGGGTAGAGGACGAGCCCGTAGCGCTCCGCGAGGCGCGGATAGATCGCGTCGAACCGCGCCACGTAGTCCGGGCCGAGATTGCGCCCCGCCTTCATGCCGGCGAGCAGCACGGGGATGCCCCGCCCCCTCAGCCGCGCCACGATGGCGTCGAGGTTCCTCTCGGCGACCGCCGGGTCGGTGCCGCGCAGCATGTCGTTGGCGCCGAGTTCGAGGATGACGCCGTCGGTGCCCTCCGGCACCGACCAGTCGAGCCGGTCGAGCCCGCCCGTGGTGGTGTCGCCCGACACGCCCGCATTCTCGACCGTGACGGCGAGTCCCTTCGCCTTCAGGGCGCGCTCCAGAACGGTCGGGAAGGCCGCCTCGGCCGGCAGGCCGTAGCCGGCCGTGAGGCTGTCGCCGAGCGCGACGAGGTGCAGCGCGCGCTCCGCGGCGCGGGCGGGGGCGGCGGGGAGCGTCATCGCGGCGCAGAGGAGCAGGCAGAGGAGCGGGCGCAGGAGCGGGCGGGGGACCGGGAATGTCGCGAGACCGCCATGGTCGCGGCCTAGGCGCTGGCGGAGGCGGCGGCGACCGACCATATCGGTCGGGCGCCCGCCCGCGCGGTCGTCCGCGCGGTCGTCAATGCGGCTCAACTCTCATCCCTCCGGCGTTCTCCGCGACGCCCCCCACAGATCGGCGACGGATCCATGACCGACAAGGCCAGCGCACCGGCCATCGCCCTCGACGGCGTCGAGCTCAGCCTCGGGCGGGGCGCGGCGCGGGTCCACATCCTGCGGGGCATCTCCCTCGCGGTGGCGTCCGGCGAGGCGGTGGGCCTGGTCGGACCCTCGGGCTCGGGCAAGTCGACCCTGCTGATGACCATGGCGGGCCTGGAGCGGCCGGATTCCGGGCGCGTCCTCGTCGAGGGCACGGACCTGTCGCGGCTCGACGAGGACGCCCTCGCCCGGTTCCGCGGACGGCGGATCGGCATCGTGTTCCAGTCCTTCCACCTCGTGCCGACGATGACGGCGCTGGAGAACGTGGCGCTCCCCCTCGAACTCGCCGACCTGCCGGACGCGCAGGCGCGGGCCGAGCGGGACCTCGCGGCGGTCGGCCTCGCCCACCGCCTGCACCATTACCCGGCCCAGCTCTCGGGCGGCGAGCAGCAGCGGGTCGCCATCGCGCGGGCGGTGGCGCCGGACCCGGCGATCCTGGTGGCCGACGAGCCGACCGGCAACCTCGACGAGGCGACGGGCGCCGCGATCGTCGAACTGCTCTTCGCCCTCAAGCGCGACCGCGGCGCCACCCTGGTGCTGGTGACCCACGATCCCGGCCTCGCCCGGCTCTGCGACCGCACGGTGCGCCTGCGCTCCGGGCGGATCGAGGCCGCGGCGGCGGCGTGACCGCGTGTCGGCCTTCCCCGCGACCGCGCCGTCCTCCCCCGCGCGGGGAGGGACCATCGCCCGGCCGTCGCCGCGAGGCCGGCCCGGGCGGCGGGGCGTGATCCCGCCCGGGCCGCTTGCTGCCCGCGCCCTTGCCGCCCGCGCCCCTCGCCCCCGCAGGGCATCCCCAGCCTCCCGCAGGACACCCCCATGCACGGCAGCCTGCCTCCCCTGAGCGCCCCCGGGCGCCGCCCGGCGGTCCCGTCGCGGCTCCCGCTGATCCTGCGCCTCGCCCTGCGCGAGCTGCGCGGGGGGCTCGGCGGCTTCGCGGTCTTCCTCGCCTGCCTGGCCATCGGGGTCGCGGCGATCTCCGGCGTCGCCTCGGTGTCGCGCTCCCTCACCCGGGGCCTCGCCGAGCAGGGCCGGACCATCCTGGGCGGCGACCTCGCCTTCGGGTTGATCCACCGGGAGGCGAGCCCGGCGGAGCGGGCCGTCCTGGAGGCGAAGGGCCGCGTCTCCGTGGTGGCCTTCACCCGCGCCATGGCGGTGGCGGGGGAGAAGGGCGCGGCGCTCGTCGAGCTGAAGGCCGTCGGGCCGGATTACCCTTCCTCCGGCGACCTCGTCACCGCGCCGGCCCTCCCGCGCGAGACCCTACTGGCGGAGCGCGACGGCGCCTTCGGGGCGGCGGTCGATCCCGCCCTCCTCGCCCGCCTCGACCTCAAGATCGGCGACCGGGTCACGGTCGGGAGCGCCACGATCGCGCTCAGGGCCGTGCTGCAGGCCGAGCCGGACAAGATCGCCAACGGGATCGGCTTCGGGCCGCGCCTGCTGACCAGCGAGGCGGCCCTGCGGGCCTCGGGCCTGCTCCAGCCCGGCAGCCTCAACCGCTGGGTCTACCGGGTCCGGCTCGCCGATCCCTCCGACGCGGAGGTCGAGCGGGCCGCGGACGCGGTGCGCGCCGCCCTGCCGGAGGCGGGCTGGGAGATCCGCTCGCGGCTCAACGCCGATCCGCGCTTCGCCCGCAGCGTCGAGCGCTTCACCCAGTTCCTCACCCTGGTCGGGCTCACGGCCCTGATGGTGGGCGGCGTCGGCGTCGCCAACGCGGTGCGCGGCTTCGTCGAGCGCAAGCGCGCCTCGATCGCCACCCTGAAGAGCCTCGGCGCCCCCGGCGGGCAGGTCGTCGCCCTCTACCTGACGCAGGTCATGCTGATCGCCGCGATCGGCATCGCGATCGGGCTCGCGGTCGGCACCGCCCTGCCCTACGGGCTCGTCCTCGCCTTCGCGGACCTGCTGCCGGTGCCGCTCACGCCCACGCTCGCCCCCGGCGAGCTGGCGGTGGCGTCCCTCTACGGGTTCCTCACCGCCCTGGCCTTCGCGATCGGACCCCTCGGGCGCGCCCACGACGTCGCGGTGTCGGGGCTGTTCCGCGACACGGTCGATCCCGAGCGGCGCTGGCCGCGCCCGCGCTACCTCGTCGTGCTCGGCCTCGCCCTCGCGGGGCTGGTGGCGCTCGCCCTCCTCACCGCCTTCGACCGCCGGGTCGCCCTGATCTTCATCGTGGCGGCGGGCCTCGCCTTCGGCCTGCTGCGGGGCGTCGCCCTCGCCCTGATGGCGCTGGCCCGCCGGCTGCCGCGCCCGCGCGGCGCCGCGCCGCGGCTCGCCCTCGCCAATCTCCACCGCCCGGGCGCGCTCACGCCCTCGATCGTGCTCTCGCTCGGGCTCGGCATCACGCTCCTGGTGGCGCTGAGCCTGATCGACGCCAGCATCACCCGCACCCTGACCCGCTCGCTGCCCTCCCGGGCGCCGAGCCTGTTCTTCCTCGACATTCCGGGCCGGGACGCCGCGGCCTTCGACCAGTTCCTCGGCGGCGAGGCGCCGCGGGGCAAGATCGAGCGGGCGCCGATGATGCGCGGGCGCATCGTCGCCCTCAACGGGCGGCCGGCGAGCGAGATCAAGGCGCCGGAGGACGCCGCCTGGGTGCTCGACGGCGACCGGGGCATCACCTACGCGCAGGACCTCCCCGACGGCTCGCGGGTGACCGAGGGGGCGTGGTGGAATCCCGAGCAGGCCGCGACGCCGCTGGTCTCCTTCGACGACCAGCTCGGCCGGGCCCTCGGCCTCAAGGTCGGCGACAGCGTCACGGTCAACGTGCTCGGCCGCAACCTCACCGTGAAGATCGCCAATCTGCGCCACGTGGAATGGCGCACCCTCGGCATCAACTTCGTGATGGTGTTCTCGCCCGGCACCTTCCGGGGGGCGCCGCACGCCGACCTCGCGACCCTGACCCTGCCGGAGGGCCCGGACCCGGCCCTGGAGGCGAGGATCCTGCGGGAGGCCGCCCTGCGCTTCCCGTCGGTGACCAGCGTGCGGGTGAAGGACGCCCTCGACGCGGTGAACGACATCGTCGGAAAGCTCGTCTTCGCGATCCGCGGCGCGAGCGGCGTCGCCCTCGTGGCGAGCCTGTTCGTGCTCGCGGGCGCGCTGGCGGCGGGCCACCGGGCGCGCCTCTACGACGCGGTCGTGCTCAAGGTGCTCGGGGCGACGCGGATGCGGCTGCTCGGCGCCTACGCCCTCGAATACGGGGTGCTCGGCCTCGCCACCGCCCTGTTCGGCCTCGCCGCCGGCACGCTCGCCGCCTTCGTCATCGTCACCCAGGTGATGCGGATCGATTTCCGGCTCGATCTCTCCGGGGCGCTCCTCGCCTGCGCCCTCGCGGTGGTGGTGGCGGTCGGTCTCGGGCTCGCCGGGACCTTCAGGATCCTCGGTCAGAAGCCGGCGCCTTACTTACGAAATCTGTGAGCGTTTAATCCCTCGAACCGGCTGCGGCCGATTGACGGCCCCCTTCTCTGGGGTGCGGGGCCGGCACCGACCCTTGTGCGGACAAGCCCGGCCTCTCATATTCGGCGCACGACGCCCGGTTTCGGCGTCCGAGGATCGCGTGAGCCTCGATCACGAACTCCCACGCTAGAGAGCTTCCGAAGGAATCTCCCATGGCATTCGAGAACAGCCCGTTCCGGCAGGGCGGCGCGACCGGGTACGGAGCCCCCTCGGGCTACGCCCGCGGCCAAGTCGAGGTCGACCAGGGCCTGCGCGCGTTCATGCTCGGCGTCTACAACAACATGGTGCTCGGCCTCGCCGTCTCGGCGCTGGTCGCGCTCGGCGTCAACAAGCTCGCCACCACCGCCGTTCCGGCGGAGGCGGCCCGCAACGGCGCCGGCCAGATGGTGCGGATCGGCGGCCAGTACCTGACGCAGTTCGGCATCACCCTCTACACCACGCCCCTGATGTGGGTGGTGGCGCTGGCGCCGCTCGCCTTCATCTTCTTCTTCTCCTTCCGCATGGACCGGATGTCGGCGGCGAGCGCCCGCACGACCTTCCTGGCCTTCGCGGCGGTGATGGGCGCCTCGCTCTCCACGCTGCTGCTCCGCTACACCGGGGCCAGCGTGGTGCAGGTCTTCTTCATCACCGCGGCGGCGTTCGGCGGTCTCAGCCTCTACGGCTACACCACCGCGCGCAGCCTGTCGGGGATCGGCTCGTTCCTGGTCATGGGCCTGATCGGCCTCGTGATCGCGAGCCTGGTCAACATCTTCCTGGCCTCGAGCGCGCTGCAATTCGCCATCTCGGTGATCGGCCTGCTCATCTTCGCCGGCCTGACCGCCTACGACACGCAGAAGCTGAAGGAAATGTACCTGTACGGCAACTTCGACCAGGAGGCTGCCGCCAAGGTCTCGGTGTTCGGCGCGCTGACGCTGTACCTGGACTTCATCAACATGTTCCAGTTCCTGCTCGCCCTGATGGGCAACCGGAACGAGTAACGCTCGCATCTCTGCGGGGCCTCGCGGACCCCGGCCGCCCCCGGCGGCCGGGGTTTTTGCTGCGCGGGGGCGGTCGGGCGGGGCGCCGTTGCGGGACGCCCGCGACGGGGTGATCGGCCCCCGGCCGACCGCGCCCGCTCGCCGGCTCCCTCCCCGCCCGCACCTGGGCGCGAATGCCGCAATCGTGGGACGGTGTTTTCGCCTCCCGCCCCCGGAGCGCGAGCTTTCTTCCGGACGGATCCGCTTCGGAAGAACAAAATTGGCGATATCGTCAGGTCTACTCGCCGCGGACCGTCGCACATTCCCGTGCTGCGCCGTCTAGATATCGCGCGAAGTCTTGATTCCCCCTGCGGTCGCCTTAAGCGAGAGGGCTGTGTTCGGGTCTCCGAACACGGGATCCGCGATCCCGGACACCCTCGAAGGACCTGCCCCATGCGACGCAGAGACCTCCTCGCCGGCGCCTCGGCGCTCCTCGCCGCCGGCGGCCTTCCCGCCCGCGCGGCCGCGGCCCTGCCCAGGGAACTGCGCCTCGGCTTCCAGAAATCCGGCCTGTTCGTCTCGGCCCGCCAGCGCGGCGTCTACGAGGCGCATTTCCGGCCGCTCGGCGTCCCGGTGCGCTGGGTCGAGTTCCAGTTCGGCCCGCCCATGCTGGAGGCGCTGAACCTCGGCGCCATCGACTTCGCCACGGTGGGCAACGCCCCGCCGATCTTCGCCCAGGCCGCCTCCGGCAACCTCCTGTACGTGGCCGCCCAGGAGGCGGGCGGCGAGGCCGTGATCGTGCCCGAGGGCTCGGGGCTGCGCAGCCTCGCCGACCTCAGGGGCCGCACGGTCGGGGTGCCCAAGGGATCGAGCGCCCACGCCACCCTGGTGGCGGCGGTCGAGAAGGGCGGCCTCGGCTGGGGCGACATCAACCCGGTCTACCTCGCCCCCGCGGACGGCGTCGCGGCCTTCGCCCGCGGCGCGATCGACGCGTGGTCGATCTGGGATCCCTACCTGGCGATCGCGGAGGGCAAGGGGGCCCGCGTCCTCGCCCACAACCACGAGGTGGCGAACCCGCACAGCTTCTACCTCGCCAACCGGGCCTTCGCCGAGACCTACCCGGAGGTGGTCGGTCAGATCGCGGACGTGCTGGCGCGGGAAGCCGCCTGGGCCGAGGCCAACCGCGACGCCTACGCGCGGACGTTGCACGAGGCGCAGGGCATCCAACTCGAGGTCGAGGCGGCGATCGTCGCCCGCACCCGCTTCCGGATCAAGCCGATCGACGAGGCGGTCCTGGACGGCCAGCAGGCCACCGCCGACCGCTTCCACCGCCTCGGCCTGATCCCGCGCGCGATCCGGGTCCGCGACATCGCCTGGGCCTGGATCCCCAAGGCCTGATCCGCGCCGGCCGGTTAACGAAATATTGCGTCGCGCCGGCGCGACGCAATATTTCGCCCCGAACCGCCGCGTCCGACGCAAAATCCCGGACATGGCCGCCCCCTATACGCAGCTCAGCTTGAAATCAGGGACGGAACGGGGCGGGGGCGGTCATGATGGGCGTGGCGAGACTGATCCTGTTGGGCGCGATGCTGGCGGCCGGCATCGTCGTGATGGCGAACGGGCACGGGCCGCGCCCGGCCGCCCTCAGCCATGCGGCGCCGGCCCCGGCGGCGCCGGACGCCTGCGCGGGCGCCGCCTGGCCCTACCGTCCGGCGGCCTGCACCGGGACCGCGCCGCGGCCCGCCGTGCGGGTGATCGGCGCCGCGCCCCTGCGCCTCGCCGAGCGCTGACGCCGATGCCCCATTTCAGCGCCGACCTCCTGGAGGGCGACCCGGACGGCGCCGCCCTCCTGCGCGAGATCCTCGGCGCCGGCGCCCGGGACCGCTGCAGCGCCTGCGCGCCCACGCCCCTCTTCGCCGCCCCGCCGCCCCCGCCGCCGAACGGGCGCGCCCCGCGCGCGCCCCGCCCGGAGGGCCGCGCCCCGCGCCCGCGGGCCCGCCGCCAGCTGCGCGAGCGGCGCGCCGGGCTCGCGCCCCCGGCCTGACCCACCCCCGCGCCGGGCGGCCCTGCCTGGCACTCCCGAACAGGGAGTGCCAAAATTTTTTCGGCGCCCCCTTGAACGGCGGTGTCCGCGCTCCCAGCTTGGCGGCGGCCGGGCGGCTCAGGCGAGAGCCCGGCCCTGTACGACATGGTTGAGAAGCGCTGGAGACACTCGATGACGTTCCAACCGCTCCATGATCGCGTGGTGGTCCGCCGCATCGACGCGGAGGAGAAGACCAAGGGCGGCATCATCATCCCGGACACCGCCAAGGAGAAGCCCCAGGAGGGCGAGGTCGTCGCCGTCGGGCCGGGCGCCCGCGACGAGGCCGGCAAGCTCGTCCCCCTCGACGTGAAGGCGGGCGACCGGGTGCTGTTCGGCAAGTGGTCGGGCACCGAGGTCCGCATCGACGGGCAGGACCTCTTAATCATGAAGGAATCCGACATCCTCGGCATCCTGGTGGCGACCGAGGCCGTCAAGAAGGCCGCCTGAGCGGGGCCTTCGATCCACGTCATGTCTCCCGAGGAGTGACATTATGGCAGCCAAAGACGTTCGTTTCTCCGCCGATGCCCGCGAGAAGATGCTGCGCGGCGTCGACATCCTGGCCAACGCCGTCAAGGTGACGCTCGGCCCGAAGGGCCGCAACGTGGTGATCGAGAAGAGCTTCGGGGCTCCGCGGATCACCAAGGACGGCGTGACGGTCGCCAAGGAGATCGAGCTCGCCGACAAGTTCGAGAACATGGGCGCCCAGATGGTGCGCGAAGTGGCCTCGAAGACCAACGACCTCGCGGGTGACGGCACCACCACGGCGACCGTGCTGGCCCAGGCCATCGTCAAGGAAGGCGCCAAGTACGTCGCCGCCGGCATGAACCCGATGGACCTCAAGCGCGGCATCGACCTCGCCGTCGCCGCCGTCGTCGAGGACCTGAAGCAGAACTCCCGCAAGATCACCCGCAACGACGAGATCGCCCAGATCGGCACCATCTCGGCCAACGGCGACGCGGAGATCGGCCGCATGCTCGCCGAGGCGATGCAGAAGGTCGGCAACGAGGGCGTGATCACGGTCGAGGAGGCCAAGACGGCCGAGACCGAGCTCGACGTCGTCGAGGGCATGCAGTTCGACCGCGGCTACCTCTCCCCGTACTTCATCACGAACGCGGAGAAGATGATCGCCGAGCTCGAGGATCCCTACATCCTGATCCACGAGAAGAAGCTGTCGTCGCTGCAGGCGATGCTGCCGGTGCTCGAGGCGGTGGTGCAGACCGGCAAGCCGCTGCTGATCGTGGCCGAGGACATCGAGGGCGAGGCGCTGGCCACGCTGGTGGTCAACAAGCTGCGCGGCGGTCTGAAGGTGGCGGCCGTGAAGGCGCCGGGCTTCGGCGACCGGCGCAAGGCGATGCTGGAGGACATCGCGATCCTGACCGCCGGTCAGATGATCGCGGAGGATCTCGGCATCAAGCTGGAGAACGTGACGCTTCCGATGCTCGGGCGGGCCAAGCGGGTGCGGATCGAGAAGGAGAACACCACGATCATCGATGGGGCCGGGGAGAAGGCGGACATCGAGGCGCGGGTGGCGCAGATCAAGGCGCAGATCGAGGAGACGACCTCGGACTACGACCGGGAGAAGCTGCAGGAGCGCCTGGCGAAGCTGGCCGGGGGCGTGGCGGTGATCCGGGTCGGCGGCGCGACCGAGGTCGAGGTCAAGGAGAAGAAGGACCGCGTCGACGACGCCATGCACGCGACCCGCGCGGCCGTGGAGGAGGGCATCGTCCCGGGCGGCGGCGCCGCCCTCCTGCGCGCCAAGGCCGCGGCCCAGGGCGTGAAGAGCGACAACCCCGACGTCCAGGCCGGCATCAACATCGTGGTGCGGGCCCTTGAGGCCCCGATCCGCCAGATCGCCGAGAATGCCGGCGTCGAGGGCTCGATCGTGGTCGGCAAGGTCGCCGAGAACGGCTCGGCCACCTTCGGCTTCGACGCGCAGAACGAGACCTACGTCGACCTGATCCAGGCCGGCATCGTCGACCCCGTCAAGGTCGTGCGCACCGCCCTGCAGGACGCTGCCTCGGTGGCCGGCCTGCTGGTGACGACCGAGGCGATGGTCGCCGACGCGCCCAAGAAGGAGGCCCCGCCGGCCATGCCGGGCGGCGGCGGCATGGGCGGCATGGGCGGCATGGGCGGCATGGATTTCTGAGCCGTCCCACCACCGACTCGGAGCGAAGGGCCGCCGCGAGGCGGCCCTTCTGCGTTCCGGCCCGCCGGCGGTTGACAACCATCATTAACCATGGTTCGGACCGCTGCAGCTTATGGTGGTTTTCCTGGACAAGAAAATCTTTCTCTTCGGTTTCCGTGCCCTCCATGTCCCCAGGCGTCCAAGTTCTCGGGGCTTTTCGCAGTGCCCGGGTTGAGGCAGGATCGGGCAGCTCTGGGCGTTCTGCTCGGCGTTTGTCACGGAATTTGCATCGAAATCTTGCGGCAGGCGGGGGATGGCGGGGGATGGCGGCGGCCCGCGCCCCGGCTCCGGCCTGCCCGCGCGGCCCGGCGCCGGAAGGGGACGATGATGTCCAAGCGATCGCTCGATCTCGCTCGCGAGGTTCTCCAGGCCATCCACCGCACGGCGACGCCCGAGAATGTCCGCGACCAGCTCCTCAGGACCCTGGCGGGGGTGGGCGTCGAGCACGTGCTGCTCGCCACCCTGCGGATCTGCGACGCGGTGCCCTGCGATCGCCGCCCGACCGTGTTCGCCGGCACCTACCCGGACGAGTGGGCGCGGCGCTACTATGCCCGGGACTACATACTCCACGACCCGGTGGTGCGCGGCGTCGGCGAGCGCGGCAGCGGCTTCGCGTGGTCCGATCCGGGCCTCTGCGCCCCCGACGACCGCGCCGCCCGCCGCGTCCTCGACGAGGCGGGCGAGTTCGGCCTGCGCGAGGGCTTCACCCTGCCGCTCCTGACCCTGGAGGGCGACACGGCGGGCGTCAGCTTCGTCGGCGAGAAGCTCGACCTCAGCCCCGCCGTGCGCGGCATGCTCACCCTCGTGGGGACCTACGCGCTCGGTCAGGTGCTGCTGCTCGCCAAGGGCGAGACGGGCCCCCTCGCCGAGCCGCTCTCCCCGCGCGAGCGCGAGAGCCTGCAATGGGCCGCGGACGGCAAGTCCGACCAGGAGATCGCCGACGCCATGGGCATCTCCGCGCACGGCGCGATCCGCCACCTGCGCGCCGTGCGCCGCAAGCTCGGCACCACGAGCCGCGCCCATGCGGTTGCATTGGGATTGCGACTCGGTATCATCAGTTGAATTCCCAAAGTACAAGTTCTTGGACTATGGCGGCCCGCTGCCATGCGTAGAAGGGACTCCGCACCACCGGAGCCTCCCGATGATTCACGTTGTCGATGCCACCAACATCCACCTCTACGCGGCCGAGATGGAGCAGGCCTACCGGCTCCGCCACGACATCTTCGTCAAGGACAAAGGCTGGAGCGATCTGAGGAGGCCGGATCAACGGGAGGTTGATCAGTTCGATGACGAGCACGCGGTTCATCTTCTTGCCATTCAGGGGGATGATCTTGTCGGATACTCTCGCCTCCTGCCGACCACGCGGCCCTATCTGCTCTCCTCCGTCCTGCCCGAGCTGTGCGACGGGCCCGCGCCGTCGGCGCCGCACATCTGGGAATGGGGCCGGATCTGCGTCTCGGACCGGGCTCGCATCTCCGGCCGGCGCCTGAACCCGGTCGCGCTCGCGCTGACCACCGGGATCGTCGAGTGGGGCCTGCCGCGGGGCGTCTCCCGCTTCATCTCGCAGAACCCGACCTCCTGGCTCCTGCGCCTGATCCAGCTCCACTTCCGCGCCTTCCCGCTCGGCCTGCCGCGGGTGATCGAGGGCGAGGAGATCATCGCCGTCGAGGCGGGCTTCGACGAGCGCACCCTGCGCCAGCTCTGGGCCGTGCGCGGCGCCGACCGGCCGGTCCTGGCCGCCGCCTGACCCCCTCGCCCCAGTCCAGCCCCTGCCAGGAATCCCCCGATGCACCGCGATTCACCCTCCGCGCGCCCGCTCCTGCCCGAGGGCGCGCGCCGCTCCGACGACGTGCAGGCCGAACTCGCGATCCTGCGCGCCGCCGCCGCGGCGATCGACCTGCAGTTCCTCCCCGACCCGGCGGTGGCCGGCCGGCCGGCCGTCCAGGCGCTGATCCGCGCCGCCTGGGAGGTGTTTCGCGAGTCCGGCCGGGACGATGCCAGCGGCGAGCCCAAGCTCAACTGATGGAGGACGGGGCGGAACCCTGCCATGCCGATCCGGCATGGGAGTCCCGGCGCGGCTCGACTTAAGCTCGCGGTCCGCGGGGCGAGGCCGCGGGCGCGGCGCGACGCCGCGCGCGGGGCCCTCCCCGCGGAGGGAGGCGCCAGCGCGCCGGCGCGGGTCTCTCGCGTCCAGCCAGGGGATGCGACGAGACCGTGACGAAGGACGCGCCCGCCCGGGCCTCGCTGCCGCTGCTCGTCGCCGTGACGATGACCGGGACCGTGGCGCTGCACATCTTCGTGCCGGTGCTCCCGGCCGCGGCGGCGGATCTCGGCACCTCGCCGGTCGTGGCGCAGCTGACGATCACCCTCTACCTCGTCGGCCTCGCCTGCGGACAACTCGTCTACGGCCCCCTCTCCGACCGCTACGGCCGCCGCCCGGTGCTGATCGCCGGGATGGCGCTCTACCTCGCGGGGCTGCTCCTGGCGATCCCGGCGCGCAGCATCGGCGTCCTGGTGGCGGCGCGGGTGCTGCAATCGCTCGGGGCCTGCGGCGCCCTCGTGCTCGGCCGCGCCATGGTGCGCGACGTCTCGACCGCGGAGGACGCCACGCGCAAGCTCGCGCTCCTCACCATGGCGATGACCCTGACGCCCGCCCTCGCGCCGGCGATCGGCGGCGTCGTGGGCGGGGCGCTCGGCTGGCGGGCGGTGTTCGTGCTCCTCGCCGCCCTGGTCGCCGTCCTCGGCGCCCTCGTGCTGCGCGGCCTGCCGGAGACGAACCGGCACCCGGTCGCCCTGCCGGGCCTCTCGGCCGTCGCCGCCTCCTACCTGCGCCTCCTCGGGGCGCCGGTCTACCGCGCCTACGTGGTGGCGGGCGCCTGCGCGGGGACGAGCCTCTACGCCTTCCTGGCGGTGGCGCCCTTCCTGCTCGGCGAGCGGCTGGGCCGGACGCCGCAGCAGGTCGGGTTCGACTGCCTGCTCGTCGTCGCCGGCATGGTGGCGGGGGCGTGGATCGCCGGCCGCCTCGCCGGGCGGATGCCGATCCGGCGCGCCGCGCGCCTCGGCAACGGCCTGTGCTTCGCCGGGGCGCTGGCGCTGCTCGCCGTCGATCGCGGCGGCGCGCTCGGCGTGGCGACCCTGATCCTGCCCCTCGTCCTCTACGCGGTCGGGATCGGGCTCCTCGGCCCGAACGCCGTGGCGGGGCTGATGAATGTCGACCCGCACGCCGCCGGGGCCGCGTCGAGCCTCTACGGCTTCCTGCAGATGACCCTCGGGGCCGCGTTCACGGTCTCGGTCGCGGCGTGGCACGACGGCACCGCGACGCCGGTCGCCGTGACCCTGCTCGCGGCGGCCAGCCTGGCGGCCCTGGCCCTCCGGCGGGGCTGAGGCGGGCCGGCCCCGATCCCGGTCGTGCAGCCGTCGCCCGCCGCCGCGGCTTTTGCTTGGGCCGTCCTGACTTCGCCCCAGTGCCGAGCCGGAGGATTATGCAAGCCTTAGGAATTGATCGGCAAAGCTCGACGACGAGCATCTTCGGTTTCTAGGCTGCACTCGCGGCACCGGGGCGTGAATCGCGATCCGGGTGCTTCGACGTTGGGGAATGGCGCATGCCCGATCTGAGGTCCGCGGAACCCGGGGACGCATCGGCGCCGCACGACGTCCCCGGTCATCCGACCGGCCCGCGGGGGCCGGGCCCGATGCGGTCCCTTCTGGCCGCGGCATGGTCGGCCCTCGCGCGGGGCGCCGGCGACGCCCTGCGGGCGCGCGGGCTCGGCGCCGAGGCGGCCGACCCGCTCCGGGACCGCATCCGCGTCGCGCAATTCGCCGAGATCAAGAAGCAGATCCCCGCGCTCTACGCCTGCCTGACGGCGAACGCCGTCGCCGTCGCCTTCACGCATGCGCGGCTGGCGCCGCCCTGGCTGACGGTCGGGGTGCTCGCCCTCCTGGTCCCGATCTGCATCGGCCGCGGCATCCACTGGTACCGGCTCGACGCCGGGCGGGTCGACGCGGCCGAGGCGGCGGCCCGCATGCGCCGGACGGTCGTTCTCACCGCCTTCCTGTCCCTCGCCTTCGTGGTCTGGGCCGTCATGCTCGACGGCTACGGCGGCCCCTTCGAGCGCGGCCACGTCGCGCTCTTCGTGGCCATCACGGTCATCGCCTGCATCTTCTGCCTGATGCACCTGCCGGCATGCGCCCTCCTCGTCACCGCGATCGTCACCGCGGTCTTCCTGGCGCACTACCTCACGACCGGCAACGCGGTCTTCGGCGCCATCTCGCTCAACCTCGCTTTCGTGGTGATGGTGATGGTGCGCGTGCTGCGCGCCAACTACGACTCGTTCCTGAAGCTGATCCATTCCCAGGCCGCCCTGATCCGCAAGCAGGAGGAGATGCGGCTCCTGGCCGAGGAGAATTTCCGCCTCGCCCACACCGACAGCCTCACGGGGCTGCCGAACCGGCGCTACTTCTTCGCGGCCCTCGACGGCCTGCGCGACGGGCCGGACCGGGCGGAGCTGGCCCTGGCGATCTTCGACCTCGACCACTTCAAGTCCATCAACGACAGCTACGGGCATTCGGCCGGCGACCGCGTCCTCGCCGAGACCGGCCGCCGCCTGGGGAGCCTCGCGGGGAAGGCCGTCAGGGTGGCCCGTCTCGGCGGCGACGAGTTCGGCGCCCTGATCGACGCGCGGGCCCTCGGCCGCGACGTCGCCGCCTTCTGCCGGGAGGTCTCGGACCTGCTGAGGCAGCCGTTCCGCGCCGGCGACATCCTCCTGTCCCCCGGCTGCTCCTGCGGCGTCGCCTTCGCCAGCGCCGCCGACCGCGACGGCGCCGCCCTGTTCGACCACGCCGACCACGCCCTCTACCAGTCCAAGCAGCATCGCCGCGGCGCCGTGACGGTCTACTCGAAGGAGCAGGACGACCTGATCCAGGCCGAGCGCGCCGTCGAGGCGGCGCTGCAGGCGGCGGGACTGGAGGCCGAGCTGGAGCTGCACTACCAGCCGGTCTACGACCTGGCCTCCGGGTCGGTTCGGACGGTGGAGGCGCTGGCGCGCTGGCGGAGCCCGCTCCTCGGCGCGGTCCCGCCGAGCCGGTTCATCCCGGTCGCGGAGCGCTGCGGCCTGATTCACCGGCTGACGCTCCTGCTCCTGGAGAAGGCGCTCGGCGAGATCGACCACCTGCCGCAAGCGGTCGGCCTGTCCTTCAACCTGTCCTCGCACGATCTCAGCTCGCCCGAGGCGACCGACGCGATCGTCGCGCTCATCCTGCGCAGCGGCGTCGCGCCGAGCCGCCTGACCTTCGAGCTGACCGAGACGGCGCTGATGGCCGACCTGGAGGCGGCGGGCCGCTCGGTCGGCAAGCTCCGTGCCCTGGGCAGCCGGATCGCCCTCGACGATTTCGGCACCGGCCATTCGAGCCTCGGCTACGTGCACCGGCTGGGGCTCGACCGGATCAAGATCGACCGCAGCTTCGTGGCGAGCGTCGACACGCCCACCGGCGAGGCGATCGTGAAGACGATCCTGCACCTCTGCACGTATCTCGGCCTGGAATGCGTCGCCGAGGGCGTGGAGACGGAAGAGCAGCTCGACCGCCTGCGGGGCTTCGGCTGCCGCCTGGTCCAGGGCTACCTGCTCGGCAAGCCGGCGCCCCTGCGCGAGCTCTGCCCGACGCCCGGCCCCGGCGGGATCCTGCCGCGGTCGCGCGCCGCCTGATACGGGATCCGCTTGATCAAAGCGGGTCCCGGATCACGAGCCCGCGCGGCGCCTGAGCGCGGCGCCTGAGCGACGCCGACATCCGCATGGCCGAAATCGGAGATGGCGAAGCCATCAACCGGATGGCGGATGACGGCTCAGGACCGGCTCCGCCCCGCCCCGCCCCGCTTCGCCTCCCGGCGGCAGCGATCCGAGCAGTAGCGCACCTCCTCCCAGACCCGCTCCCACTTGCGCCGCCACGCGAAGGGCCGGCCGCATTGGGCGCAGATCTTCTCGGGCAGGTCGCCCTTGCGGCGCATCGGCGGCACGGCTCAGCGGCCGGTCTGGCCGGCCTCCGCCAGCGGCAGCGTGCTCCAGCGGGTGATCTGCACGAAGCCGTCCCGGGCGGCCACCAGCACGTGGCGGCGGTGGCGGTGCACGATCGCGCCCGGCGCGTAGCGGTGCGGCTCGACCCAGCCGTCGGCCGCCGCCACGAAGACCCGGGCGTCGTTGAGCCGCGCCACGGTCTCGATCGTCCCGAAGGCCCGCACCTTGCGCAGCACCGCGGCGACGGGCTGGCGGAAATCGAGGGTGCGGTCCGCATCCGTCACCCGCGGCCAGTAGGAGCCGTCGCCCTGCGGCTCCGGGGCCCGCCAGCGGGCGGGCAGGTCGCGGGCGATCGGTCCGGCGGCCAGCCGCATCGCGGCGATCTGGCAGCGGGCGAGCAGCGTCTCGTGGGTCTCGCCGGGCGAGAGCGGGAAGAGCTCCTGGGCGAGGATGTCGCCGGTGTCGAACCCCTCCTCGGCGAGGACGTGGGCGGTGACGCCCCAGGTCTCGTAGGAATCGAGGATCGCCTTGAACAGCGGGTAGGGGCCGCGGCCGGTCGGCAGCGGCGAGGGGTGGAAGTTGAGCGCGTAGCGCACCCGGCCCGGCCAGCCGGTGATCAGCCAGGGATAGCCCGCGACGACGAGCGCCCAGTCGCGGCCGTGCTCCTGGGTCAGCGCGTCGAGATCCGCCGGCCGCACCCGCGAGAGCTGGATCGGCACCCGGTGGCGGCGCGCCAGCGTCACCACGCTGTCGTTGAAGTCGTAGATGCCGTCGCAGGGCCGGGTGAAGAGCTTGATCGGCTGCCAGCCGGCCCCCGCCAGGGCCTCGAAGACGCCGCCGAGAAAGTCGATCCCCGCGAAGGCGAACTTCATGCCCCTGGCTCCCCCGGATCGCCGCCGGCCCCTGCGGCAGTTCAGCTCGGCTGACCCGAGCCCGTCCCGCCATACCTAGCGCCGGACGCGGGCCAAGGGGAGCCGCAAGGCGAGCGGCGAGGCGCGCGGCAAAGGGGGGCGGCATGACGGGCGGGGCGGCACGGGTTCTGATCTTCGGCGGCACGGGCGGGATCGGCCTCGCCGCGGCCCGGGCGCTGCGGGCGCGCGGCCGGCCCCTCCACCTCGTCGCCCGCGACGCGGGCCGGCTCGCGGCGGCCGCCGCCGAACTCGGCGACACGACCGTGACGGCGGGCGACGTCACCGACCCGGCCACCGCCGCGCGCGCCGCCGCGCAGGCCGGGGACGCGCTCGGCGGCCTCGTCTACGCGGTCGGCAGCATCACCCTGCGGCCGGTCGCGCGGCTGCGGGCGGAGGAGATCGAGGCCGATTTCCGCCTCAACGCGCTCGGCGCCTTCCTGGCCGTGCAGGCCGCCGCGCCCGCGCTGCGGGAGGGGGCCGGGACGGGCACGAGCGGGGTCGTGCTGTTCTCCACGGTCGCGGTCGCCCAGGGCTTTTCCGCCCATGCCAGCGTGGCGATGGCCAAGGGCGCCGTCGAGGGACTCGCCCGCGCGCTCGCGGCCGAACTTGCCCCGAGCGTGCGCGTGAACGTCGTCGCCCCCTCCCTCACCCGCACGCCGCTCGCCGCGCCGCTCACCGCCAACGAGACGGTGGCGAACGGCATCGCCGGCATGCACGCGCTCCAGCGCCTCGGCCGGCCCGAGGATGCGGGCGGCCTCGCGGCCTTCCTGGTCGGCGAGGAGGCCGGCTGGATCACCGGCCAGGTGATCGGCGTCGATGGCGGGCGCTCGCGCGTCCGCACCAGGGGCTGAGGCGCCGTGCGGACGCTGCGCTTCGTGCTGGGCGACCAGCTCCACCCGCGCCTCGCCGGCCTGACCGACCTTGACCCGGCCCGCGACGTGGTGCTGATGGCCGAAGTCGCCGAGGAGGCGACCTATGTCCGTCACCACAAGCAGAAGATCGCGCTCGTCCTCTCGGCCATGCGCCACTTCGCGGCGGAGCTGAGGGCGCGCGGCGTCGCGGTCGACTACGTGGCGCTGGAGGATGCGGGCAATACCGGCTCCTTCGGTGGGGAACTCGCCCGCGCGGTCGCCCGCCACCGGCCCGACCGGGTGGTGGTGACCGAGCCCGGCGAGTGGCGGGTGCTCGCGATGATGCGGGATTGGTCGGAGACGCTCGGCGTTCCGGTCGAGATCCGCGCCGACATCCGCTTCCTCTGCCCGCGCGAGGCCTTCGCGCGCTGGGCGGAGGGGCGCGCGAGCCTGCGCATGGAGACCTTCTACCGGGCGATGCGCCGCCGGACCGGCTTCCTGATGCGGGACGGCGCCCCGGTCGGCGGGCGCTGGAACTTCGACCAGGAGAACCGCCGCAAGCTTCCGGCCGATCACCGCCTCCCCGCGCGCCTGCGCTTCCCGCCCGACGCGGTCACCCGGGAGGTGATCGCCCTCGTGGCCCGGCGCTTCCCCGGGCATTTCGGCGATCTCGACGGGTTCGGCTGGCCGGTGACGCGGGAGCAGGCCCTGGCGGCCCTGCGCCACTTCCTGGACGAGTGCCTGCCCGCCTTCGGCGACTACCAGGACGCGATGCGGGCGGGCGCCCCCTTCCTCTACCACGCGCTGCTCGCGCCCGCCCTCAATCTCGGCCTCCTCGACGCCGAGGAGGTCTGCCGGGCGGCGGAGCGCGCCCACGCGGAGGGGCGCGCGCCCCTCAACGCGGTCGAGGGCTTCATCCGCCAGATCCTCGGCTGGCGGGAATACGTGCGCGGCCTCTACTGGGCGAGGATGCCGGATTACGCGGCCACCAACGCCCTCGGGGCGGCGCGCGACCTGCCCTGGTTCTACTGGTCGGGCGAGACGGCGATGCGCTGCCTCGCCGACAGCGTCGCGGCGACGCGGGCCCACGCCCACGCCCACCACATCCAGCGCCTGATGGTGCTCGGCAACTTCGCCCTCCTCGCCGGGATCCGGCCCGCCGCGCTGGAGGAGTGGTTCCTGGTCGTCTACGCGGATGCCTACGAGTGGGTGGAACTCCCGAACGTCCACGGCATGGCGCTGTGGGCGGACGGGGGCCTGCTCGCCTCCAAGCCCTACGCGGCCTCCGGCGCCTACATCGACCGCATGTCGGATTACTGCCGCGCCTGCGCGTACGACGTGCGGCTGAAGAGCGGGACGCGGGCCTGCCCCTTCAACTACCTCTACTGGGCCTTCCTGATCACCCACGCGGAGCGGCTCTCGGGCAACCCGCGCCTCGCCATGCCCTACCGCACCCTCGCGCGGATGCCCGCCTCCCGCCGCCGGGAGATCCTGGCCGATGCCGCGCGCTTCCTCGCGGGGCTCGACGGGTCAGAGGGGCAGCCACAGGCAGGTCGCCAGGAAGAGGCCGGGACGCCGGACCTTTTCCTCGTAGAGCCATCCGGCTGAGACCCGCCCGTTGGCCTCGCCGAGGGCGAAGTCGGTGAGGTGGAGGCCGAGCGACCACTTCCGGTAGCCGGTCGCGTCGGCGTAGAGGGCGGCCTCCGGGCCCAGATAGGCCGGGCCCGCCCGCCATCCCCAGGAGACCCGGCCCCAGCCATCCCGGCGGGCGCTGCCGGTGATCGCCGTGACGGTGAGGAGGGTCTCGGGCGTCGGCCGGGCCCAGACCTCGGCGTGGAGGCGCAGGCCGAAGCGCAGGGCGCGCCGCGGCGCGCCGCCGGTGCCCAGCGTCTCGAAGGACATCTCGGGACCGACGAGGACCGCGACGACGCCCCATTCCCGCAGCCACTGCCAGCCCCCCAGGGCGTTGGCGAGGACGGTGTGGCGGAACACCCGCGGCGGGCGCCGCCCGTCCGGGGCCGGGCGCCCGTACCAGTCGCGCTCGCTCCGCAGGCCGGTGCCGAACCCGCCGAGCAGGACGAATCCGTCGCTGACGAGGCCGCCCGGCGCGGCCTTGACGCCCGCGTTGACGAAGGTGGAGCGGCCCGCATCGAGGCCGCCGAACAGCACCGCCCGGACCTCGTCCCGGCCCTCGGCCGCGGCCGCCTGCGCCCAGAGCAGCGCGCCGCAGGCCGCCGCGAGATCGCCCCATCCGCGAAGCTGATTCGGGCCGCGCAAGGGACGATCCGGTGCGGTGCGGTGCAAACCGATGGAAAAGTCTTTTCCATCGTCTTTCGAGTCAACTCTCTTCCGTTAGGAAAATCGCAAGATGTCGGAACGAATCGGGATCGCCGCGCCTTCCTCTGAGGAAGTCCGGCACGCGGCAGGGCCGGCGCGGGGCTGCTAGCAATCCCTCGCGGATGCTGCCAAAGCCTTGTTTTTGCACGCGAAAGCCGATTTTTGGTCTTGAGCTTAACGGTGCCTTCACCCCATCATCGGACCGTTAGCCGGCAAGTTGCGCGGCCGCGATCGGTTCGGCCGAGGAAGGAGGTCCGATGGTTTCCAGGGAGTTCCTGCGTCAACTCGAGGGCTATGGTCTGACCACCGCGCAGATCCTGTACCGCATGCCCGACCATCCCGGGGTGCTGCAGACCTACGTCTGGCAGGATTACGATCTCGCCCCGAAATTCCCGGTCCTGCACGATTTCCTGGCGTTCTGGGAGCGCGAGCTGGAAGGCCCGCTCCATTCGGTGCGTGTGTCCCATTCGCAACTCATCAAGCCGGCCGAGTTCCGGACGGTGAACGGCGTGCTCACGCTGCACTGAACCGGGGGGCCTGCCTCAGGAAAGCCCGGTTGCTCGGCTGAAGACGGCCCGGTTGCCCTCTCGCGGGGGCGCGAGGATGGCTGCGGATGACGAGCACGCGCGCGCGGTTGGCGGCGGCGCCCCGGGAGCCGGTCGGGCTCCTGGACCGGGACGACGAATGCGACGCATCGCCCGCACGACGGGCGGTCGGGTTGGCCGAGGGGAAAGAACAGGTTAGAGCGGGCGCCGCGACCGAGGCAGCGGACGGCACCCCCTTGACCAAACCGACGCGAACCTCCGACGTCCTGACGGTGCTGGCCGCGCAGGAGGCCGACCGTCTCACGGTCGGGGACATCGTGGCGGTGCTGCGCGACCGGGCCTTCGCCCTGCTGGTGGTGCTGCTCGGCCTGCCGAACTGCCTGCCGATGCCGCCGCCGATCCCGCTGATCTGCGGGCTGCTGCTGGCGCTGGTGGCGGCCCAGATCGCGGCCGGGATGTCGGCGCCCTGGCTGCCGCGCGCCCTGCTCGGCCGCTCGATTGCCCGCTCCGACCTGCAGCGGGCGGTGGCCCGGGCGGTGCCGCTGCTGCGGCGCCTGGAGCGCTGGTCGCGCCCGCGCATGCGCGTCTTCGAGAACGAGGTCGGCATGCGGGCGATGGGCCTGCTGCTGCTCACCCTCGCGCTGGTCCTGATCGTCGCCGCGCCGATCGTCGGGCAGATCCCGCTCGGGCTCGCCGTGTCCCTGGTCGGGCTCGGCCTCGTCGAGCGCGACGGGATCGTGGTGATGGCCGGGCTCGGGGTCGGGGCGCTCGGCGTGCTGCTGAATCTCGGCTTCGTCTACGCGGTGTTCAGCGCCGTCGTGGGCCTGTTCAGCCTCGGGATCGCCTGATCCGACATCCGACGGGTCGCGTCGCCATCTCCCATTTCGGCCATGCGGATGTCGGCGTCGCCCAAGCGCCGCGCGGGCGTGTGATCCGGGATCCGCTTTTCGGACGTGATCGTTCGGACAGCGGATGATTCATCTCAGAGCGGATCGTTCGGGGATCGCGCGAGGCCGGCGAGGGCCTCGGGCGTGTCGACGTCGAGGAGGATTCCGGCCTCCTCGACCGGCCATTCCCGCACGTCCCTCCGCCCGGCGAGGAGCGGCCCCGCGCCCCGGTCCCCGGCGAGCGCCGCGAGCTCCGCCGCGAGCCGGCGGCGGTTGAGGAGCACCGGGTTGCCGCGCCGCCCGGCGCAGACCGGCACCACGGCCGCGTCGGTCCCCGCGAAGGCCGCCGCGAGGCCGGCCAGCAGCGCCGGGGGCACGCGCGGCATGTCCCCGAGCAGGATGATCGCGCCCTCCGCCGCCTCCGGCAGGGCCGCGAGCCCGGCCCGCAGGGAGGTCGACAGCCCCTGCGCGTAGGCGGGATTGCGCACGAGGACGAGGTCGAGGCCGGCGAGCGCCGCGCGCACCGCCTCCTCGGCGTGGCCGAACACCGCGACGACCGGCCCGATCCCGGCGCGCAGGGCCGCCTCGGCGGCGTGGCGCACCAGGGGCACCCCGTCGAGCGGCGCCAGCAGCTTGGGCGCCGGGCCGAAGCGGGTGCCGCGGCCGGCCGCGAGCAGCACGAGGCCGACCGGCGGGCTCACGCCCCGTCCTCCGCCTCCGCCGGGGCGCCGCCCTCCCGCGGCTGCGGCCGGGAGACGATCTCCATCAGCAGCCCCCCGACCCCCATGCCGACGAGGTCCGCGCGCCCGACCGGGATGCCGGCGAGCAGCCGGTGCAGCACCCAGTCGAAGCCGTTCTCCTTCGGCGAGCGGGCGCAGCCCGGCGCCCCGATCACCGGGACCTCCCCGAGGCGCCCGAGCAGCAGGAGGTTGCCGGGATCGACCGGCATGCCGAGATGCTCGACCCGCCCGCCCGCCGCCGACAACCCGGCCGGGATCACGTCCCGCCGGTCCGCGATGGCCGAGGCGCCGAACACCACGACGAGGTCGGCCGGCGCCGCCACCGCCTCGCGCAGGGCGGCCGCGACGGATTCGGCCCGGTGCGGCACCCGCGTCTCGGCGGCGAGTGCGGCGCCGGCCGGCGCGAGGCGCTCCCCCAGGACCCGCAGCGTCTTGTCGACGACGCTGGGCTTGAGGCCCGGCAGCAGGGTGGAGACCACCGCGACCCGCCGCAGGCGATAGGGCGCCACCGCGACGGCCGGGCGGGGGACGGCCTCGCGCGCCCGGCGCAGGACGTCGCCCGGGATCGCGTAGGGGATGATCTTGACCGTGCCCACCATCTCGCCGGCGACGACGGGCTTGAACGGGGCGAGGGTCGCCAGGGTGACGGCCTCGTCGACCCCGTTGACGGCCGCGATCGCGCCGCCGTCGAGCACGAGCACGCCCGCCGCGGCGGCGTGGAGGTTGGCGCGGCCGGTGAAAGGAGGGGCGAGCTCGATCCCCTCCCCGGCCACGGACGCGGCGATCGTCCGGGCGGCCTCGTCCTCGCCGACGTCGCCCGGCTCCGGCGCCGCGACGACGACCTCGGCGATGCCGGCCTCGGCGAGGCGGCGGACCTCCTCGGCGCCGATCCGGCTGCCCTTGCGCAGCACCGCGCCGCCCGCCCGCACCGCGTGGGCCGAGATCAGCCCGACGGAATCCGCGACCGGGACGGGACCGAACCTCATCGGCTCACCTCACGGGCCGGCGCGGCGCAGGGCCGCGACGATCTCGGCGAGGATCGAGACGGCGATCTCGGCCGGGCTCACCGCGCCGATGGCGAGGCCGATCGGGGCGCGCAGCCGCCCGATCCGCTCCTCGGACAGGCCCGCCTCGCGCAGCCGCTCGACCCGCCGGGCGTGGGTCTTGCGCGAGCCGAGCGCCCCCACGTAGAAGCACTCCGCCGCGAGCGCCGCGACCAGCGCGGGATCGTCGATCTTCGGGTCGTGGGTCAGCGCCGCGACGGCCGTGTAGGCGTCGAGGGGCGGCAGCCCCGCCAGGGCCTCGTCCGGCCACAGCGCCACGAGGGGCACGTCCGGGAAGCGCTCGGGCGTCGCGAAGGCGGTGCGCGGGTCGATGATCGTGACGTCGAGCTCGACGAGGCGGGCCATCGGCGCCAGCGCCTGGCTGATATGGACCGCGCCGACGATCACCAGCCGCGGCGGCGGCACCTGCACGGTCAGGAAGACGGGCCCGCCCTCCGCCTCGGCGAGGCCGCTCCGGCCCGTCCGGAAGCGGGGCAGGAGCTCGGCCGCGAGCGGGTCGGCGGCGGCCTCGGCCTCGCGCACGAGGCGCTGCGCGGAGCCGTCGAGGGCGGTCACCAGGATCGCGGCGCGGCGCGCGGCGCGCTCGGCGTTGAGGGCCTTCAGGAGATCAAGCTGCATGGCGTTCCCCGCGCCGGACCCTCGCCGGGCTCCCCCTCACGCGACCCGCTCCACCAGCACCCGGATCCGCCCGCCGCAGGACAGCCCGACCCGCCACGCGGTCTCGTCGGCGACGCCGAATTCCAGCACGCGCGGGCGCCCCTCCTCGATCACCTCCAGCGCCTCGGTGATCACCGCGCCCTCGACGCAGCCCCCCGAGACGGAGCCGAGGAAATTGCCCTCCTGGTCGATCGCCAGGTGGCTGCCGACCGGGCGGGGCGCCGAGCCCCAGGTCTCGATCACGGTGGCGAGCGCCACGCCGCGCCCGGCCTCGCGCCAGGCCTGCGCGGCCGAGAGGATGTCGGTGTCGGTGGAGAGCATCGGGGATCTCCGGCGCCCCGCCGCGGGCGCGCTGCCGAGAAGGTAGGCATCAGCCGGCCCGGCGCAACCAAGCGCGCGGGTCGTCGGCGCGGACCGGCCCTGCGCCGAGCGCGCGGCAGAGATCCTCCATCGCCGCGAGGCTGTGGATCGGCCGGAAATCGTGGACGTGGGGCAGCATCGCCCGGATGCCGGCCGCCCGGGCCTCGAAGCGGTCGAAGCGCAGGAGCGGGTTCAGCCAGACGAGGCGGCGGCAGGAGCGCTTCAGCCGGTCCATCTCGAAGGTCAGTTCCGGCGTCACCTCGCGCTCCAGCCCGTCCGTGAACAGCAGCACCACCGCGCCCCCGCCGAGCACCCGGCGGGACCAGTGCCGGTTGAAGGCGTGCAGGGCCGCGGCGATGCGGGTGCCCCCCTCCCAGTCGCGGGCCCGGGCGCTCGCCCGGACGAGCGCCTCGTCCGGGTCGCGCCGGGCGAGTTCGCGGGTGATGTTGGTGAGCCGCGTCGCGAAGACGAAGCTGTGCACCCGGCGCCGCTCGCCGAGGGCGTGCAGGAAGTGGAGGAAGAGGCGCGAGTACTCCGCCATCGATCCCGAGATGTCGGCGAGGGCGACGATCGGCGGCGGCCGCACCCGCGGCGACCGGAACGCGAGGTCGATGCTTCCCTGGGCGCGCAGGGTGCGCTGGAAGCTGCGCCGCGGGTCGATCCGCCCGCGCGCCGTCGGGGCGAAGCGCCGGGTGCGGGCGGCGTCGTCGGGCAGCGCCAGGGCGGCGATCAGGCGGCGGGCCTGCGCCACCTCCTCGGTCGACATCTGGGCGAAGTCCTTGGCCTTCAGCACCTCGCGCTCGGAGACCGTGAGGGTGGCGCGCAGGGCCGCCTCGTCCTGCTTCGGCCGGGGCCGGGGGGCGTCGGGCGCGAGCGCCTCGCGCACCCGCAGGGCCCCGGCCTTCGGCGGCTCGCGCCCCCGGGCCGGCGCGACCGGCGCCATCTGGGCGATCAGCGCCTCGATGAGGTCGCGCCGCCGCCAGAACAGGCGGAACGCCTCCTCGAACAGCACCGAATGCTCGTGCTTGCGCACCAGGACGGCGTGGAGCGTCCAGTAGAGGTCCTCGCGGCTGCCAATCCGGGCCGCCACCACGGCCTCGACCGCGTCGATGACGTCCCCGGGCCCGACCGGCAGCCCGGCCCTGCGCAGGGCGCGGGCGAAGTGGGCGATGTTGTCCGGCAGCCGGCCCGTCATCGCGCGGCCGACCGCACCTCGTCGAGGAGCGCCTTGGCCCGCCCGGCCTGCATCGCCGCGATGTCGTCCTGGTACTTCAGCAGCACGCCGAGCGTGTCGGAGACCAGGGCGGGATCGAGGGCGACGGCGTCGAGCTCGACGAGGGCGGTCGCCCAGTCGAGGGTCTCGGCGACGCCGGGCGCCTTGAACAGGTCCTCCTTGCGGATCGCCTGCACGAAGGCGACCACGTCGCGGGCGAGCGCCTCCCCGGCGCCGGGCACGCGCCGGCGCAGGATGGCGAGTTCGCGCGCCGCGTCCGGGTAATCGACCCAGTGATAGAGGCAGCGGCGCTTGAGCGCGTCGTGGATCTCGCGGGTGCGGTTCGAGGTCAGCACCACGATGGGCGGCTCGGGCGCCCGCACGGTGCCGAGTTCCGGGATCGTGACCTGGAAATCCGACAGGATCTCGAGCAGGAAGGCCTCGAAGGCCTCGTCGGTGCGGTCGAGTTCGTCGATCAGCAGCACCGGGGCGCCGCCCTCCCCCGGCTCCAGGGCGCGCAGGAGCGGTCGCCGGATCAGGTAGCGCTCGGAGAAGAGTTCGGATTCGAGCCGGTCGCGGTCGACCCCGCCGCCCGCCTCCGCGAGGCGGATCGCCATCATCTGCCCGGCATAGTTCCACTCGTAGACCGCCGAGGCGACGTCGAGGCCCTCGTAGCATTGCAGCCGGATCAGCGGCCGGCCCAGGCTCGCGGCCAGGACCTTGGCGATCTCGGTCTTGCCCACGCCCGCCTCGCCCTCGAGGAAGAGCGGGCGCCTCAGGCGCAGCGACAGGAAGGCCACCGTGGCGAGCGCCCGGTCGGCGACGTAGCCGGCCGCGGCGAGGAGGTCGAGGGTGGCGTCGATCGAGGCGGGCGGGGTCATGCGGTCCCTGTCTCCGGGTCGGAGACCGGGACGTAGCGCGTCACGAGGATGCTGTCCGCCCGCTCGCGCATCGCATGCGCATCGAACCCTGCCTGCATGTGCAGCAGCGTATCCATGCTGACGCCGAAGGCCTTCTCCACCCGCAAGGCCATTTCGGGCGACAGGCTCGCCTTGCCGTTGAGCAGGTCGGAGAGCGTCGCGCGGCGGACATCGAGGATGTCCGCCGCCTTGCCGACCGAGAGGTCGAGCGGCTCGATCACCTCCGCGCGGATGAACTCGCCGGGATGCGCGGGTTTCATCCCGATCCGGATCGGCGGCTCGGCCATCGATGGTCATCCTCCAGGTCGAGGTTGTAGATCTCGCCCTCACCCATGTCGAACGCGGTGCGCCAGGTGCCGGATGCCGAGACCGACCGCGTGCCGGCGCGACTCACCCCCGAACCGATCGATCCGCCGCCCATGCGCGGTCCTGCCGGACAGGGCTCACGCGGCCCGCCCGGCGGGGCGCGTCCCCTCACCGGTCCGTCGCGGCCTGCACGGCCCGGCGCGCCATGACGCCGATCAGGTGCGCCCGGTACGCGGCATCCGCGTGGAGGTCGCCGATCAGGTCGTCCGGCGAGGCCTTGAGCCCGTCGAGGGACTTGGCCGAGAAGCGCTTGGCCAGGGCCTCCTCGGCCTCCCGCCAGCGGAAGACCCCGTTCGCGCCCGCCCCGGTGACGGCGACGCGGATGTCGCTCGGGCGCTTGGCCACGAAGACGCCGACCAGGGCGTAGCGGGAGGCCGGGTTGCGGAACTTCTCGTAGGCCGCCTTGTGGGGGATCGGGAAGGAGATCGCGGTGACGATCTCCCCCTCCTGCAGGGCGGTCTCGAACAGTCCGCGGAAATACTCCTCGGCCGGGATGCGCCGCGTGTTGGTGATGATCGTGGCGCCGAGCGCGAGGCAGGCGGCCGGGTAGTCGGCCGAGGGATCGTTGTTGGCGATCGAGCCGCCGATCGTGCCGCGGTGGCGCACCGCCGGGTCGCCGATCAGGCCGGCGAGTTCGGCCAGCGCGGGGATCGCCTCCCGCAGCTCGGGCGAGTCCGCGACGGCGCCGTGGGTCGTCATGGCGCCGATCGTGACCGCGCGGGGCGTGCGCTCGATCCCGGCGAGGTCGGGGATGGCCCCGAGATCGATCAGGTGGCCGGGCGCGGCGAGCCGCTGCTTCATCGTCGGGATCAGGGTGTGGCCGCCGGCCACGAGCTTGGCGTCCTCCTGCCGGGTCAGCAGGGAGACCGCCTCCTTGAGGCTCGCGGGGCGGTGATACTCGAAGGCGTACATGGGGCGGGCTCCCGGTTCACTCGGCGGCGACGGGTTCGGGCTGGCGGGCGGCCTGCGCGGCGCGCCAGACCGCCAGCGGGGTCGCCGGCATGGCGATGTTCTCGTGCCCGAGGGCGTCGGTCAGGGCGTTGATCACGGCGGCGGGCGCCGCGATGGCGCCGGCCTCGCCGCAGCCCTTGATGCCGAGCGGGTTGGACGGGCAGGGCGTCACGGTCATCCCGACCGCGAAGGAGGGCAGGTCGGCGGCCCGGGGCATGCGGTAATCCATGAAGCTCGCGGTGACGAGCTGGCCGTCCGCGTCGTAGACGGCGCCCTCGAACAGGGCCTGGCCGACGCCCTGCGCGATGCCGCCATGGACCTGGCCCTCGACGATCATCGGGTTGATGACGTTGCCGAAATCGTCGACCGCGGTGAAGCGCTCGATCGTGACCTGGCCGGTCTCGGGATCGACCTCGACCTCGCAGACGTGGACCCCGGCCGGGAAGGTGAAGTTGGTCGGGTCGTAGAAGGCGCCCTCCTTGAGGCCGGGCTCCAGCTCGGCGCCGCTGAACTTGTGGGCAACGTAGGCCTGCAGCGCCACCTCGCCGAAGCTCAGGGAGCGGTCGGTGCCGGCCACGGCGAAGCGGCCGTCCCTGAACTCGATGTCGCCCTCGGCGGCCTCCAGGGCGAAGGCCGCGACCTTGCGGCCCTTGGCGACCACCTTGTCGAGGGCCTTGGCGATGGCCGACATCCCGACCGCCCCCGAGCGGGAGCCGTAGGTGCCCATGCCGAACTGCACCTTGTCGGTGTCGCCGTGCACGATGCTGACGCTCTCGATCGGCACGCCGAGCCGGTCGCTGACGAGCTGCGCGAAGGTGGTCTCGTGGCCCTGGCCGTGGCTGTGCGAGCCGGTCAGCACCTCGATCGAGCCGGTCGGGTTCACCCGCACCTCGGCGGATTCCCACAGGCCGACGCCCGCCCCCAGCGCCCCCACCGCCTGCGAGGGCGCGATGCCGCAGGCCTCGATGTAGGAGGAGAAGCCGATGCCGCGCAGCTTGCCGCGCCGCGCGCTCTCGCGGCGCCGCCGCGGGAAGTGCTGGTAGTCGGCGGCCTCCAGCGCCTTGTCGAGGGAGGCGACGTAATCCCCGACGTCGTAGGTCATGATGACCGGCGTCTGGTGCGGGAAACTCTTGATGTAGTTGCGGCGCCGGAAGCGGGCCGGGTCCTGCCCGATCTGCCGGGCCGCGACCTCGACGAGGCGCTCGATCACGAAGGTCGCCTCCGGCCGGCCGGCTCCCCGGTAGGCGTCGACCGGCGCGGTGTTGGTGTAGACGCCGTCGACCTCGCAGTAGATCGCCGGGATGTTGTACTGGCCCGACAGGAGCGGCGCGTACAGGTAGGTCGGGACCGAGGAGGCGAAGGTCGACAGGTAGGCGCCGAGATTGGCCGTGGTGTGGACCCGCAGGCCGAGGATGCGGCCGTTCTCGTCGAGGGCGAGCTCCGCCCGGGTGACGTGGTCGCGCCCATGCGCGTCGGCCAGGAAGGCCTCGGTGCGGTCGCTCGTCCACTTCACCGGCCGGCCGACCTTCCTGGCGGCCCAGACGCAGACCGTCTCCTCGGCGTAGATGAAGATCTTGGAGCCGAAGCCGCCGCCGACGTCGGGCGCCACCACCCGCAGCTTGTTCTCGGGCGCGATGCCGATGAAGGCCGAGAGGACGAGCCGGGCGACGTGGGGGTTCTGGCTCGTCGTGTAGAGGGTGAAGGCCTCCTCGGCCTCGTCGTACTCGCCGATCGCGGCGCGCGGCTCGATCGGATTGGGCACCAGGCGGTTGTTGACGATGTCGAGGCTGGTGACGTGCCTGGCCCGAGCGAAGGCGGCCTCGACGCTCTCCCGGCTGCCGAGGTGCCAGCTGAACACCACGTTGTCGGGGGCGACATCGTGCACGGCGACCTCCGCGCCCCGCGCCCGGGCGGTCTCGACCACCGCGGGCAGCACCGCGTAGTCGACGCTGATCGCCTCGGCCGCGTCGCGGGCGGCGGCCAGGGTCTCGGCCACCACCAAGGCGACGTGGTCGCCCACGTAGCGCACCTTGCCCTGGGCCAGGGCCGGGTGCGGCCCGGCCCGCATCGGGCTGCCGTCCTTGGAGTGGATCATCCAGCCGCAGATCAGGCCGCCGACCTTGTCGGCCGCCAGGTCCTCGCCGGTGAACACGCCGATCACCCCCGGCATCGCCCGGGCCGCGGCGGCGTCGATGCCGCGGATCTCCGCGTGGGCGTGGGGCGAGCGCAGGAAATAGGCGTAGGCCTGGCCCGGCCGGTTGAGATCGTCGACGTAGCGGCCCTTGCCGGTGATGAAGCGCTGGTCCTCCTTGCGGCGCACGGGGGCGCCGATGCCGCTCGCGGTCATGTTCCCTCTCCCGTCCCTCGTCGATGGCGTCCCTCGCGGGTCCCCGGGCCTCTGGCGGGCCGGTGAACCCCGCGCGCTACTCGGCGGCCTGCCGCAGGGGCGGCTCGCCGCCCATCGCGGCCGCGCCGGCCGCGATCGCCTTGACGATGTTGTGGTAGCCCGTGCAGCGGCACAGGTTGCCCTCGAGCTCGTGCCGGATCGTGGCCTCGTCGAGGGCGTGGCCCTTGCGCCGCACGAGGTCGACCGCCGTCATGATCATCCCGGGCGTGCAGTAGCCGCACTGGAGGCCGTGATGCTCGCGGAAGGCCGCCTGCATCGGGTGGAGGGCGCCGCCGGGCTCGGCCAGCCCCTCGATCGTGGTGACCTGCCGGCCGTCGGCCTGGACCGCCAGCACGGTGCAGGCCTTCACGGCCTGCCCGTCGAGATGCACCACGCAGGCGCCGCACTGGCTGGTGTCGCAGCCCACATGGGTGCCGGTGAGGCGCAGCGTGTCCCGGACAAACTGGACGAGCAGCGTGCGCGGCTCGATCTCGGCGGTCACGGCCTTGCCGTTCACCGTCAGGCTGACGGAGCTCATGGTGCTTTCCTCCTCGTCGGCCTGCCCGCCGGACCCTTGCGGCGGATCCTTCGCGCCGGGCGCCCGGGCCGGCCACCCTCTTGGTTCGGAATCGTTCGAAAACGAGTGTCAACCGGCCGCGGCGGGCGGTCAAGGCGGGCTTTGGGGGACTCTCGGGTGCCAAATGGCGCGGTTTGTGCCGGCGGGGGCGGGATCGGCGCGCGGCCGCGCCGCCCGCGTCCGCGGCGTCATCCGCGCAGCTTGCTCACCAGGGAGATCGCCCGCCCGACCGCCTGGTCCATGTTGTAATACCTGTAATCCGCCAGCCGCCCGGCAAAGTGAACGGTCTTGGCGCGGTTCAGCAGCACGTACTCCCTGTGCAGCGCCTCGTTGTCGGCCCGCGGGATCGGGTAGTACGGAACCGTCTCGCCGGGGCGATGCGGGATCGGGTACTCGATCGCCGCCATCGTTCTCGGGCCGCTCTCCCCGGTCAGGTGCTTCATCTCCGTGATGCGCGTGAAGCGCTCGCCGTTCGGGTAGTTGACCTGCGCGACCGGCTGGTGCAGCGGCTGATCGTAGACCTGCATCTCGAATTCGAGACTCCGGTAGGGCAGGACGCCGAGGCGATAATCGAAGAATTCGTCGATCGCGCCGGTGAAGAGAACATTCTTGTAACGAACGCGATCTCTGACGTCCCGCCACTCGGTTGCCAGGCTGACCTCGATCAGGCGCGACGCGAGCATGCGCTCGAACATCCTGGTGTACCCGGCGCGGGGCATCTTCTGGAAACTGTCCTGGAAGTAGCGATCGTCGTACGACACCCGGACCGGCACCCTATTGGTGACCGACGCGTCGATCTCGTCCGGCCGCAACCCCCATTGCTTGCTGGTGTAGCCGAGGAAGACGTACTCATACACGTAGTCCGCGCATTCCCTCAGCAGCCCGTCCTGCTCGGATCTGAGCGCGAGGATCGTCGTGTTGGCTCCGAAACCGTACCGCTCGATCATCCTCTGTTTGATCCGGGCCGCCTTGCCGGCCGGAAACACGATGTCGAGCGAGGTGAAGTTGAACGGGATGGGGACGAGCCGGTTCTCGATCAGCGCGACCGCGCGGTGCTCGTAATCCCGCCACTCCGTGAAGCCCGAGAGGTAATCCGCGATCCGCGGCGCGTTGGTGTGGAAGATGTGCGGCCCGTAGCGGTGGTGCAGGATCCCGTCCTCGTTGCGGGCATCGTGCGCGTTTCCGGCGACGTGATCCCTGCGGTCGATCACGAGGACCGTCTGGCCGTGCACGCGCGCGAGGTGCTCCGCCGCCACCGCCCCGACGAAGCCGGCTCCGACGATCAACCAATCCACCATGACCATGCTCCGGTCGATCCGCCCCTGTCCGATCGCCCGGCCGGGCCGGCGGGCAGTCGCGCGGAACGAGGGCCGCGCCCGGTTCTCGTTCCTGCCGCGAGGCCGGCGGCGAGCCGGCATCGCGCCGCCCGGGGAGGCCTGGGCCGCGCCGCGTCGGCGGATCCGTCCGCCCCCGCTACGCCGGGGAGCCGCCGGGCGCGGCCGCGCCCGCCCCTCGGCCCGGCTCCGGCGCGGGTCGCAGGCTGTCCCGGACCAGCTGGTCGAAGCTCACCTCCTGCCTCGGCCGGACCTGCGCGTATCCCGCCAGCAGGCGCGCGATGAAGGCGTCGCGCGACGGCCCGTCCAGCCCGTACTCGGCGCCGTCGGTGCCGATGCCCCCCGTGGCGACGGCCGGCCCCTGCCGGAAGGCGTATTTCGCGAGGACGCCGTTCCGGTCCGCCAGCGGGTCGATGCCCTGCGCGGCGAAGTAGCCGTGCATCGGACCGCCGACCGGCCGGTCGTGGAGGACCGGCGTCTCGTCCACGATCGCGATCCTGTCCCGCGCGGAGACCAGCCGCGGCCAGAGAAAATCGAGTCCCCAGCCGCTGCGGTTCTCTCCGAATGACCTTTCCACCGTGCGGAGCAAATCTCTCGCGAAGCACGGCAACATGATCTCGACGAAGTTCGAGAATCTGAGTTTGAAGAGCGGGTTGCGCAAGGTGACGGCGTGGCTGAAGAAGCTGTCCTCATGCAGCGCCGGTTGGCTGAGTTCGAGCCCGTACTCCTCCGTAATCTCGAAGAAGCGGTTGAGTGTGGCGGTATCGGTCTGAATGTCGTCGTCTGCCAAGACGATGCGTTCGTATGAATAGACCGTGTCCCTGTATTCTGAAAGTAATGCGGCGACCGCCGTGAACTTCGATCCCGGCATGACGTGTTTGAAGACGAATTCATGTCCGAGCTGCTCGGGATCGGCACCGTAATAGCTGATCGCCAGATCCCAGTTGCGATGGGGGTCGCGCAGCCATTCCGGATGAGCCGAGCGATCCCCGGCCCTCACGATCACCAGATTTCTCGGCATGGCCCTCTCGGATCGGCAGCGATGCCCGGATCGACGCCCGCTAACTCTGCGTCAGAAATAGGCTGACGGCGCAGGTTTCGGCAATCGGACCACCCTGCGGCGCCTCGCCTCAAACCGGGCCCGCCGGTGTCGCCGGCGAATTTCAAGGGGGAGCGGCCCGGGCGCGCCGCGCCGCCGCCCTCGCGCGTTGCCGCGGTCCCGGGGCGCGCCCGGCCCCGCGGCGGGCCTCGTTCCGGCCCGCCCGCCGGCCGCCCCCGCGTTCGGGACCGCCTCGCCTCAGCCGGAGGCCTGCCCGCCCTGCACCTCCTTGGCGAAGGTCTCGAAGAAGCCGTCCGCGTACTTCTTGGCCACGCCGTTGATCAGGCGGCCGCCGAGCTGGGCGATCTTGCCGCCCACGCTGGCATCGACGTCGTAGGTCATCTTGGTCTGGCCGCCCTCGACGGTTTCGAGGCGCACCGAGGCGCCGCCCTTGGCGAAGCCCGCCACCCCGCCCTGGCCCTCGCCGGAGATGCGGTATCCGTTCGGCGCGTCGATGTCCGAGAGCGTCACCCGGCCCTTGAAGGTCGCCTTGACGGGGCCGACCGCGACCTTGGCGGAGGCCTGCAGCTCGTTCTCCCCAACCTTCTCGAGGCTCTCGCAGCCCGGGATGCAGCGCCGCAGGACCTCGGGGTCGTTGAGCTTCTCCCACACCGTCCGCTGGTCGGCGGGCAGCACCACCTCGCCGCTCATCGTCATCGCCATCGCGCGCGTTCCCCCGGGGTTCCGTTCTCGCCCGACGATAGCGAAGCCCCCGCGCCCAAGCCAGCACCGCAAGCCAGCACCGCAAGCCGGCGCCGCAAGCCGGTGCCGCGAGCCGGTGCCCCGACGGCTCCCGATCCCGCGCCCGCCTCCGCCCGATTGTGGAGTGGTGCGGCGCTTGCTAAGGATTTTGCCAAGGACCGCCCGTCACCCGGACATCGGGGGCGGGCTCTCGGAAGGCAGGGCCGCGACGCGCAAGGTCCGCGGGTCCGGGTTGGAGATCGCATCCGCATGGAGGTGTTCGCGCAGCAGCTCATCAACGGGCTGACGCTGGGGTCCATCTACGGCCTCATCGCCATCGGCTACACGATGGTCTTCGGCATCATCGGCATGATCAACTTCGCGCACGGCGACGTGTTCATGCTCTCGGCCTTCATCGCGCTGATCGCCTTCCTGCTCCTGACCACGGTGCTCGGCATCGGGTCGGTGGTGGTGGCCCTCATCCTGGTGATGATCGTCGCGATGGCGCTCACCGCCCTGTGGGGCTGGGCGATCGAGCGGATCGCCTACCAGCCCCTGCGCGGCTCGTTCCGCCTCGCCCCCCTGATCTCGGCCATCGGCGTCTCGATCTTCCTGTCGAACTTCGTGCAGGTGGTGCAGGGTGCGCGCAACAAGCCGACCCCCCCGATGCTGCGCGACGTGATCGTGCTGTGGACGGGCGAGAACGGCTACGCGGTCGCCCTCTCCTACAAGCAGATCCTGATCATGGCGGTGACCGCGATCCTGCTCGCCGGCTTCTGGTACCTCGTGCAGCACACGTCCCTCGGGCGCGCCCAGCGCGCCTGCGAGCAGGACCGCAAGATGGCCTCGCTCCTCGGCATCGACGTCGACCGCACCATCTCGCTCACCTTCGTGCTCGGGGCGGCGCTCGCGGCGGTCGCCGGGACCATGTACCTGCTCTATTACGGGGTCCTGTCCTTCTCGGACGGGTTCGTGCCCGGCGTGAAGGCCTTCACGGCCGCGGTGCTCGGCGGCATCGGCAGCCTGCCGGGGGCGGTTCTGGGCGGGCTGATCATCGGGCTCATCGAGACCTTCTGGTCGGCCTACTTCTCGATCGAGTACAAGGACGTGGCGGCTTTCTCGATCCTCGCCATCGTGCTCATCTTCATGCCCTCCGGCATCCTCGGACGGCCCGAGGTCGAGAAGGTCTGATGAGCGCCCCCGCCCCCGCTCCCGCCCTGGCGGCCGGCTCCGGCGCCGCCCGCCCCGGCCTCGACGTGGCCGGCATCGTCAAGGATGCGGCCCTGTTCGCCCTCGTGACCCTCGGCCTCTGCGTGCCGGTGGTCAGCTACCGCACCGCGCTCGGCGGCGAGACCGGCGGCCTCTACCTGACGCCCCGCTGGGGCCTGGTGGCGCTCCTGTGCGGCCTCGTCTTCGTCGGGCGCATCGCCCAGCGGGTCGTGCTCGCCAACCGCGAGGCCCGCCGGGCGCTCACGCCCTCGCCCCGGCAGGCGACCGAGGCGGTCGGCGCGGCCCCGAACGCCGCCCAGAGGATCAGGGGCCTCGCCCTGCCGGCCTTCCTGGGCGTCGCCCTGGCGCTGCCGCTCCTGGCGGTGCTCGGCACCGGCGGGCTCAACGAATCGCGCTACTGGATCGACCTCGCCATCCTGGTGCTCACCTACGTGATGCTGGGCTGGGGGCTCAACATCGTGGTGGGGCTCGCCGGGCTGCTCGACCTCGGCTACGTCGCCTTCTACGCGGTGGGCGCCTACACCTACGCCCTGCTCTCGACGACCTTCGGCTTCTCCTTCTGGATCTGCCTGCCGCTGGCCGGCCTGCTCGCCGCCTGCTGGGGCATGCTGCTCGGCTTCCCGGTGCTGCGGCTGCGCGGCGACTACCTCGCCATCGTGACCCTCGCCTTCGGGGAGATTATCCGCCTCGTCCTGATCAACTGGACGGACTTTTCGGGCGGCGCCGCCGGCATCTCGTCGATCCCGCGGGTCACGTTCTTCGGGCTGCCCTTCTCGGCGGACGAGGACGGCTTCGCCGCGACGCTCGGGATCGCCTTCAGCCCGATGCACCGGGTGGTGTTCCTCTACTACCTGATCCTGGCGCTCGCGCTCCTCACCAACGGGGTGACGCTGCGCATGCGCCGCCTGCCCCTCGGCCGGGCCTGGGAGGCCCTGCGGGAGGACGAGATCGCCTGCCGCTCGCTGGGCATCAACACCACCAACACCAAGCTCACCGCCTTCGCGCTCGGGGCGATGTTCGGCGGCTTCGCGGGCTCGTTCTTCGCGGTGCGGCAGGGCTTCGTGAGCCCCGAGAGCTTCAACTTCCTGGAGAGCGCCATCATCCTCGCCATCGTGGTGCTGGGCGGGATGGGCTCGCAGATCGGCGTGGCCATCGCGGCCGTGGCGATGGTGGCGGGGCCCGAATTGCTGCGCAACCTCGGCTTCCTCAAGGCCGTGTTCGGCGAGGGCTTCGACCCGAGCGAGTACCGCCTGCTGCTGTTCGGCCTCGCCATGGTGCTGATGATGATCTGGCGGCCGCGCGGCCTGATCTCGGAGCGGGCGCCCTCCGTGGTGCTGAAGGAGCGAAAGGCCATCGCGGGCTCCCTCGTGAAGGAGGGGCACGGCTGATGTCCGCCCTCGCCTCCCCCCGCCTCGCCGACCCGGTGCTCACGGTCGAGCACCTGACCATGCGCTTCGGCGGCCTCGTCGCCGTCAACGACCTCTCCTTCGTGGTCGGGCGCGGCGACATCACCGGCCTGATCGGCCCGAACGGCGCCGGCAAGACCACCGTGTTCAACTGCATCACCGGCTTCTACAAGCCGACCGAGGGCATGATCACCCTGCGCCACCGGGACGGGTCGAAGGACCTGCTGGAGCGCCTGCCCGGCTACGCGGTCAACCGCCGGGCGCGGGTCGCCCGCACCTTCCAGAACATCCGCCTGTTCACCGGCATGACGGTGCTGGAGAACCTGCTCGTCGCCCAGCACAACCGGCTGATGCGGGCCTCGGGCTTCTCGATCGCGGGCCTGCTCGGGCTGCCGGTCTACCGCGCGGCCCAGGCGGCGGCGGTGGCGCGGGCGGTGGAGTGGCTGACCCGCATCAACCTCCTGCACCGGGCGGACGACCCGGCGGGCGACCTCCCCTACGGCGACCAGCGCCGGCTGGAGATCGCCCGGGCGATGTGCACGGACCCGGTCCTGCTCTGCCTCGACGAGCCCGCCGCCGGGCTCAACCCGCGCGAGTCGCTCGAGCTCAACGGCCTCCTGCGGGCGATCCGGGACGAGTACGACACCTCGGTGCTCCTGATCGAGCACGACATGTCGGTGGTGATGGAGATCTCCGACCACGTCGTGGTGCTCGATTACGGCACCAAGATCGCGGACGGCACCCCGGCCGAGGTGCAGAGCGACCAGAGCGTCATCGCCGCCTATCTGGGCGTCGAGGACGAGGAGGTCGAGGCGGTCGAGGCGGAGGTGGGCGTATGACGCTCGAGACCCTGGCGGGCTTCGCGGCGGCCTCCGCGATCCTGCTGGCGATCCCCGGCCCGACCATCCTGCTCGTCGTCTCCTACGCGCTCGGCGGGGGGATGCGGGTGGCCCTGCCGGCCGCGACCGGGGTCGCCCTCGGCGACCTCACCGCCATGACCCTGTCGATGCTGGGCCTCGGCGCCCTGCTGGCCGCCTCCGCGACCCTGTTCACGGCGCTGAAGTGGCTCGGGGCCGCCTACCTGATCTGGCTCGGGGTGCGGCTGTGGCGGGCCGGCGGGCGCCTCGACGCGCCGCCGGTGCGGGCGGCGGTGTCGCCGGTGCGGGCGGCGGTGCCGCCGGTGCGGGCGGCGGTGTCGCCGGGGCGGGCGGCGGTGCCGCCGGTGCGGGCGGCGGTGTCGCCGGGGCGGGCGGCGGTGCCGCCCGCCAGGATGGCGGCCCATGCCTGGCTGGTGACCGCGCTCAACCCGAAGAGCCTGACCTTCTTCATCGCCTTCCTGCCCCAGTTCCTCGATCCGCGAGGGGACCTCTTGACCCAGATGGCGGCCTTCGAGACGATCTTCGTCGTCCTCGCCTTCCTCAACGCGCTCGGCTACGCCCTGCTGGCGGCGCGGGCGCGCGGGCTCTTCGCCGCCCCCGCGCGGGTGCGCCTGTTCCACCGGGTCGGCGGCGGCCTGCTCATCGGTGCGGGGCTCGCCGCCGCGAGGGCGACGCCATGACCGCCGAGCCCCTGCGCAAGCACGACCTGCGCGCCCGGGTGGCCGGCGCCCGCCCGACCCTGCTCAGCGTGCGGGGCGTGAAGACCTATTACGGCAACATCATCGCGCTCAAGGGCGTCGACCTCGACGTCGCCGAGGGCGAGATCGTCACGCTGATCGGGGCGAACGGGGCCGGCAAGTCCACCCTGATGATGACGATCTTCGGCAATCCGCGGGCGCGCGAGGGCACGATCACCTATGCGGGCCAGGACATCACGCGGATGCCGACCCACGAGATCGCCCGCCTCAACCTCGCGCAATCGCCCGAGGGCCGGCGCATCTTCCCGCGCATGACCGTCTACGAGAACCTGCAGATGGGCGCGGCGGTGAATGGCGGCGCCCATTTCGCGCAGGACCTGGAGCGGGTCTGCGCCCTCTTCCCGCGCCTGAAGGAGCGCCTGCACCAGCGCGGCGGCACCATGTCGGGGGGCGAGCAGCAGATGCTCGCCATCGCCCGCGCGCTGATGAGCCGGCCGCGGCTGCTGCTGCTCGACGAGCCCTCGCTCGGGCTGGCCCCGCTCATCGTCAAGCAGATCTTCTCGGTCATCAAGGATCTCAACGAGCGCGACGGCATGACCGTGTTCCTGGTCGAGCAGAACGCCTACCACGCGCTGAAGCTCGCCCATCGCGGCTACGTCATGGTGACCGGGACCATCACGATGAGCGGCACCGGCCAGGACCTCCTGAACGATCCTTCCGTGAAGGCGGCCTATCTCGAGGGGGGCCGGCACTGATGCAGGGCATCCTCTACGAGGAGAGCACGGTCTGGCTCTTCCTGCTCGTCACGGTGCTGATGGGCGGCTGGGCCGCCTGGATGCTGGCGCGGGGCATCGCCCTCGGCTGGCGGCCCTACTGGCAGGCGGTGCTGGGGCTCCTGCTCCTCGGCGCCGCGGTGCGCTTCATCCACTTCGCCCTGTTCGAGGGCACGCTCCTGTCGCCGCACTACTACGCGGTGGACACGCTCGTGCTGCTGGTCGTCGGCTCGGCCGGCTACCGCGCCACCCGCGCCCGGCAGATGACGACCCAGTATCGCTGGCTCTACGAGCGCACCGGCCCCCTGAGCTGGCGCGAGAAGCCGGGCGCGGGGGCATGAGCCGCCCCGCCCGCGCGCACGAGGTCCGGGGATCGCCCCCGGTTCACCGGCCGAGACGGCCCGAACCGGCTCGGCTCGCGCCGAAACGGCCCAAGCCGAGACGGCCCAAGACGCGGACAGGTCCGATCCAGAGGAGTCCACGATGAAACGCATGCTGTTGCCCGGCCTCGTTGTGGCCGCCGGTCTCGCCTTCGCGGGCTCGGCCCAGGCGCAGATCAAGATCGCGGTCGCGGGTCCCATCACGGGCGCCAACGCGGCCTTCGGGGCCCAGCTCAAGAACGGCGCCGTCCAGGCCGTGGAGGACATCAACAAGGCGGGCGGCATCCTGGGCCAGAAGATCGTGCTGGTCGACGGCGACGACGCCTCCGATCCCAAGCAGGGCGTCTCGGTCGCCAACAAGTTCGCCGCCGAGGGCGTGAAGGCGGTCGTGGGCCACTTCAACTCCGGCGTCTCGATCCCGGCCTCGGAGGTCTACGCGGAATCCGGCATCGTCCAGATCACCCCGGCCTCGACCAACCCGAAATTCACCGATCGCAAGCTCTGGAACACGTTCCGGACCTGCGGCCGCGACGACCAGCAGGGCGCGGTGGCGGGCGCCTACCTGGCCAGCCACTTCAAGGGCAAGAACGTCGCCTTCGTGCACGACAAGACGCCCTACGGCCGCGGGCTCGCCGACGAGACCCTCAAGGCCCTCAAGGCCAAGGGCGGCAAGGACGTGCTGTTCGAGGGCATCAACCCGGGCGAGAAGGACTACTCGGCCCTGGTGTCGAAGTTGAAGCAGGCCAAGACCGACGTGGTCTATTTCGGCGGCCTGCATCCCGAGGCCGGCCTGATCGTGCGCCAGATGCACGACCAAGGCCTCAACGTCCCGCTGATGAGCGGTGACGGCATCACCGACAAGGAATTCGCCCAGATCGCCGGGCCCGGCGCGGACGGCACCCTGATGACCTTCTCGCCCGACGCGCGCAAGAACCCCAACGCCAAGGACGTGGTCGCGGCCTTCAAGGCCAAGAACATCGATCCGGAGGCCTACACCCTCTACTCCTACGCCGCCTTCCAGATCCTGAAGGCCGCCATGGAGGAGGCGAAGTCGACCGACAGCAAGAAGGTCGCCGAGATCATGCATTCCGGCAAGCCGTTCAAGACCGTGATCGGCGACATCGCCTACGACAAGAAGGGCGACATCACCCGTCCCGACTACGTCATGTACGTCTGGAAGAAGGCCGCCGACGGCCGGATCGACTACACCGGCAACGAGCTGACCCAGTAAGCAGGGGCGGCTCCGGCCCGGCCAGCGAGCCCGGCGCCCCGCGGCGCCGGGCTCCATTTTCTCACGATCGGTGGACTTCGCCACCGGTGCGGCTTGCGCCGTCCTCCGGCCGACCTTACATGCACTCTCGCGTTCGACGGACTCAAAGCCCCCGGGCCCTCCCGCCGTGCTCCTTAAGCCTCGACCGCTCGCGCTGGATTGGATCGATACGCATCCCGGGACGCCGCCCGCGACGGCTGCCGGGCGGAGAGTGTGGATGGCGAAGGAAGAGTTGATGCAGTTCGAGGGTCTCGTGCTGGAGATCCTGCCGGACGCGCGCTACCGCGTGCAGCTCGACCAGGGTCACGAGATCGTGGCCTACACGGCCGGCAAGATGAAGAAGAACCGCATCAAGACTCTGGCCGGCGACCGCGTCACCGTCGAGATGTCGCCCTACGACCTGGAGAAGGGCCGCCTCGTGTTCCGCCACAAGGACGAGCGCTCCTCCGGCCCGCGCCCGCCCTTCCGCGGCGGCAGCCAGTTCCGCCGGCGCTGAGGCGCCGACGCCCGTTCCCCTCCACCGCGATCGGCCGAGCCGGGGTTGTCCGAGACCCTGGCCTTTCGGCGTTCGGGAGGCCCTGCCGGAGGTTCCGCCATGACCCGCCCCCTCGTGATCGCCCCGTCGATCCTCTCGGCCGATTTCGCCCGGCTCGGCGAGGAGATCCGCGACGTCGTCGCGGCCGGGGCCGACTGGATCCACGTCGACGTGATGGACGGCCACTTCGTGCCCAACATCACGATCGGCCCGGACGTGGTCCGGGCCCTGCGCCCGCACACGCGGGCGCCCTTCGACGTCCACCTGATGATCGCCCCGGCCGATCCCTACCTCGAAGCCTTCGCCGGGGCCGGCGCCGACACGATCACGGTCCATGCCGAGGCGGGGCCGCACATTCACCGCTCCCTCCAGACGATCCGCGCGCTCGGCAAGCGGGCGGGCGTGGCGATCAACCCCGGCTCGCCGGCGAGCCTGGTCGAGCCGCTCCTCGACTTGGCCGACCTCGTCCTGTGCATGACCGTCAATCCGGGCTTCGGCGGCCAGAGCTTCATCGGCTCGGTCTGCGAGACCGTGGCGCGGGTGCGCGCCATGGCGGGCGGGCGGGCGATCGACATCGAGGTCGACGGCGGGGTCACGGCCGAGACGGCGCCGGCCGTCGTGCGGGCGGGCGCCAACGCCCTGGTGGCGGGGTCCGCCACCTTCCGGGGCGGGCGCGACGCCTACGCGGCCAACATCGCGGCCATCCGCGGGGCGGCGGAGGACGCGCGCGGCGCCTGGGTCTGAGGGCGGTCCCGGGCGGGAGGGCCTCCGGGCCCCTCAGGCGAGCCAGGCCCGCAGCCGCCGCACCGCCTCGTGCGCCTCCCGCTCCCCGCCCGCGAAGGAGAAGCGCAGGTAGTGGTGGCCCTCGGCGGGATCGAAGTCGAGCCCCGGGGTGGCGGCGACGCCCGCTTGGTCGAGCATGCGGCGGCAGAAGGCGCCGGCATCGTTGGTGAGCCGCGCCACGTCCGCGTAGAGGTAGAAGGCGCCGTCCGCCGGATGCGCGTCGCCGAGGCCGAGGCCGGGCAGCTCGTTGAGGAGGAGCGCCCGCGCCCGGGCGTAGTCGGCCTTGACCGCCTCCAGCTCCTCGGTGGCGTCGAAGGCCGCGAGCGCCGCCACCTGCGACAGGTAGGGCGCCGAGATGTAGAGGTTCTGCGCCAGCCGCTCGATCGGCCGCACCAGGGCGTCCGGCACCACCATCCAGCCGATCCGCCAGCCGGTCATGCAATAATACTTCGAGAAGGAATTGATGATCACCGCGTCCGGGTCGCTCCGGAGCGCGGTCGCGGCCGGGACCCCGTAGGTGAGGCCGTGGTAGATCTCGTCGGACACGAAGGCGAGGCCGAGCGCCCGGCAGGTGCGGCCGAGTTCGGCGAGGTGGACCGGGTCGATCATGGTGCCCGACGGATTGGCCGGGCTCATCACCAGGAGGCCGGAGAGGGGCTGCGCCGCGTGGGCCTCCCGCACCATGGCGGCCGTCGGCACGAACCCGTCCTCCGCCCGCAGGCGCAGCGCCACCGGCGCGAGGTCGAGGGCCTCCAGGATGCTGCGATAGGCCGGGTAGCCCGGCGCCGTGATGGCGACGCGCCCGCCCGCGTCGAACAGCGCCAGGAAGGCGAGGACGAAGCCCGCCGAGGAGCCCGTGGTCACCACGACCCGCTCGGGCGGCACCGACACCCCGTAGGTCTCCGCGTAGTGGCGGGCGATGCGCTCGCGCAGGGGGGCGATGCCGAGCGCCTCCGTGTAGGGGATGCGGCCCTGCGCGAGGGCGGCCTGCGCGGCCAGGATCGCGGGACGCGGCGCGGGCGCGGAGGGCTGGCCGACCTCCATGTGCACCACCGCCTCGCCGCGCCGCTCCTTCACGGCGGCGGCGGCGAGCACGTCCATGGCCAGGAACGGGGCGACCCGCGCGGCGCGGCGGGAGAGGAGGGAATCGCTGGGCATGGGCGGTCCGGGTGGTGGGGCGCCCCGCACCGGCCGCCGGGGGCGCGCCGGGGAGGCGATCCGGGCAGATAGGGCGTTGGCGCGCGGCCGCGCAACTCCGCCCGCCGGCCCGGCGACGCGACCGTGATTTGCCGCACGCCGCGAAACCGCCTAACCACGCCAGTAGAGCGAGTCCGCGACGGAGCCGTCCGACGCAGGACGCTGGGCGCCCAAGGACGAAGACCCCAACGAGGACGATGATGCTGCCCCTCCCCCGCCTCCTGCCCGCCCTCGCCCTCACGGGGGCGCTCGCGATCGCCGCAGCCCCGTCCCGCGCCGAGGCGCCGATGACGGACGCGCAGCGCCAGGCCATCGAGGGCGTGATCCGCGACTACCTGCTGAAGAATCCCGAGATCCTGCAGGAGGCGATGACCGAGCTGGAGAAGCGCCAGCAGGAGGCGCAGCGCCAGGCCCAGGCCAGCGCCCTCAAGGAGACCCGCGACGTCCTGCACGATGCCGCGTCGAGCTACGTCGCCGGCAACCCGAACGGCGACGTCACCCTGGTCGAGTTCTTCGATTACAATTGCGGCTACTGCAAGCGGGCGCTCGGCGACATCCAGACCCTGATGAAGGCCGACCCGAAGCTGAGGGTGGTGCTGAAGGACTTCCCGGTGCTGGGTCCCGACTCGGTCGAGGCGAGCAAGGTGGCGCTGGCCGTCAAGCAGCAGCTCAAGGGCGACAAGCTGTTCGAGTACCACACCAGGCTGCTGGAGAGCCCCGGCCGCGTGAACGGCGACCGCGCCATCGCGCTGGCCAAGGAGATGGGCCTCGACGTCGCCCGCCTGCAGAAGGACATGCAGGCCCCCGCGGTGCAGGCCGCGCTGCAGGAGAATGTCGGGCTCGGCGACAAGCTCGGGCTCTCGGGCACGCCGGCCTTCATCATCGGCGAGGAGATCATCCCGGGCGCGGTCGGCGCCGAGCCGATCCGCAAGACCATCGCGGGCGTGCGCCAGTGCGGCCACGCGACCTGCTGAGGCGCGCTTCCGCTCTATCCCGTCCCCCCCCGATCGGCTAAGAGCGCGCTCGCGGCGGCCATGGCCGCCGCCGGTGCGGCGCGCGGCCAGCCCGCGCGAGGTCGCCGCGCGCCCTTTCGCCAACCCATTGATTGCAGCGCATGTCCAAGCACGATCCGTTCGATCCCGACCTGGTGCGCCAGCTCGCGACCCTGATCGCCGAGACCGACCTGACCGAGATCGAGGTCGAGAAGGGCGACCTGCGCATCCGCGTCGCCCGCGAGCGCGCCGCGGTGACCGCCCACCTGCCGGTCGCGGTCGCGCCCGCCCCCGTCGCGGCGCCGCCCCTTCCGGCCGCCTCCGTCCCGGCCGCCGCGGAGCCCGACCCGAAGGCCCTCGCGGCCCATCCGGGCGCGGTGCTCTCGCCGATGGTCGGCACCGCCTACCGGCGGCCCTCGCCGGAGGCCAAGCCCTTCGTGGAGGTGGGAACCCGGGTGGAGAGCGGCGCGCGCCTCCTCCTGGTCGAGGCCATGAAGACCTTCAACGACATCGTGGCGCCGCGGGCCGGCACCGTGACGGCGGTCTTCATCGAGGACGGCCAGCCGGTGGAGTTCGGCGAGCCCCTGCTGGTGATCGAGTGACGGCGCCCCGATGTTCGACAAGATCCTGATCGCGAACCGGGGCGAGATCGCACTGCGGGTCCTGCGCGCCGCCAAGGAGCTCGGCATCGCGACCGTGGCCGTGCACTCCACCGCCGACGCGGACGCCATGCACGTGCGGCTCGCCGACGAGAGCGTCTGCATCGGGCCGCCGCCCGCCCGCGACAGCTACCTCAACATCCCGTCGATCATCGCGGCCTGCGAGATCACCGGGGCGGACGCGGTCCATCCGGGCTACGGCTTCCTGTCCGAGAATGCCCGCTTCGCCGAGGTGCTCGGCCATCACCGCATCGCCTTCATCGGCCCGAAGGCGGAGCACATCCGGGTGATGGGCGACAAGATCGAGGCCAAGCGCACGGCGACCCGGCTCGGCATCCCCTGCGTGCCGGGCTCCGAGGGCGGCGTGTCCGACCCCGACGAGGCGCGGCGCGTCGCGGCCGAGATCGGCTACCCGGTCCTGATCAAGGCCGCCTCCGGGGGCGGCGGGCGCGGCATGAAGGTGGCGCGCAGCGAGGAGGACCTCGAGACGGCCCTCGCCACCGCCCGCATCGAGGCCAAGGCCGCCTTCGGCGACGACGCGGTCTACATCGAGAAGTACCTGGAGAAGCCGCGCCACATCGAGGTGCAGGTGCTGGGCGACGGGCGCGGCGGCGCGATCCACCTCGCCGAGCGCGACTGCTCCCTGCAGCGCCGGCACCAGAAGGTCTGGGAGGAGGGCCCCTCCCCGGCCCTCAACCCCGAGATGCGCGAGCAGATCGGCAGCATCTGCGCCCGCGCCATGCAGGAGCTCGGCTACACGGGCGCCGGCACGATCGAGTTCCTGTACGAGGACGGCGCCTTCTACTTCATCGAGATGAACACCCGGATCCAGGTCGAGCATCCGGTCACCGAGATGATCACCGGGATCGACCTCGTGAACGAGCAGATCCGGGTCGCCGCCGGGGCGCCCCTGTCCCTGCGCCAGGAGGACGTGCGGGTCGAGGGCCACGCCATCGAGTGCCGCATCAACGCGGAGCACCCGGCGACCTTCCGGCCCTCCCCCGGCACGATCACGTATTTCCACCCGCCGGGCGGGCTCGGCGTGCGGGTCGATTCCGCCGCCTTCCAGGGCTACCGGATCCCGCCCCACTACGATTCCCTCGTCGGCAAGCTCATCGTCCACGGCCGCACCCGCACCGAGTGCCTGATGCGCCTGCGCCGGGCGCTCGACGAGTTCGTGGTGGACGGGATCGACACCACCCTGCCGCTGTTCCGCACCCTGGTGCGCAACCCCGACATCCAGAACGGGTTGTACGACATCCACTGGCTGGAGGAATTCCTGAGGACCGGCGGACTCGACGTGGCCTGACGGGGCGGGACCCCGCTGGCGGGGCCGGAGCCCCCGCTGGCGGGGCCGGAGCCCCGCTTGCGGGGCCGGAGCCCGCGGCCATTTGCAAGGGCCGCCCGGCCCGTGGAGAATGCCCCCTCCTCTCGACCGGAAGCCCACGATGCACGGCAGCGTCTTCGTCGAGATCACGCCCGAGATCCTGCTCAAGGCCTACGCGGCGGGCATCTTCCCGATGGCCGAGGACGCCGACGACCCGGCGATCTACTGGGTGGAGCCGCGCGAGCGGGGCATCATGCCCCTCGACCGGTTCCACGTGTCGAGCCGGCTCGCCCGCACGGTGCGCTCCGACGCCGTCGAGGTCGCGGTCGACCGCGACTTCGACGCGGTGATCGCCGCCTGCGCGGCGCCGCGGCGCGACAGCGCCCGCACCTGGATCAACGGCCGCATCCGCGCCCTCTACGGCGAGTTGTTCGACCTCGGCTACTGCCACACGGTCGAGGTCTATGCCGGCACGCCGCGCAGCCTCGTCGGGGGGCTCTACGGGGTGGCGCTCGGGGGCGCCTTCTTCGGCGAGAGCATGTTCCACTTCGCCCGGGACGCCTCGAAGATCGCCCTCGTCCACCTCGCCGCGCGGCTCAGGCGCGACGGCTACCGCCTCCTCGACGCGCAATTCGTGACCAGCCACCTCGCGCAGTTCGGCGCCGTCGAGGTGCCGCGGCAGGTCTACAAGCGCCTGCTGCGCGAGGCGGTCGAGCACCCGGCGCGCTGGGACCCGGCCCCGCTCGCCGGGGCCGAGGCGGTGGCCTGGCTGGCGCGCCGCGAGCCGGGACGGTCCGGGCCGGGATAATCCGGCAATTCGGCCGAACAAATCATCCCAAAAAAAGCTCCGCCGGCGGTGAGACATCGGCGGAGCAGGTCATCGACTGTGCCGAGAGCGGACCCGGCCCGACAAGAGTGGCACGCGATCCCGCGCTTGTACAGGGATGACCGTGGGGGAGCGGCGACCGGGGCGGGATCGGATCGCTCACTCTTCGAGACCGAGCAGCTGGAAGCTGGTGCGCAGTTCCTCCGACATGGGCAGGTTGAGCCGCGCGCCGTTCGGCAGCCGCTTGAGGAACCACCGCTCGTAGAGCCAGCGCAGCTCGCGGGTGCCGGCGAGGCGCGCGAAGGCGGCGTCGACCACGCCCGCGAGCGCCGGGTCGTCCTTCCGGAACATGATGCCGTAGGGCTCGAAGGAGAGCTTGTCGGGCAGCACCGTGAAGCCCCGGCCCGCCTCGCCCGCCGCCGCGATCAGCCCGGAGAGGAGCACGTCGTCGAGCGCGAAGGCGTCGGCGCGCCCCTCCCGCAGCAGGGCGAAGGACTCGGCGTGGTCGCGCCCGGTCAGGACCTGCGCGTCGAGCCTGAGCCGCGCCAGGAGCGCGCGCAGCGCCGTCTCGTTGGTGGTCCCGGCCGTGACGACGACGCGCTTGCCGGCGAGGTCGCGGTAGGAGGCGATGGCCGAGCCCCGCGGCACCAGGAGCGTCGTCGCGCTCACGAAGGTGACGGGCGAGAAGGCGACGCTGCGCCGCCGCTCGGCATTGGCGGTGGTCGAGCCGCATTCGAGGTCGATCTCCCCCGAGAGCAGGGCCGGGATGCGGCTCTCCGAGGTGACCGGGACGAAGCGGATCCGCAGGTCGTCGCGGCCGATCGCCCGGCCGATCTCGTCGACGATCTCCTGGCAGAGGTCGATGGCGTAGCCGACCGGGCGCCCCTCGCCCCGCCCCTCCTCGACGAACGAGAAGGGGATCGAGCTCGTGCGGTAGCCGATCGCGACGACGCCGCTCGTCGCCGCCTTCCGCAGGGTCCCGGTCAGCACCTCGACGGCGCGGGCCGGCGCCGCGGCGGCGAGCGCCCCGGCCAGGAGGGCCGTCAGCGCGAGGGCGCGAAGCCTCCTCATGATCACTCGGCCGGCTCGGGCAGCGGGCTGACGTCGCGGTCGAGGCGCTGGTCGCTCCGGCTGAGCTGGCCTTCCCACTTGGCCACCGCGACCGTGGCGACGCTGTTGCCGAGCACGTTGGTGGCCGAGCGGCCCATGTCGAGGAACTGGTCGATGCCGATGATCAGGAGCAGGCCCGCCTCCGGGATCTGGAAGGTCGAGAGGGTCGCCGAGATCACCACCAGCGACGCGCGCGGCACGCCCGCCATGCCCTTCGAGGTCACCATCAGCAGGAGCAGCATGGTCAGCTGCTGGCTCAGCGTGAGCGGGATGTTGTAGGCCTGCGCGATGAACATGACCGCGAAGGTGCAGTACATCATCGAGCCGTCGAGGTTGAACGAGTAGCCCATCGGCAGCACGAAGCTGGTGATGCGGTTGGGCACCCCGAAGCGCTCGAGGTTCGAGAGGGTCTTGGGGTAGGCCGCCTCGCTCGACGCGGTCGAGAAGGCGAGCACGAAGGGCTCCTTGATCAGGTCGAGCAGGCGCCGGATGCCGCCCCCGCCGACCAGGGCGAAGCCGGCCAGCACCAGCAGGCCCCAGAGCACCGCGAGGCTGAGGTAGAACTCGACCATGAACTTGCCGTAGGTGACGAGCACGCCGAGGCCCTGGGTGGTGATGGTGGCGGCGATGGCCGCGAACACCGCCACCGGCGCGAACATCATCACGTAGCCGGTGATCTTCAGCATCACGTCGGCGAGGCCCTCGATCCCGTGGGCGAGCGCGTGGCCCTTCTCGCCGAGGGCCGCGAGCGCCACCCCGAAGAAGACCGAGAAGACCACGATCTGCAGGATCTCGTTGTTGGCCATCGCCTCGACGGCGCTCTTCGGCACCAGGTGGGTGACGAATTCCTTCAGGGAGAGCGAGGCGGCCTTGAGGTTGGTCGAGGCCCCGGCATCCGGCAGCGGAAGGTTGAGCGCCTCGCCGGGGCGCAGCAGGTTCACCATCACGAGGCCGAGGAGCAGCGAGCAGAGCGAGGCGCCCACGAACCACAGCAGCGCCTTGCCGCCGACCCGGCCCACCGCTGCCGTATCGCCCATGTGGGCGATGCCGACCACCAGCGTCGAGAACACCAGCGGGGCGATGATCATCTTGATCAGCCGCAGGAAGACGTCACTGATCAGGGAGATGTAGCCCGATATCTCCTTCGACGTCTGCGGATCCGGCCAGGTGATGCTGCACGCGTAGCCGACCGCGATGCCGAGCAGCATGCCGATGAAGATGTAGGTGGTCAGGCGTGAGGATCGCATCGGGTCCCTCCCGGACACGGCCGCGCGGGGTGCGGAGCGTGACTTCAACCCAGAGTTCCAGCAAGGCGCGCACCAGACGGTAATCGCGGCTGTGCTGCGGAGTTCCTGAGCCGGGAGGGGCGCGGTCTCGGAGCGCCCGCCGGTCCCCGGGCGCGGCGTCGGCGGCAGGCGCCCGGGACGGGGATGCCGGAGGAAGGCCGGCGCGCGGCGCCGGCCTGCCGCGCCGTCACATGTTGACGTAGTTCGGCCCGCCCGGACCTTCCGGCGTCACCCAGTCGATGTTCTGGTTCGGGTCCTTGATATCGCAGGTCTTGCAATGGACGCAGTTCTGCGCGTTGATCTGGTAGCGTGGCGCGCCGCCCTCCTCGATCCACTCGTAGACGCCGGCCGGGCAGTAGCGGGCCGAGGGGCCGCCGAAGACGTCGTGCTCCGAGCGCTTCTGCAGCTCAGGATCCTTGACCTGGAGGTGGACCGGCTGGTCCTCCTCGTGGTTGGTGTTCGACAGGTAGACCGAGGAGAGCCGGTCGAAGGTCAGGACCCCGTCCGGGCGCGGATAGGTGATCGGCTTGACGTCCTTGAGCGGCTTGGTGCAGGCGTAGTCCGGCTTGCCGTGGCCGAGCGTGCCGAACAGCGACAGGCCGGCGAGCTCGTTGAGCCACATGTCGATCCCGCCGAGCCCGACCCCGACCAGCGTGCCGTACTTCGACCAGAGCGGCTTGACGTTGCGCACCCGCTTGAGGTCGTAGCCGATCTCGCTGTCGCGCCAGCCCCGATCGTAGGCGGTGATCTCGTCCTGGCGCCGCTCCGCCGCCACGGCCTCGTGCAGGGCCCTGGCGGCCAGGATCCCCGACAGCAGCGCGTTGTGCGAGCCCTTGATGCGCGGCACGTTCACGAACCCCGCCGAGTCGCCGACGAGGCAGCCGCCCGGGAAGACGAGCTTCGGCACCGATTGCCAGCCGCCCTCCATGATCGCGCGGGCGCCGTAGCCGATGCGCTTGGCGCCCTCGAACACCTCGCGGATCATCGGGTGGGTCTTGAAGCGCTGGAACTCCTCGAACGGCGACAGGGTCGGGTTCTCGTAGTTCAGGTGCGTGACGAAGCCCACCGAGACGAGGTGGTCGTCGAAGTGGTACAGCCAGGAGCCGCCGCCCGCCCGGTTCGGCAGCGGCCAGCCCATCGTGTGCTGGACGAGGCCGGGCCGGAACTTCTCAGGCTTGACCTGCCAGAGCTCCTTCACCCCGAGCCCGTACTTCTGGTGGTCGGAGTGCTGGTTGAGCTTGTAGCGGTCGATGACGCGCTTGGTCAGCGAGCCGCGGGCGCCCTCGGCCAGGACCGTGTAGCGGGCGCGCAGCTCCATGCCGCGGGTGAAGTCGTCGCGCGGCTCGCCGCTCCTGGCGACGCCGAGGTCGCCGGTCGCCACCCCCACCACGGCGCCCGCCTCGTCGAACAGCACCTCGGCGGCCGGGAAGCCCGGATAGATCTCGACGCCGAGCTCCTCCGCCTTGCGGCCGAGATACTTGGCGACGTTCGAGAGCGACCCGACGAAGTTGCCGTGGTTGGACATCAGCCGCGGGAAGGCGATGTTCGGCAGGCTGATGCCGCCCGCCGGCCCCAGGAACATGAACTCGTCCTTGACGACCTCGGTCCTGAGCGGCCGGTCGGGATCCTGGCGCCAATCCGGCAGCAGCCGGTCGAGTCCGATCGGGTCGATCACCGCGCCCGAGAGGATGTGCGCGCCGACCTCGCCGCCCTTCTCCACCACGACCACCGACACGTCGGTGCCGGCCTCGGCGGCGAGCTGCTTCAGGTGGATCGCCGTCGCGAGCCCCGCCGGGCCTGCCCCCACGACGACCACGTCGAAGTCCATCGCCTCGCGTTCCGGCAAGTCCATCCCCGTCCTCCTTCGCGCCCCTCATCCCGCGGGAGCGAGATGGTTCACATATAAACCAGATAGGTCGGGCTCAAGCGGTCCGCACTGGCCGGACCGTGCGACGCCGCGCCCTCCGGCGCAAGCCGACCAAGGACGTGGCGCGCGCCGTGCCGCAGGCGGCCGCGTCGCGAAGACCGTTGTCCACAGGCGGGCGGCTCGCCACATCTCTCCCATGACGGACGACCGCGACCTCCTCGCCTACCTGGATTTCCACGTCGCGGCGGGCGTCGACGCGGCGCTGGACGAGGCGCCGCACGACCGCTTCGCGGAGAGCGCCTCCCGCGGCCGGCCGGCCTCCGAGTCTCGCCCGGCGCCCGAGTCTCGTCCGGCCCCCGAGCCTCGTCCGACCCCCGAGTCTCGTCCGACCCCCGAGCCTCGCCCGGCGGCCGAGCCCGTCCCGGCGCCGGCCGCCGCGCCGCGCCCGCCCGCCCGGGCCAGCACCTTCGGCCGCTCGGCCGCGGCCGAGCCCGGGGAGGCGGCCGGGGACGCCCGGGAGCTCGCCCGCACGGCCGCCACCCTGGAGGAGCTGGAGCAGCTGCTCGCCCGCTTCGAGAGCTGCCCGCTGCGCTTCACGGCCAAGAACCTCGTCTTCGCGGACGGGGAGCCCACCGCGCGGGTGATGTTCGTCGGCGAGGCGCCCGGGGCCGACGAGGACCGGGTCGGCAAGCCCTTCATGGGGCGCTCGGGCCAGCTCCTCGACCGGATGATGGCGGCGATCGGGCTCGACCGCACGAACGCCTATGTGGGCAACGTCGTGCCCTGGCGCCCGCCGGGCAACCGCAACCCGACCCCGCAGGAGATCGCCACCTGCAAGCCCTTCATCGAGCGGCAGATCGCCCTGGCCGACCCGGACATCCTGGTCTGCCTGGGCGGCGTGGCGACCCAGACGCTCGCCGCCACCAAGGACGGGATCCTCAAGTCCCGCGGGCGCTGGTTCCCCTACCGCACGGAGCGGCGCGAGATCCGGCTGCTCGCGACGCTGCACCCGGCCTACCTGCTGCGCCAGCCCCTGCAGAAGCGCCTCGCCTGGCGCGACTTCCGGGTCCTGCGCGCCGCGCTCGACGCCCGGGCCTAAGCGGAACCGTGTTGGGCGGCGTCGATTACTCTTGAGCCCGGGGGCCGGCCCGCGTAGCCGTCCTGCCGGAACCGACGGGTGACGGATCATGCGCTGGGAAGATTTTCGGACCTCCGAGAACGTCGAGGACCGCCGCGGCGAGGGAGGGGGCGGCTTCGGCTTCCCCGGCGGCGGGGCGGGCGGCCTCGGCATCGGCACCATCGTGATCCTGTGCATCATCGGCTGGGTCACGGGCATCAACCCGTCGATCCTGATCGGCGGGGCCGAGATGATGAACCGGCCGCGCGCGCCGCAGGAGCAGCGCTCGGACGCGCAGCGCCGCACCGGCGCGCCCACCGACCAGACCGGCCGCTTCGCCGCCAACATCCTCGGCAACACCGAGGATGTCTGGAAGGAGGTGCTGCCGAACCAGACCGGGCGCCCCTACACGCCGACCACGATGGTGCTCTACCAGGGCGGCACGCGCAGCGGCTGCGGCCAGGCCCGGGCCGCCATGGGGCCGTTCTACTGTCCCCTCGACAAGAAGGTCTATCTCGACACCACCTTCTTCAAGGAGATGGAGACGAAGTTCCGGGTCAAGGGCGACTTCGCCTACGCCTACGTGATCGCGCACGAAGTCGGCCACCACGTGCAGGACGTGCTCGGCATCCTGCCGAAGGTGCAGAAGCGCCAGCAGCAGCTCGACGAGCGGAGCGCCAACCAGCTCTCGGTGCGGGTCGAGCTGATGGCCGATTGCCTCGCGGGCGTCTGGGCCAAGAACTCGGACGAGCGCTTCAACGCCCTGCAGGAGGGCGACATCGAGGAGGCGATGGCGGCCGCCAACGCCATCGGCGACGACCGCCTGCAGAAGCAGAGCCAGGGCTACGTGGTGCCGGATTCCTTCACGCACGGCTCCTCGGCCCAGCGCATGCGCTGGTTCCAGACCGGCTTCCGCAGCGGCCAGACGCAATCCTGCGACACGTTCCGCGCGGCGCAGCTCTGAGGACGCGGTCGCCGGGAGGGCGCGGGAGCCTCGCCCGGACCCGGCGCGCGTCGGCGACACGGATCATCCCCAAGGATCACCGCCATGGCCCTCGACACCGGCCGTCCCTTCATCCCGCTGCGGATCGCCGTCCTCACCGTCTCGGACAGCCGCAGCCTCGCCGAGGACCGCTCGGGCGACACCCTGGTCGGCCGCCTGACCGAGGCCGGCCACGGCCTCGCGGCCCGCGCGATCGTGCCGGACGAGGTCGAGGCCATCCGGGCGCAGGTGCGGGCCTGGATCGCCGATCCCGCCGTGGACGCGGTCATCACCACCGGCGGCACCGGCTTCACCGGCCGGGACGTGACGCCCGAGGCCCTGGAGCCCCTGTTCGAGAAGCGCATGGACGGCTTCTCGGCGATCTTCCACCGCATCTCCTACGACAAGATCGGCACCTCGACCCTGCAGTCGCGGGCGACCGCGGGGGTGGCGGGCGCCACCTACATCTTCGTGCTGCCGGGCTCGCCCGGGGCCTGCCGGGACGCCTGGGACGGCATCCTGGCCGCCCAGCTCGACTACCGCCACCGTCCCTGCAACTTCGTCGAGATCATGCCGCGCCTGGACGAGCACCTGCGGCGCGGCGCCGGCTGACCCGCGGCGCTCCGCCCCGGCGCCGGAGCCTCGCGTCGCGATCAGGAACCCGGAGCAGGACCCGGCGGCGGCGCGAGCCGATCCTCCCCGAGAGCAGCACCCGATCACGTTGCAATCAGGTGCTGCTCTCGATCTTTGATCTTGCCGCATTTTCTGCGACGAACCGGCATCCACTTCGTCGGAAAATGCTCTAGTCGCGCACCAGCGCGCCGCCGAGGCGCCGCACCGGCCTGCGGCCCGCGAAGGGCAGCCCGGCCGCGAGCGCGCCGCGCCGCACCACGTCCCCGGCCCGCACCCGCCGGGTGCCCGCCAGCGCCTCGATCCGGGCGGCGAGGCGCTGGGGTAGCGGCGCGTGGGCGCGCCGCATCCGCCCGACCAGGAGGTCGGGCGCCGCCGTCCCGGTGAAGCGGTCGAGGGTGCGGATCCAGCCCTCCGCCGGCAGGTCGCCCGCCTCCAGGCAGAGCAGCCAGGTCCGGCGCGCCACCGCGGCCGCCGCGGCCCAGGGGTCGGCGCCCCGCGCCACCAGGGTGGCGCCGGTGCGGTCGGCCACCAGGGCGAGGTCGTGGTCCGCCGCGTCGGCCGCCACGATCACCGCGTCGCCGACCACGCCGGCCGCCACCCCCTCCACCAGCGCCGACAGGGTGTCGGCCAGCGCCTCGATGGCGCCGGGCCGCCCCGATTCGACGACGTGGATGACGGCCGTGATCATGGCGCGCCCTTAACCTACGCGACGTCCGGCGTCCTGCCTCGATGCGCGGCATTTGCGCGTGTTCGCTGTTTGTTCTAGAGGGAGCGGTCGGAAACGGGCGGGGAGAGGGCCGTGGCCGGGACGGAGGGGGGTGATCGGGGCGACCCGCGCGCGCGGGAGGAGCTGCGCCTCGCCGCGTCGACCCCGGCGGCCGCGCGCCGCCGCGGCCGGGGGGCCACCGCCAACCCGACCGGCCGCTTCGAGCCGGCGCGCCGCGAGGCCTTCGCGGATGGCTGGGAGCCCGACGAGGACCTGCCGCCCCTGCGCACCGAGGTGATGCTCGAGCGGGCGCGCACGATCATCACCCGCAACGATTCGCCCGACATCGGGTTCGACCGCTCGATCAACCCCTACCGGGGCTGCGAGCACGGCTGCGTCTACTGCTTCGCCCGGCCGAACCACGCCTATGCGGGGCTCTCGCCGGGGCTCGACTTCGAGACGAAGCTCTTCGCCAAGCCGAACGCGGCCGACCTGCTCGCGCGGGAGCTCTCGGCCAAGGGCTACCGCCCGCGCGTGATCGCCCTCGGCACCGCCACGGATCCCTACCAGCCGATCGAGCGGCGCCACCGCATCACCCGGGCGGTGCTGGAGGTGCTCGACCGGTTCAACCACCCGGTCGGGATCGTCACCAAATCCGACCTCGTGCTGCGCGACCTCGACCTGCTGCGGGCGATGGCGGCGAGGGGCCTCGTCCGGGTCGCCGTCTCGGTGACGACGCTCGACGGCGATCTCGCGCGGCGCATGGAGCCCCGCGCGCCCCGCCCCGGGAAGCGGCTCGCCGCGATCCGGGCGCTCGCGGCGGCCGGCATCCCGGTGGCGGTGCTGATGGCGCCCCTGATCCCGGCCCTCAACGACCACGAGATCGAGGCGGTGCTCGCCCGCGCCCGCGAGGCCGGGGCCACGGAATGCGCCGGCGTGCTCCTGCGGCTGCCGCACGAACTCGCCGACCTCGTCCGCGACTGGTTCGCCGCGCATTACCCGGGACGGGCGGCGCGGAGCTTCGCGCTCCTCGGCGAGGCGCGGGGCGGGCGGGCCTACGACGCGACCTTCGGCCGGCGCTTCACCGGCACCGGTCCCTACGCGGAGCTGCTGGCCGAGCGGGTGCGCCGGGCGGCCCGCCGCCTCGGCTACGGCGAGGGCCGCGCGCCCCTGCGCACGGACCTCTTCGCCGTGCCCGCGCCCGAGGGCGGGCAGTACCGGCTGTTCTGAGTCGGCGGGCGGCGCCGGCCCGCGGGGCCGCACCGACGCCACGGTGGCCGCGAGCCTAACCTATTTGGCGTATGGTAGCGTTTCGTAACCCGAACTAACTTTCTGTATCGGAGTGAATTCCAACGTTCTTTGGCTGGGGCTTGCCATGATGCAGCAGCATGACGGATGCGGCCATGCCCAGCACCATCATATTTGAAGCAATCAAGAGCGCGTCCTGCGGCACGACGGAAGACTCGCAGCTGGTCTGGGCCGATCGTGCCCTGGTCGCCCTGCTGGTTCCGGCAGGAATGCGGTGGTACCTGCAGATGGGTCTCGGACCTTGCGACCGGGAAGGTCTTCTGTTCGACACGCTCGAGGCGGCCAGGGACTGGGTCCAATCCTGCCTCGACGGCGGTGCAATCAGAACTGCCAATTGAGCGGAAGCCCGGACCCCCGCCCTGGGCGGTGCGAAATCGCACAGGCGGTCAGTCGACTTTTCAAGCCAAGCGACTAGCTGTTGTCCTGATGAGACTTGGGGGACTCAAGTGCTAGTCGGGACGCCTCTTCTGAAGGCGCTTGACCGTATATGCTGCGGTGGCGTCGTCATTTCGACGAGCGGTAAGGTTCTGGCCGTCAATGAGGTCGCCCGGAAGATATTGGATCAGGAGACGCGCAGCGTCATCGGACTGCATTTCGACTGCGATATCAGCGGGCGCGACGCCATAAAGCAGCTGCTGTCGCGCGGCAAGACACGGGTGCAACTTGAAAGTGAGAGCTGGGTGCTGATTGATCGCCCAGGCCAGCGTCCGCTGATCATGCACGCGACGCCCGTTCCGGTGCTCGGGGAGGATGGGCCGCACTCGGTGCTGATCCTGGTGGACCTCGACGACAGCACCCGCCCGAGCACGGCGGCCCTGGAGCGGATCTTCGGACTCACGCCCGCCGAGGCGCGCCTCGCGGTGAAGCTCACGCGCGGCGACACGCTGGCCGAGATCGCCGAGCAGCACGGCCTGAGCGTCCACACGGTGCGCACCCAGCTCGCCGCCGTCTTCAGCAAGACGAATACCAGCCGGCAGGCCGAGCTGGTCGCGCTGGCCCTGCGCCTGTCGATCCTGCCCTGATCCGGGATCCGGTCGATCCAGGCGGATCCCGGATCACGCGCGCGGCGCTTGAGCGAGGCCCACATCCGCCATCCCGAAGGGATCAAGCGGATCACCAGCCCGCGCGGCGCCTGAGCGAAGCCCACATCCGCCATCCCGAAGGGATCAAGCGGATGTGGGATGAGAGGGCGACGATCGCTCGACGCCCGGCGCCCCCGTCCGGCTCGGCTCTGTCCCGAAGGCGAGAGCGTGGGGCGGGACAGGCGTGGCAGCCACATCCCCCCTGGTGATCAGAGTTCCGAAGGCGGTGCGCGATCGCGTTCACGGACGGAATCCGGCGCCGTTGCCGGACCGCTGCGCGGCGCGCCCTGCATGAGGGGGACGGATGCATCGTTCTCGGCCTCCGCGCCCCCTCCCGGAGCGCCCGCCCCCCGGCCGGCCGGGCGTCGGATCACTCGTCCTCCGGCAGGACCGCCGCGTCGGACAGCGCCACGATGCGCCGGTCGAGGGAGGCGATGGCCTGATCCGCCGCCCGGCCCCGCCCCGCCCGGCACTGCGCCTGCGCGGCCCGATAGTCGAGCAGCAGGGCGTTGAAGTCCGACTGGCCCGGTGCCGCGGCGACGCGGGCGCGGCGGGCGATCTCGCGCTCGAACCAGGGCCGCACGTGGTGCTCCATCGCCGCGCAGGGCTCCGGGAACCGGAGCCCGGCGGTGGCCTCGGAGACCGGCGGAGCGAGCAGCATCGTGGCCCAGAAGGCGGCGGTGGCGAGCGCGAGGGCCGACCCGGACACGCTCAGGACGGTTCGCCCGCGGCGCTCCTCCGGGGTGACCGGGCAGGGCGGCTGCCAGGCGAGCCGAACCGGCACCGGGCCGCGCTCCGGGTAGCAGTGGGAGATGTGGGACGAGCCGTCGCGATGACGGTGGAAGATGGGCGTCTGCACCGCGCGTCCTCCCTCGATCAGGTCCGCCGCCACGATCCCGCCCGGAGGGGGCCGGCCCCGCGGGACGGGGCGGACCGGTGGTGGTCGCGGCTGCGGATCGGCGGCGGGTGAGCGGGCGCGGTCCCCGCCGCGCTCCGGTCGCGCTCGGCGACCGTCTCACCCGCCCGGTCCCCGGCCTCGCGCAACGGTGCGGTCCGGCCGTGGGAATGCTCATTGGGATGGCACCGAAATCGAACGAAGTAAAGCGTCCAGTCGCCGCAGCGCCATATTGGCAGCGGTTGCCTCGTGTCCGCCCTCGAATGAAATACGGGAGCGTCATCCATTTGGATGAGGGACGGAAACGATTTGCCGATGACAGGTGCCTGACGGATGCGCAGCTGGCAGCGGTGACGACACCAGCGTCGGATGCGGGGCGGGCGCGGCTCAGCCGAGTTCGGTGAATCCCCGATCGATGCCGAGCTCGGCCGCGAGCCAGCGCGCGAAGGTGCGCAGCGGCGCGCGCCGCCGGGTGGCGGCCGGGAAGACGAGGTGGTGGCCCACATAGGTGACGTCCCGGGCGCGGTCCCGGAGCGGGGCGACGAGCCGCCCGCTCGCGAGCTCGCGCTCGGCGAGCAGGGTCGATTCGAGGGCGACGCCGAGCCCGTCCGCCGCCGCCGCGATGGCCAGGAAGCTGCGGTCGAAGCGCACGCCGAGGGGCCGCGGCGCCGGCAGGTCGTTGCGGGCGAACCAGAACGGCCAGCGCACGAGCTTGTTGTCGCTTTGGATCAGCACCTCGCCGAGGAGGTCGGCGGGCTCGCGGATGCGGGCCGCCCGGACGGGGTCGCAGAGGGGCATCACCGTCTCGGTGCAGAGGGGGACGACCACCAGCCCCTCCCCGCGCGGGGGGCCGTAGACGATGTCGGCGTCGAACTCGTCGGTGGTGAAGCGGGCGTAGTCCATGCCCGCGGCGAGGCGCACCTCGAAGCCCGGATGGTCGGCGAGGAAGCGGGCGAGGCGCGGCGTCAGCCACTGCGCGGCGAAGCTCGGGGCGCAGTGCAGGCGCAGGAGCTGCGGCCCCCTCGTCGCCACGAGGTCGAGGCCCCGGTGCAGTTCCTCGAAGGCGCGGCCGACATGCTCCAGCAGGGCCTCGCCCGCCGGCGTCAGCGAGACCCCCTGCCCCGCCCGCTCGAACAGCGCGACGCCGAGCGCCTCCTCCATCTTGCGGATCGCGTGGCTGACCGCGCTCGCCGTCAGGTTCAGTTCAGCCGCCGCGGCCTTGAAGGAGCGGCGCCGCGCGGCGGCCTCGAAGGACCGGACGGCGGAGAGGGGCACCGGGAGCGTCATGCGGCGACGATGGGCCCGCGCCCGCGCGCTGACAACGGCTCCGCCCCATGGAGGTTGTGACAAGCGCGGCGGATCGGGGTATGCGGGGCGAGAACGCTCCCCGAAGGGGATGCCGGTGCGGCGACGGGGCGCGCGAGACATCAGTGACGGGGGAGGCGCGGCCGGGTGCGGCGGCTGCGGCCGCTTCTCCCGCGACGCGAGGGACCCGATGACGACGACCGAGCGCTCCGACCCCGCCATCCGGCACGACTGGACCGTCGCGCAGGTGCAGGCGATCCACGACATGCCGCTCCTCGACCTCGTGCACCGGGCCTCCCTCGTCCACCGGGCGCATCACGACCCTTCGGACATCCAGCGGGCGAGCCTGCTCTCGATCAAGACCGGCGGCTGCCCGGAGGATTGCGGCTACTGCTCGCAATCGGCCCACCACAAGGAGACCGGCGTCGCCCGCCAGCGCCTGATGCCGGTCGAGGCCGTGCTGCGCGAGGCCGCGGCGGCCAAGGCGGCGGGCGCCACCCGCTTCTGCATGGGCGCGGCGTGGCGCAGCCCGAAGGACGGCCCGGATTTCGACGCGGTGCTCGCCATGGTGCGGGGCGTGCGCGGCCTCGGGATGGAGGCCTGCGTCACCCTCGGCATGCTGACGCCCTCCCAGGCCGAGCGCCTCGCCGAGGCGGGGCTCACCGCCTACAACCACAACCTCGATACCGGCCCGGACTACTACGACAAGATCGTCTCGACCCGCAGCTACGAGGACCGGCTCGCGACGCTCCAGGCGGTGCGGGATGCCGGGATCGGCGTCTGCTGCGGCGGCATCATCGGGATGGGCGAGGGCGTGACCGACCGGGTGGCGATGCTGCAGGTGCTCGCCAACCACGCGCCGCACCCGGAGAGCGTGCCGATCAACGCGCTCGCGGCGGTGCCGGGGACGCCGCTCGGCGAGCGCCCGCCGGTCGATCCCTTCGAGATGGTGCGGATGTGCGCGACCGCCCGCATCGTGATGCCCCGCGCCCGGGTGCGGCTCAGCGCCGGGCGCCGGGCGCTGTCCCGGGAGGCGCAGGTGCTCTGCTTCCTGGCGGGCGCGAACTCGATCTTCTACGGCGAGCGCCTGCTCACCACCGCCAATACCGACGCGGACGCGGACGCGCAGCTCCTGCGCGACATCGGCGTGCCGGTGCCGGCGATCTCGGCGCTCGAGGCGGCGGAGTAGCCCGGGCGGCGCCCCGGGGCCGCCCGGCTCAGGGGCTCGGCTTGCCGGCGGCGACCGAGGCCGCGGGCGGGGGCGTGGTCCCGGTCACGTCGGGCTGGAGCAGCGAGACGGTGATCGCCCGGGTGACGTGCTCGGCCATGCAGCGCTGGCCGAGATCCGCGAGCCGGAAGCCGCTGCCGAGCAGCCCGTCGCCCTTGGCGTGCAGCGCGAGGTAGCGCATCGCCTCGAAGCGCAGGACGAGCGGCACCTGCTTCTCGGCGGCCACGCGCTGGATCGCGCGCACGAAGCTGTTGTAGTAGTCGTCCTGCGCCAAGCTCGCGGTGTATTGCGGATCCACCAGCACGACGTCGATGTCGTGCGACTTGATCCAGTCGATCGTGTCCGCCAGGGAGGACGCGAAGGCCTCGACGTCGACCCGGGCGAGCGCGTCGTTGCTGCCGACCTGCCAGACCACGAGGTCGGGCTCGATCTCCGCCACGATGTTGCGCACCCGCTCGGTGGCGCCGTAGGTGATCTCGCCCGGCAGGCCGCGGCTGTCCACGTCGACGGTCACGTCCGGCAGGGATTGCTCCAGGGCCGATTCGAGCTTCACCGGGTAGGTGACGGCCCCGAGCCCGCCCGAGGTCGAGCCGAGCGAGAGGACGTGGATCGCCCGCTGCTCCCGCAGGGCCTTCTTGACGGCCCGGAGCTTGGCCAGGGTGTAGAGCTTGGAGCCGGGGACCCGGCACTCGGGCGACAGGCTCGGGTCCGGCACGTCGGGGCCGGGCGCCACCACGGTCGCGGCCGATCCCGGCCGCGGGGGCTGCTGGGCCTGGGCGGCGGCCGTGCCGAGCCCGACGAGCCCGAACCAGCAGGTCAGGCCGATGCGGGCGACCGAGGGGAGCGCGAGCGCCATTCCACGAACCATGCAGTGAACGCGAGTACAAACAGCCCCGATCCTACGACAAGAACATCGACGGCGAAACCGCCTCCGGTCCAGAACCTGACGAGTTGCGCCGCGAGGCTGCAGATCGACCCGACCGAGAACACCGCGAGGGAGTTGCGGCCCAGGGCGGCGAGCTGGCGCCCGAGCCAGGGGAGCCGGGCGTAGATCCACTCGAATGCGCCCTGGAAGGTCAGCAGCACGCCGATGAAGTGGATGAGTCGGGCCGGCGGCTGGTAGGACTTGTCGAAGGTGAAGAGGAGCCGCGGCTCGGGCACGAGGAGCGGGTCGGGCCGGATGTGGAACCACGCCAGCACCGCCCCGATCACCACGACCGCGATCCCGAGCGGGCGCAGGCGGCGGCGCCAGACCTGGAAGCTCTCCGATTCGCGCCGCCACTCGTGGGCCAGGAAGCCGAGCACCAGCAGCAGCTGCCAGCACAGGGGGTTGAAGAACCAGTGCCCCTCCCCCGGCCAGGACGGCAGGTTGATCTCCCAGACCAGCGCCGCGAGGTAGAGGGCGAGGGAGGCGGCGAGCGCCAGCGGCCGGCTCAGCCGCGCCGCGAGCACGAAGAGCGGCGCGAGCCCGAGCAGCACCACGTAGAGCGGCAGGATGTTGAAGAACCCGAGCTGGTGCAGGAGGGTGACCCAGCCGAGGGTGGTCTGGACCGGGTCGGTGAAGACCGGCCCGGCATTGTGCCACTCGAGCAGGAGCGGGTTGTCGAGGAGGAGGGCCGCCGCCGCCAGCATGGCGAGGGCGAGGGCCGTGATGACGATCTGCGCCCGGTAGACCTCGACCATGCGCGAGAGCAGGCGCAGCAGCGTGCGGCCGGCCGGCTCCAGCGCGCCGCTGCGGCCCCGGATCGCGATCCCGATCGACCAGCCCGCAAGGAACACGAACAGCTCGGCCGCGTCCGAGGTCCCGTACTGCGAGTAGGTGAAGCTCTCGAAGACGTTGCCGGGGATGTGGTTGATGAAGATGGTGATCAGGGCGAGGCCGCGCCAGAAGTCGATTGCGTTCGGGTCGCGCGCCATGCCGGTCCAGTCCTCGCCCTCTCGCGTCGCCGCGTCCGGCCCCGCCCGGGCCGGCGGGGCGACCGGAGCCCGCGCCGCAGGCCGGCGCGGTGCGCTTCCTCACTTGACGATTCGGTCGAGCCGGTTGTTGACGAAGAAATACAGCTCCTTTCCGCCGGGCTCCGCGTAGAGCACCTGCACCTCGCGCTGGCCCCGCCCGCTCTCGCCGACGAGCACGTCGGTCGGGGGCGCGCCCTTGAGCCGGACCAGCTCGCACTCGCCGATGCCCGGCGCGATCGCGGCGGCGCCCGCCGGCACCGGTCCCGTGCAGGTGCCGTCCGGAGCCAGCACCGGCCCCGCATAGGCGGGCGGGGCGGGCGGCGCGATCGCCGCCGCGGGGGCCGCCCGGTCGGGGTTGCCGCCGCAGCCAGAGAGCAGGGCCGCGCCGATCGCGGCCAGCGCCCGGCCCCGTCCCCGGCGGCTTCGTCCCCGGATCCTCGTCATCGTCCCTCGCCGCTTCCCTGCCGCGCCGCCAGCGCCGCCTCGTAGAGGCGCAGCGCCTCGCCCCGGAGCGCCGCCCGCGAGGCCTGGCGGGAATAGAACATGTGGCCGCCCGGGAAAACCGCCAAGCTGAGCCGTTGGCCCGGACCGTAGGCGGGGATCTGGTCGAGGATGAGCCGCGAGGCGAAGTAGGGCGTGACGAGGTCCGTGTAGCCGTGCGCGACCAGCACCCGCAGCGACCCGTCGAGGGCGAGGGCCTGCCTGAGGTCGCTCACCACCTCCGGCGGGGTGCGGCCGGAGCCCCAGTTCCACTGGCGGTTCACGCCGGTGCTGAGCAGCTCGTAGCGCAGATTCGTCACCCGCCAGTTCAGGGTGCGGGCGGTGAGGTCGACGATCGCGCTCGAGAGGGGCGCCTGCATGGCGGAGAGGAGCGGGTCCTCGAAGCCCGCATGGGCCGCGTTCGGCTCCGGGTCCCAGCCGGTGACGCCGGTGTCGTAGGCGCTGGCGACGCGCCCCTCCGCCCGGCCGCTCTCGCGCTGGTAGCTGCCGGTCGAGATCCGCCCGGCCTGCCGCCGCACCAGGTCCGGGTCGAGCCCGGTGAGCGCCGCGACCCGGCGGGCGAGCCGGTCGCGCGCCGCGCCGTCCCGCGGCCCGCGCAGTAGGTCGCTCAGGTACTCGCCGGTGGCGTAGGATTCGGCCTCCGCCAGCGCCCCCGGGTCCGGGCTGCCGCCGCGGCGCTCGATGGCGGCGGCGGCCAGGGAGGGCAGCCGGGTGACGTCGCCGAGGGGATTGTGCCGCGGCGGCTGAAGCCAGCCGAAATCGAGCACGGGCGAGAGCAGAACGAGGCCCGAGAGGCCGACCCCGACGTCGTCCTGGAGCTTGCGGGCGATGAGCGGGCCGCGGAAGCCGCCGTAGCTCTCCCCGAGGTAGAATTTCGGCGAGGTCAGGCGGTCGTTGGTGCGCAGCCAGCGGGCGATCGCCGCGGCGAGGACCGAGGCGTCCGCATCGACCGAGAAGTAGCGCTTGGCGTCGTCCCCGGCCGCCCGGCTGTAGCCGGTGCCGACCGGATCGAGGAAGACGAGGTCGGTGAAGTCGAGCCAGGTCTCGTCGTTGGGCAGCGGCACCGGCGCCGCCGAGGGGCTGATGCTCGGCCCGTCGAGGGGCAGGCGCCAGGGGCCGACCGCCCCGAGATTGAGATAGGCGGAGGCCGCGCCGGGACCGCCGTTGAGCGCGAAGGTGACGGGCCGCGTCGCCCGCGGGCGCTCCGGCAGGGTGAAGGCCGTGAAGGCGATCTCGGCCTGGAGCTTGCCGGCCTCGTCGACGAGGGCGAGGCTGCCGGCCGTGGCCGTGAAGGCGAGGCTGCGCCCGTCCGAGAGGGCGAGGCTGTGCTGCGTCACCGCGTCGGGGGGCAGCCTGCGCCCCTCGGGCGGGCGGGACTCGGACGGGCGGGACTCGGACGGGCGGGACTCGGGCGCGCGCGATTCCTGCGCGCGCGGGTCCTGCGGCCGCGGCTGCTGCGCGAGCGAGGGGCCGGGCGCTGCCGCGGCGAGCGCGGCGAGCAGCATCAGGATGCGGATCATCGGGTGTCCTCCGGGGCGGTCCTCATACCCGATCCGATAGACCCCCTCGGGATGGCGGATCGGGGCTTCGCTCACGCGCCGGGCGGGCGCGGGATCCGGGATCCGCTTCGATCGAGCGGATCCCGGATCAGGCCTTCTTCTGCCAGCGGCCGGTCTCGTCCTGCTGCCAGTAGGCGACGCTGTGCCCGGCCTCCTTGGCGGCGCGCCACTGCTCGCGGGCCAGGAGCAGCGCCTCCTGGTCGCTGCCGTCGAACAGGACGCAGATGCGCTCGTAGCGTCCCGCATCGGCGGGCAGGGCGGCGCCCTCGACCAGGAAGCGGATCGTGGCGCCGTTCGGGTTCGCGTCGCGCAGGGTGAGCACGACGGGCTGCGTGCCGGCGTCGGGTTCGCGGTCGGTGCCGTGGGGCAGGAAGCTCTCCTCCGAGAAGGTCCAGAGGTGGTCGTCGAGGGCGGCCAGCCGCTCCTCGCTCGCCGCCTGCACGACGACGCGCCAGCGCCGCTCCAGGGATTTCTCCAGGAGGTTCGGCAGCACCGATTCGAGGGGCTGGCGCTGCATGTGGTAGAAGAGAATCTCGGTCACGCCGGCAAGATAGGGTGCGGGCGTGGCGGGGTCAGGGCGCGATCACGTGCGGCACGAAGCGCGCCCGGTTGCCGGTGATGAGGTCGCGGCTCGCGCGCAGGCACAGGCCCGACGGCGCCTCGCCGATGATCCAGCTCCCGGCGAGCACCCGCTCGCCCGCGAAGGCCGGCAGGTCGACCAGCGCCTGGCGGACGTGGCCCTCCGCCCCGTAGGGTCCCTCCTCGCGGGCCAGCACGGCGCCGTCGCGCACCATCAGCACGTTCGCCCCCTCCCGCGACAGGATCGGCTTCTTCACGAAAGTCCGGCCGAGGGACGCCTTGGCGGGATCGTCCTCGAAGTAGCACGGGAGCAGGTTCGGGTGGCCGGGCGCGAGGCGCCAGAGATGGGGCAGCAGGCCCTTCGTCGAGAGCACGGCCTTCCAGGGCGGCTCCAGGAAGCGGGTCGGCGTGCCCGGCAGCGCCGCCCCGAAGGCGTCCCGGAAGGCCCATTCCCAGGGATAGAGCTTGAACAGGGTGCCGAGCGCCTCGCCGAGCCCGTCCGAGAAGGCGCCGTCCTCGCGCAGCGACACCGAGGCGAGGGGCACGAAGCGGGTGGCGAGCCCCGCCTGATGGGCGCAATCCTGCAGGTAGGCGACGGTGCCGCGGTCCTCGGGCGCGTCGGGCATGCAGGTGAAGGCGACCGGCCCCCCGATCGCCGAGAAGCGGGCGATCAGCCGCTCGTGGACCGCGTTGAATTGATCGCTGCCGGGCGGCAGCAGGCCCCGCGCCAGCAGATCCTCCAGCCACAGCCACTGGAAGACGCCCGTCTCGTAGAGGGCGGTCGGCGTGTCGGCGTTGTATTCCAGGAGCTTCGCCGGGCCGGTGCCGTCATAGGCGAGGTCGAGGCGGCCGTAGAGGGAGGGGTCGCCCCGCCGCCAGCTCTCGCGCACCGCGTCGAAGGCCGCTTCGGGCAGGCCCAGGGAGGCGAGGATTGCCTCGTCCGCGACCGCGCGGGCGACGAAGTCGAGGCAGAGCGCGTGGAGCTCCGCGCTCGGCGCCTCGATGTCGCGCTCGATCTGGTCGAGGGTGAAGGCGTAGGCGTGGCTCTCGTCCCAGTAGGGCTCGTCCGCGAAGGTGTGGAAGGCGAAGCCCGCCGCCGCGGCCCTGTCGCGCCAATCCGGCCGCTCGCCGAGGTCGAGGCGGCGCATCAGGCCCCTCCCCCGCCGGATCCTCCCCCGTGCCCCCCGGCCACCGCGCGGCCGGTGCCGCCGAATCCCCCGCTCGCCACCACCCGGGGCGTCGTCGCGGCGGTGCGGGCGACCGCGGAGGAGACCCGCGCGCTGCTCGACCCGCTGCCCGAGGTCCAGATCCGCCCGCCGCTGCTGGTGCAGTAGCTGCCCGCGAAGCCCCCGCCCCCGCCGCAGGGCCGCGTCTCGTGGCGGAAGAGGGGCTGGACCGGGATGGCCTGCTCGGCCGTGCGGCCGATCATGAAGCCCGAGAGCAGCGGGATGAAGTGGCCCGCGGCCTCGGTCGCCACGAAGCCCCCGGCCGTGCAGCCGCCGCAGCCGTGATGCGCCTCGCAGGCCGCGTTCGTGTCGTAGCGGGGCGCCACGCGCGGGTAGAGGGCGCGGGCCTCGCGGTCGGCGGCCTCGCAATCGTCCCGGCTGCGCAGGCCCTGGCCCAGGCAGGTCGCGACGTCCCGGTAGACGAGGGTGTCCTCCTCCCGCTGCGACGGGTCGCGGCGGGCGAGCCCGTAGGCGGTGGCGCCGGCGCCCAGCAGCAGGGCCAGCGAGACGACCTGGGAGCGCTTGAGGTCCGGCATCTCAGTAGGTCATCGCGGCGGCGTTGACGATGCCCGCCGCGAGCGAGGCCGCGGCGAGGAAGGTCGCGGGCGCGGTCTCGCCCGCCGCGATCTGGCGCGACAGGCCCGGCAGGACGAGCCGGACCACCCAGTAGACCGCCATCTGCACGATGAGCGCGACGAGGCCCCAGACCGCGCAGTCGAGCAGGCCCTGCGCGTTGTAGATCGCGACCGCGAGCGGCAGCGTGAAGGCCACGAGGCTGCCGCCGAGCGCGATCGCCGCCGCCGTCACCCCGGCGCGGATCAGCGCCAGCTCGTCATGCGCCGTCGCCAGCATGTAGACGACGAGGTAGGCCGCCACCAGCCCGGCGGCCACAGCCGCGTAGGCCAGGAAGGCCCCCAGCCCGGAAATCGACGCCAGCATCCCGGCTCCCCTCGGCCGCCTGCGACCTCGGGGATACTGGGTACACCGGCCGGCGGCCTCTTGCCACATCCGCTTGATCCCTTCGGGACGGCGGATGTGGGCTTTCGCTCAGGCGCCGCGCGGGCGCGTGATCCGGGATCCGCTTGGATCGACCGGATCCCGGATCAGACCAGCCGGCTCTGCACCACCGCCGCCTCGATGAAGGACTTGAACAGCGGGTGCGGTTCGAAGGGCCGCGACTTCAGCTCCGGGTGGAACTGCACCCCGATGAACCAGGGATGGCCCTCGACCTCGACGGTCTCCGGCAGGAGCCCGTCCGGCGAGGTGCCGGAGAAGCGCATCCCCTTCGCCTCCAGCCGCTCGCGATAGGCCATGTTGACCTCGTAGCGGTGGCGGTGGCGCTCCTGGATGACCGTGTCGCCGTAGATCCGCGCGATGCGCGAATCCGGGGCGAGCGCCGCCGTGTAGGCGCCGAGCCGCATCGTGCCGCCGAGATCGCCCTCGGCCGCGCGCTTCTCCAGCTCGTTGCCGCGCATCCACTCGGTGAGCAGGCCCACCACCGGCTCGGGGGTCGGGCCGAACTCGGTCGAGTTCGCCGCCTCGATCCCGGCGAGGGAGCGCGCCGCCTCGACGACCGCCATCTGCATGCCGAAGCAGATGCCGAAATACGGGATCTTCTTCTCGCGGGCGTAGCGGGCCGCGCGGATCTTGCCCTCGGCGCCGCGCTGGCCGAAGCCGCCCGGCACCAGGATGCCGTTCAGTCCCTCCAGGAACGGCGCCGGATCCTCCCGCTCGAAGATCTCGGCCTCGATCCATTCCAGGTTGACCTTGACCCGGTTGGCGATGCCGCCGTGGGTGAGCGCCTCGATCAGCGACTTGTAGGCGTCCTTGAGGCCCGTGTACTTGCCCACGATGGCGATCGAGACCTCGCCCTCGGGGTTCTTCACCCGCTCCGAGATGGTGCGCCAGCGCGCGAGCTTGGGCGCGTTCGCGGCCTCGATGCCGAACAGGGCCAGCACCTCGCGGTCGAGCCCCTCCTCGCCGTAGGAGAGCGGCACGTCGTAGATCGACTCGACGTCCCGGGCCTCGATCACCGCCGATTCGCGCACGTTGCAGAACTGGGCGAGCTTGCGGCGCTCCTCGCGCGGGATCGGCCGGTCGCAGCGGCAGAGCAGGATGTCGGGCTGGATGCCGATCGAGCGCAGCTCCGCCACCGAGTGCTGGGTCGGCTTGGTCTTCAGCTCGCCCGCCGAGGGAATGTAGGGCAGCAGGGTCAGGTGGATGTAGGCGCACTGGCCGCGCGGCAGCTCCTGGCCGAGCTGGCGGATCGCCTCGAAGAACGGCAGGCCCTCGATGTCGCCGACCGTGCCGCCGATCTCCACCAGCACGAAATCGTAGGCCTCGTTCCCGTCGAGGACGAATTCCTTGATGGCGTTGGTGACGTGCGGGATCACCTGGATCGTGGCGCCGAGATAGTCGCCGCGCCGCTCCTTGGTGATGATGTCGAGGTAGATGCGGCCGGTGGTGATGTTGTCGGCCCGGGTCGCCGGCACGCCGGTGAAGCGCTCGTAATGGCCGAGGTCGAGGTCGGTCTCGGCGCCGTCGTCGGTGACGAAGACCTCGCCGTGCTGGGTCGGGCTCATCGTGCCCGGATCGACGTTGAGGTAGGGGTCGAGCTTGCGCAGGCGGACCTTGTAGCCGCGCTCCTGCAGGAGGGCCGCGAGGGCCGCCGAAGCGAGGCCCTTGCCGAGGGAGGACACCACGCCGCCGGTGATGAAGACGAACCGCGTCATGGGGCCTGCTCCATACAACGGCGGGGCCGAAACGCCAACCGCCGGGGCTCAAACGGGACCGGATCCGGGCGGCGGGGCCGGCCGGATCCACGTGCGGGATCGGGGCGGGCGCGGGGCCCGCCGCTCGTCTCGGCGAAGCGGGGACTCCGTCCGGCTCAGCGCGACTGGGGCGCCGCCGGGGCGGCGGGCGCGGCCGGGGCCGCGGGCGCGGCGGGCGCCGGGGCGGCCGGGGCCGCGGGCGCGTCGCCCTGCTGCTGGCGCAGCTGGTCGAGGAGGTTGCCCGAGGGCGGGGCCGCCGGCTGCCCCGCCGGGGCGCGGGTCTGGCCGGCGCCCTCGAAGATCGAGCGCGGCGCGGCGGTGCGGTGCGACAGGATCGCCAGCACCATGCTGGTGGTGAAGAACAGGGCCGCCAGGATCGCGGTGGCGCGGGTGAGCGCGTTGGCCTGGCCGCGGCCGGTGAGGAACCCCTGCGTGCCGCTGCCCCCGCCGCCGAGGCCGAGACCGCCCTCGGAGCGCTGCAGCAGCACGACGGCGATCAGCGCGAGCACGATGATCAGGTGGACGACGATCAGGACGGTCTGCATCGGGTTTCCAGGGGCGGCACCGCCGAGGGAGCGCCAACGTGCCTATGGCCGGCGCGCCGCCAGGGCGCCCGGGCCTCGAATTCGGGGGGTCCGTACACGAGAACGCCCGGCAGGCCAAGCGCGGCGCGGTGTCGTGGGGCGGGATGCCCTGCCGCGGCGCCGACCCGTCCCGCTCAGGCGTAGGCCGCCGCGATCCCCAGGAAATCCTCCGCCTTGAGGCTGGCGCCGCCCACCAGCGCTCCGTCGACGTTCGGCACCGCCATCAGCTCGGCGGCGTTCGACGGCTTCACCGAGCCGCCGTAGAGGATGCGCAGCCCCTGCCCCTCGGCCCCGAGCCGCTCCGTGAGGTCGCGGCGGATCAGCCCGTGCACCTGCGCCACGTCGGCAGGGGTGGGCGTGAGCCCGGTGCCGATCGCCCAGACCGGCTCGTAGGCGATCACCGTGTCGGCGGCCCGCGCGCCCTCCGGCAGCGAGCCGGCGAGCTGGCCGCGCACCACCTCGAGGGTGCGGCCGGCCTCGCGCTCCGCCCGGGTCTCGCCGACGCAGATGATCGCCACGAGCCCCGCCCGGTGGGCGCCGAGCGCCTTGGCGCGCACCTCGGCATCCGTCTCGTGCTGGTCGGCGCGCCGCTCCGAATGGCCCACGATCACGTGGCTGGCGCCGAGATCCGCCAGCATCTCGGCCGAGATGCAGCCCGTATGGGCGCCGCTCGCCGCCGCGTGCACGTCCTGGCCGCCGATCCGCACGGGCGAGCCCGCCGCCGCCTCCGCGAAGGCGCCGATCAGCGTCGCGGGCGGGCAGACCAGCACGTCGGCGCGCGAGGCCAGCGCCGGCGACAGCCCGGCGATCACCGCCTCCAGGACCGCGCGCGAGGCCCGGGTGCCGTTCATCTTCCAGTTCCCCGCCACAAGCGGACGCGGTCGCTCGCCTGCCATGCCGTCCCTCCGATCCCGTGCGTAGCCGGTAACAGACACCCTCAGCGTGCGCAAACCGCGACGGCGCCCGGCCTTTCCGCCGTGGCGCGGATCGGCTATCGCGTGCCCTTCGGATAAGAGGCGCCCGCGCGCAAGCGGCCGCCGGCTCGTCGAGGACGTCGATGCTTCAGGGGTTCCGCGCCGCCAGCGAGAGCTGGCTCGGCAAGATCGTCATCACGGTCGTGTTCGGCCTCCTGATTGCGGGCCTCGCGATCTTCGGCATCGGCGACATCTTCCGGGGCGGCGGCACCGCCGCGGTCGCCACGGTGGGGAGCACCAAGATCTCGGCCGAGGCCGTGCGCAGCGCCTACCAGAACCAGATCCAGCGCCTCGCCCGGCAGGCCCGCCGGCCGATCACCCCGGACCAGGCCCGGGCGCTCGGCCTCGACCGCGAGGTGCTGAGCGCCCTCGTCACCGAGGCGACCCTCGACCAGAAGACCCGCGAGCTCGGGCTGCGCGTCGGCGACGACGCGGTGATCCGCCTCATCAAGGAGGAGCCGGCCTTCAAGGGGGCGAACGGCGCCTTCGACATCGGCGTCTTCAACGACACCCTGCGGCAGGCCGGCCTCAGCGAGGCGGCCTTCGTGCAGGAGCAGCGCGCCGTCGCGGCCCGCCTCCAGCTCGCCGAATCGCTCACCGCCGACCTGACGGTGCCGCTCGCGGTGCGCGACGCGATCCACCGCTACACCACCGAGCGGCGCTCCGCCGCCTTCATCCTGCTGCCCGAGAGCGCGGCGGGCGAGATCCCGGCGCCCACCGAGGAGGAGGCGAGGACCTATTACGAGGAGCACAAGGGCGGCTTCCGGGCCCCGGAGATCCGGGGCGTGACCATCCTGGTCCTCGACCCGACCACCCTCGCCAAGCCCGATGCCGTGACGGCGGAGGAGGCGCGCGCCCGCTACGACGCCGACAGGGGCCGCTACGGCACGCCGGAGAAGCGCACGATCCAGCAGATCGTCTTCCCCAACGAGGCGGACGCCGCCGCGGCGCTCAAGCGCATCCGCGACGGCGAGGCGCCCTTCGAGTCGATCGCGGGCGAGCGCGGCCTCGACCCCAAGAGCCTCGATCTCGGCACCTTCACCCGCGCGGAGCTGTTCGACCCGGCCGTGGCCGACGCCGCCTTCGCCCTGCCGCAGGGCACGGTGAGCGAGCCGGTCAAGGGGCGCTTCGGCACCGTGCTGCTGCGCGTGACCGCGATCGAGCCCGGCAGCATCAAGCCCTTCGAGGAGGTGGCCGACCAGATCCGCACCGAGATCGCCCGCGAGCGCGCCCGGGACGGCCTGGAGAAGGTGCACGACGCCATCGAGGACCAGCGGGCCGGGGCCAAGCCCCTGACCGAGATCGCCCGCGAGCGCGACCTGCCCCTGGTCACCGTCCCGGCGACGGACGCGCAGGGGCGCGACCCGAAGGGCCAGCCCGTCGAGGGCCTGCCCGACAAGGACGCCGTGCTGCCCGCGATCTTCCGCTCCGAGATGGGCGCCGACAGCGAGGCCCTGCGCACCCGCGCCGGGGGCTATCTCTGGTACGACGTCACCCGGATCGACCCCGCCCATGACCGCCCCCTCGACGAGGTGCGCGACCAGGTCGCCGCCCAGTGGAAGGCCGATGAGGTCGAGAAGCGCCTCGCCGCCAAGGCCCGCGAGGCGGCCGAGCGGCTCGACAAGGGCGAGACGATCGAGGCCGTGGCCGCCGCCTACGGGGTGGAGGCGCGGCATGCGAGCGACCTCGCCCGCGGCCGGGCCAAGGACGGCCTCACCCCGGAGAGCGTCGGGCGCATCTTCGCGACCGCGGTCGGCAAGACCGGCTCGGCCAGCGCCGGGGACAAGGTCAGGGCCGCCTTCAAGGTCACCTCCGCCACCGTGCCGCCGCTCCCGTCGGGGCCGCAGGGCGGCGTCGAGCAGCAGTACCGCCAGGCGCTGGCCGACGACGTCCTCGCCGAGTACATCGCCGACGCCCAGAGGCAGGCCGGCGTCTCGGTGAACGAGGCCGCGTTCCGGCGCGCGATCGGCGGAGAATACTGATCCCGCGGGCTCAGGCCCCGAACCTCCGGCGCAGGGCCCGGCGCCCTCAGCCCCTTCCCCGGCTCGACCCATGCTCGTCACGCCCCCGCTCGACGCCGCGCAAGCCGCCCTCGCGGCCGGCACGCCCGTGCTCCTGCGCGCCACGCTCGTCGGCGACCTGGAGACCCCGGTCGCGGCCTTCCTCAAGCTGAGGGCGGGGCGCGAGGGCGCGGCCTTCCTGCTCGAATCCGTCGAGGGCGGCGCCGTGCGCGGGCGCTACTCGATGATCGGCCTCGACCCCGACCTCGTCTGGCGCTGCGGCGGCGGCCGGGCCGAGCGGGCCGACGCGCCCGCCCTCGACCGCTTCGTCCCCGACGACCGCCCGCCGCTCGAGAGCCTGCGCGCCCTCATCGCCGAGTCCGCCCTGCCGCGGGACCCCGCCCTGCCGCCGATGGCCGCGGGCCTGTTCGGCTATCTCGGCTACGACATGGTGCGGGAGATGGAGCGGCTCGCCCCGCCGAAGCCCGACCCGATCGGCGTGCCGGACGCCATCCTGGTCCGCCCGACCGTGATGGTGGTGTTCGACGCCGTGCGCGACGAGATCGCGGTGGTCACCCCGGTCCGCCCCGCGGCGGGCGTCGCGCCCCGCGCCGCCTGCGAGGCCGCCCTCGCCCGGCTGGAGGCGGTCGCCGAGGCGCTCGAAGGGCCGCTCCCCGTCGAGGCCCGCGCCAACCCGGCCGAGATCCCGGCCCCCTCCCCGGTCTCGAACACCGCGCCGGAGGCGTTCCACGCCATGGTGGCGCGGGCCAAGGAGTACATCGCGGCCGGGGACATCTTCCAGGTCGTGCTCTCGCAGCGCTTCGAGGCGCCCTTCGCGCTGCCGGCCTTCGCGCTCTACCGCGCGCTGCGCCGGGTGAACCCGGCCCCCTTCCTGTGCTACCTCGATTTCGGCGCCTTCCAGATCGTCTGCTCCTCGCCCGAGATCCTGGTGCGGGTGCGCGACGGCAAGGTCACGATCCGCCCGATCGCCGGCACCCGCCGCCGCGGCGCCACGCCCGAGGAGGATCGGGCGCTCGCCGAGGACCTCCTGGCCGACCCCAAGGAGCGGGCCGAGCACCTGATGCTCCTCGATCTCGGCCGCAACGACGTCGGGCGGGTGGCCGAGATCGGCAGCGTGTCGGTCACCGAGTCGTTCTTCCTGGAATATTACAGCCAGGTGATGCACATCGTCTCGAACGTGGAGGGCCGGCTCGACCCGCGCCACGACGCGCTCGGCGCCCTGGTGGCGGGTTTCCCGGCCGGCACCGTCTCGGGCGCCCCGAAGGTGCGGGCGATGCAGATCATCGACGAGCTGGAGCGCGAGAAGCGCGGTCCCTACGCGGGCTGCATCGGCTATTTCGGCGCGGACGGGCAGATGGACACCTGCATCGTCCTGCGCACGGCCGTGGTGAAGGACGGCCGCATGCACGTCCAGGCGGGCGCCGGGATCGTGCACGATTCCGATCCGGCCTCCGAGCAGCAGGAATGCGTCAACAAGGCGAAGGCCCAGTTCCGGGCCGCCGAGGAGGCCGTGCGCTTCGCCGCCCAGGCGCGGCGGGGGCAGTGAACCGAATGCCGGTCATCCCAGGGCGAGACGTCGGGACCCATGCGCGTCGTGTCGAACAAGGCCCTGGTCGCGTTCGCGGCCCGTCACCCGGGTGCCGGCGCTCCGCTGCAGGCATGGCGCAGGATCATCGAGGCCGGCGATTTCGGCACCTTTGCCGACCTGAAACGCAGCTTCAACGCCGTTGACCGCCTCGGAAAATTCCACATCTTCGACATAGGTGGAAACAAGTTCCGGCTCATTGCGACGGTTCACGACAATTTCTGAAACCGGCCCCCTCGCGCGCCGGCCCGCCCGCTTCGCGGCATCGCGGCCCCCGGCTGCCCCTTGACCGCGCCCGGCCCACCGCCCAAACCGGCCCGGACCGCGAGCGCGAGCCATGGCCGACATCCTCGTCATCGACAATTACGACTCCTTCACCTGGAACCTCGTGCACCTGATCGGGCCGCTGGTCTCGGGCATCACGGTCCTGCGCAACGACGAGATCACCGTGCCGGAGATCCGCGCCCGCGCCCCGGACGCCCTGGTGCTGTCGCCCGGACCCTGCACGCCGAGCGAGGCCGGCATCTGCCTCGACGTGGTGCGGGAGCTCAGCGACGAGATCCCGCTCTTCGGCGTCTGCCTCGGCCTCCAGGCGATCGGTCAGGCCTTCGGGGGCGAGGTGGTCCGCGCGCCCGCGCCGATGCACGGCAAGGTCTCGACGGTGGAGCACCGCGCCACCGGGCTCTTCCGCGGCATCAACGGCCCCTTCGCGGCCACCCGCTACCACTCGCTCATCGTCGCGCGGGCGAGCTGCCCGCCGGACCTCGTGGTCACGGCGGAGGCGGACGGGCTCATCATGGCGCTCGAACATGCGAGCCGGCCGGTCCACGGCGTGCAGTTCCACCCCGAGAGCATCCTGTCCCAGCACGGGGCGCGCATGGTGCGGAACTTCCTCGATCTCGCCGCGGCCTGGAACGCCGCCCGGCGGGGTGACAAGCGCGCCGCCGCGGTGCATTGACGCCCCGACAGGAAAGCCGCGCCGAGACATCAAGGCCCGTCATGGATTCGTTCAAGCCCTACCTGGCGAAGGTCGCCACGGGTGCGGCGCTCACGCGCGAGGAGGCCCGCACCGCCTTCGACCACCTGCTCTCCGGCGAGGTGACCCACGCCCAGGCGGGCGCCTTCCTGATGGCCCTGCGGGTGCGCGGCGAGGCGCAGGACGAGATCGTGGGCGCGGCGGGCGCCCTGCGCGAGCGCATGGTGCGGGTGGTCGCGCCCGCGGGCGCCATCGACATCGTCGGCACCGGCGGCGACCATTCGGGCAGCTACAACGTCTCGACGCTGGCCTCCATCCTCACCGCCGCCTGCGGCGTGCCGGTGGCCAAGCACGGCAACCGCGCCGCCTCGTCGCGCTCCGGGGCGGCCGACGTGCTGGCGGCGCTCGGCGTCAGGCTCGGGCTCGATCCGGAGGGGCTGGCGCGTTGCCTGGAGGAGGCGGGCCTCTGCTTCATGTTCGCCCAGGCCCACCACGCCTCGATGCGGCACGTGGCGCCGGTGCGGGTCGAACTCGGCACCCGCACCCTGTTCAACCTGCTCGGGCCGCTGTGCAACCCGGCCGGCGTGGCGGGCCAGCTGCTCGGCGTCTACGCGGGCTCGCTGGCCGAGCCCCTGACCCGGGTGCTCGCCGATCTCGGCAGCCGCCGGGTCTGGACCGTGCACGGCTCGGACGGGCTCGACGAGATCACCACCACGGGCCCGACCGCCGTCGTGGCCCTGGAGGACGGCGCGATCCGCCACTTCACCATCGACCCGCGCGAGGTCGGCCTGGCGCTGGCGAGCCCGGAGGACCTGCGCGGGGCGGATCCGGAGCACAACGCGGCGGCGCTGCGGGCCGTGCTCGACGGGGCGCGCACCCCCTATCGCGACATCGCGGTGCTCAACGCGGGCGCGGCCCTGGTGGTGGCGGGCGCCTGCGCGGGCCTCGGCGAGGGCGTGGCGCGGGCCGCCCAGGCGATCGAGACCGGGGCGGCCCGCGCCGTGCTGGCGCGCCTCGTCGCCGTCTCCAACGCCTGACCGGTCAAGAGGGGGTTGCCCGTGTTCGAGCCGAAGAGCCCTGCGCCCGCCGACCGGCCGGCCTCCGCCGCCCGCCCGGACGTGCTGGCCCATATCGAGGCCTACAAGCGCCGCGAGATCGCCGAGGCGAAGCTGCGCGTGCCCCTCGCCGAGCTGGAGCGCCGCGCCGAGAAGGCCGACCCGCCCCGCGGCTTCGCGGAGGCGATCCGGGCCGATCTCGCGGCGGGCCGCCCCGCCCTCATCGCCGAGATCAAGAAGGCCTCCCCCTCCAGGGGGCTGATCCGCGCGGATTTCGACCCGCCGGCGCTGGCCCGCGCCTACGCGGAGGGCGGGGCCACCTGCCTGTCGGTCCTCACCGACGAGCCCTCCTTCAAGGGCCGGCCCGAATACCTGACGGCGGCCCGGCAGGCCTGCCCGCTGCCGGTCCTGCGCAAGGACTTCCTGTTCGAGCCCTACCAGGTGGTGGAGGCCCGGGCCTGGGGGGCGGATTGCATCCTGGTCATCATGGCGAGCCTCGACGACGAGGAGGCGGCCGCGCTCGTCGCGACGGCCCACGACCTCGGCATGGACGTGCTGGTCGAGGTGCACGACCGCGCCGAGCTGGAGCGGGCGCTCCCCCTCGGGACCCGGATGATCGGCATCAACAACCGCGACCTGCGCACCTTCGAGGTCTCGCTGGAGACCGCGCTCGCCCTGCGGCCCCTGGTGCCGGAGGACCGCATCGTGGTGGGCGAGAGCGGCATCGCCGGCCATGCCGACGCGCAGCGGCTCGCCCGGGCGGGCATCCGCACCCTCCTGGTCGGCGAGAGCCTGATGCGCGAGGCGGACGTGACGGCGGCGACGCGGCGGCTGCTGTTCGGGGAGCCGGCGGGTTCGTGACCGTCGCGCCGATCGGCCCGCGGCCGATCCGGCCCTCCCTCGGCCGGCGCCGCGCCCCATCTCTCCGACGGCACGCGGTCGATCCACGGAGCGGTACCCCATGGCGAGCCTGACCCACCTCGACGCGACCGGCGCTGCCAACATGGTGGACGTCTCCGACAAGGCCGCGACGGCCCGCACCGCCCGGGCGGAGGGCGCGATCGTGATGCGGCCCGAGACCCTGCGCCTCATCCGCGAGGGCGATGCCAAGAAGGGCGACGTGCTCGGCACCGCCCGGCTCGCCGGGATCATGGCGGCCAAGCGCACCCACGACCTCATCCCCCTTTGCCACCCGCTCCTGCTGTCCAAGGTGCGGGTCGAGTGCGAGCCCGACGCGGCCCTGCCCGGCATCCGCATCACCGCCGAGGTGAGGGTCCAGGGGCCGACCGGGGTCGAGATGGAGGCGCTCACCGCCGTCTCGGTCGCCTGCCTCACCGTCTACGACATGGTCAAGGCCGCCGACCGGGGCATGCGGATCGAGGGGATCCGGCTCCTCGAGAAGAGCGGCGGCCGCTCGGGCTCCTACGCGGCGGATCCCGCGTGAGCGCGCTCCTGCCCGTCGCGGAGGCGCTCGCGCGCATCCTCGCCGGCGCCGCCCCGGTCGCGGCCGAGACGGTGCCGATCGGGCGGGCCGCCGGCCGCACCCTCGCCGAGGAGGTGCGGGCCCTGCGCACGCAGCCGCCCTTCGTCACCTCGGCCATGGACGGCTACGCCGTGCGCAGCGCCGACCTCGCCGGGGCGCCGGTCACGCTCCGGCTCATCGGCACCAGCGCCGCCGGGCAAGGCCTGCGCGGTCCGGTCGGCCCCGGCGAGGCGGTGCGCATCCTCACCGGCGCGCCGATGCCGGAGGGCGCCGACACGGTCGTCATCCAGGAGGATGCGGAGGCGCGGGGCGAGAGCGTGCGCCTCCTCGTCGCGAACCCGCCGGGGCGGCACCTGCGCGGCAGCGGCCTCGACTTCCGGCAGGGCGACCTGCTCCTGCCCGCCGGCACCCGCCTCGACGGGCAGCGCCTCGCGCTCGCCGCCGCGGGCGGACACCCGACGCTGCGCCTGCGCCGCCGCCCGCGGGTGGCGATCCTGGCGACGGGCGACGAGCTGGTGCGGCCCGGCGAGCCCGCCGCCTGGGACCAGATCGTCGCCTCGAACGGCCTCGCGCTCGCGGCGATGGCCGAGGAGGCCGGGGCGGAGGCGGTCGATCTCGGCATCGCGGGCGACCGCTTCGCCGACCTCGAAGCCGCGATCGGCCGCGCCCGGGAGGAGCGGGCCGACCTCCTCGTCACCCTCGGGGGCGCCTCGGTCGGCGACCACGACCTCGTCCAGTCGGCGCTGGTGCGCCAGGGCCTCGCGCTCGGCTTCTGGCGGGTGGCGATCCGGCCCGGCAAGCCGCTGATGCACGGGCGGCTCGGCCCGATGGCGGTGCTCGGCCTGCCCGGCAACCCGGTCTCGTCGGTGGTCTGCGGCCTCGTCTTCGTGCGCCCCCTGGTCCGGGCGCTCCTCGGCGATCCCGAGGCGGGGGCCGACCGCAGCGAGCCGGCGATCCTCGGCCGCGACCTGCCGGAGAACGACGCCCGGCAGGACTACATGCGGGCGCGGCTCGAACCGGGCGGCGACGGGCTGCCCCGCGTCCACCCGGCGCCGCGCCAGGATTCCTCGATGCTCTCGGTGCTGGCCACCGCGGAGGCGCTGCTGGTGCGCCCGCCCCACGCCCCCGCCGCGAAGGCGGGCGAGCCCTGCCGGATCCTGCGGCTCGACCGGGCCGGCTGAGCGGCGGGCCGGCGGGCGCCGCCCGGCTCCGCCCCTATTGCCGCCGGATCGCGCTCGTCGGTTCCCCCTTGTCGAAGGCGGTGATCGCGGCCCGGCACTGGGCCGACAGGCGTCCGCGGTTGCGCTCGAAGCAGCGCTCGACCTCGGGACTGTCCGGGTCGGCCCCCGCGCAGAGCCGGAAGTAATCGCTCGCGCAGTTCATCTGCAGGCCCGGATCGTCGCGCTGCGCGAGGGCCGGCGTGATCGTGAAGGTGAGGAAGGCCGCGAGGGCGGCCGAGGCACGAAGCGACGAAACCAAGAGAGAATCCCCGATTGCAGGTCGGGTCCTAAGGTTAGGAGGGGGACCGGCCCGGGCAAGCGCATCCGCGCCACAGCGCCGCGGCGTCTCTGCCTCGTCCGAGCCCGCCGCGGCGCGCGCGGCTCCGACGCCTCGCTCGCGCGCCCGTCCGCCGGCAGAAATCCTCCTCGACGGCGAAGCTAAAGGCAAAGTTTCTCGATTAAGATTGGCTGAATATCTTTTTCAGATCTCATTAAAGCCGGGGTCTTTAGTGCGGCATCGGAGACCGAATGCGGCCATCGACGCATTCATGACGGAACACGAGGGAAGCGGCGAGGGGACGGGGTCGGCCGGGTGAGGATCCCCGGCCCGTCCCTCGGGGATCCCGCTGCCGCGCGCCGCGGCCGCGGCGGGACCGGGGAGCGGTGCGGAGGAGGAAGCCCGATGACCGGCGTCGACCCCGAGATGCGCGGGCTCCTGCTCGGGGCCATCCCGGCCCTGCGCGCCTTCGCCTACTCCCTCACGCACGACCTCGACCGCAGCGACGACCTCGTGCAGGAGACGCTGGTGCGGGCCTGGACCAAGGCCCACACCTTCGCGCGCGGCACCAACCTAACGGCGTGGCTGTTCACGATCCTGCGCAACGTCTTCTACTCGGAGCAGCGCAAGCGGCGGCGCGAGGTCGAGGACGTGGACGGGGCGCGGGCGGCGCGGCTCTCGGTGCTGCCGGCCCAGGAGGCGCATCTGGAGTTCGGCGCGTTCCGGGCCGCCCTCGCCGCCCTGCCGCCGCAGCAGCGGGAGGCCCTGGTCCTGGTGGGCGCCCAGAGCTTCACCTACGAGGAGGCGGCCGCCATCTGCGGCGTGGCGGTCGGGACGATGAAGAGCCGGGTGAGCCGGGCGCGGGAGCGGCTCGCCGAGGCGCTCGGCCTCGAAGGGCCGGAGGAGCTCGGCCCGGACGCGGCCACGCGGGCGGCGCTCGGCGAGCCCTGAGCGGACCGAGCCGGCCCGGCGTTGCCGCCGCCCCTTCCGCCGTGCTAGAGCGACGTCCGTTCCGGGTCGACCGGGTTTCGCGCTAGATCTTTGTTTTCTTAGCGCATTTTCTGCGTCCGACCGACATCCGCGGCCGTGGATGATGCGCCGGCGCCTCACCCGCGCCGGCCCCACGGACGTCCTCGCAGGGGTCAGCCACGTGCCGAAGCGCCGGATCAAGCTCCTCGCCAAGCTCGGCCGGAAGATCCGGTCGGTGTCCTGGCGGTTCGGGAGGGACGCCTTCGACCCCGACTTCTACGCGCAGCTCTATCCGGACCTCTCCGGCCTGAACCGGCACGCCCTCCGGGAGCACTACGTCCGGCACGGCCGCGCCGAGGGCCGCTTCCCGACGCGCGACGCCTACCTGGCGGACCTGACGGCGCGCCACGGCGCGCTGCCGGAGGATTTCAACCCCGGCCTCTACGGCGACCTGAATCCCGACCTCGCCCGGCGCTTCACGCGGGACTGGCAGTTCACCGCGCATTTCCTCAAGCACGGGCGTGAGGAGAAGCGGCTCTACGCCCTCGACATCGCGGCGGAGGCCGAGACCTTCGCGCGGCTCGCCGGGGCCGAGCCGCGCGAGGGCTTGGCGCTGTTCACGGGCTTCCTCGCCGCGCACGGCCTGGCGCCGGGCCGCTGGCTGCGGCGCTTCGACCTTGCCCAGTTCATCCACCTGAACGCCGACTGGCTCCCCGCGCCGCCGCGGACCCGGGCGGAGGGCATCCGCCTCTTCGTCGAGCAGGGCATCGACCGCCTCGCCCCGATCCGCACCGACGCGATCTTCGATCCGGCCTTCTACCGGGCGACCTACCGGGCGGAGGGAGCGGCCGACGACGCGGCGCTCTACCGGCACTGGCTGCGGCAGGGCATCGAGCAGGACTTCGCGCCGAACGAGGCGGCCCGCATCGCCCTGCTGATCGGCGAGAGCGCCTTCCCGGCCGCCTTCGCGGTGGAGACCTATCGGGCGTCCCTGCCCCGCGGCGCGATGAGCCGCACCGACCTCTTGGAGCACTGGCTCGACCACGGCTTCCCGGAGGGCCGCCTGGACGTGGTGACGGGGCCGGAGGCCGCGGCCTTCCTCACCCTGGTGGGCCTGCGCTGCCTGCTGCGCCAGCGCTTCGCGCTCGCCCGCCGGGCCTACGACGAGGCGATCGCGCGCGGCGGCCCGACCGCCCGCCGGCTGCACGGCCGCGGCGAGGCCGCGCGGGCCCTGGGCGACCTCGCTTCCGCGGCCGCCGATTACGCGGCCGCCGCGGCCGACCCGCGGTCGAGCCTCTGGAGCCACATCCACGCCGCCGAGTGCCTGGCCGCCACCGGAGATCTGCCGGCCGCCTGCGCGCAGGTCCGGGCGTCGTCGCCGCGCTGGATCAAGGATGCGCGCTGGCGCGAGGCGGGGCTCGGCATCCTCGGCCGGGCCTTCGACGCCGCCTGCGAGGCCGCCCGCGCGGAGTACCGCCAGGGCCGCCGCGCCGAGGCCGACGCCCTCCTGGACGAGGCCCTGAACCGGCTCGCCGCCGACCTCCCCCTCGCCGCTCCCTTGCCCGTCCCCTTGCCCGTCCCCTCGCCCGTCCCCTCGCCGCGGCCGACCGTCGCCATCCTGGCCAACCTCGACCTGCCCCAGTGCGTCCACTACCGCGTCGAGCAGCGCCGCCGCCAGCTCGAGCACGCCGGATGGACCGTCCGCGTCTTCCCCCCCGACCAGGCCCGGGCCTTCCGCCAGGCCCTGCACACCGCCCGCGCCGCCCTCTTCTACCGCCTCCCCGCCTTCCCCGACATCCTCCACAGCATCCTCTACGCCCGCGCCCTCGGCCTGCCCACCTTCTACGACGTCGACGACCTCATCTTCGACGCGCGCTGCTACCCCGACCCCTTCGACAGCTTCGAGGGCCAGATCTCCCCCGAGGACTACGTCGGGCTGCAGTTCGGCGTGCCCCTGTTCCGCTTCGCCCTCGCCCAGTGCGACGAGGGCCTCGCCTCCACCCCGGCTCTCGCCGAGGCCATGCGCCCGCTCCTGCGCACGGGCCGCTGCCACGTCCTGCGCAACGGCCTCGACCAGCGCAACGCCCCCTTCCTCGACCGGCCGGACCCCGCCCCCGCCCGCCCGGAGGCGCCCGTGACGCTGTTCTACGGCTCGGGCACCAAGGCGCATAACCGCGACTTCAACGCCCTGGCCGGCCCGGCCCTGCTGCGCCTGCTGGAGCGCCACCCGCAGCTGCGCCTGCTGATCGCCGGCCACCTCACCCTCGATCCCGCCTTCGCGGCCCACCGGGACCGGATCCGCCGCCTCGGCTTCACCGCGCAGGTGGAGGATTACTGGGAGATCCTGTCGGGGGTCGACGTGAACCTGGCGGTGCTCGCCCCCGGCGCGGCGGCGGACGCCAAGAGCGAGATCAAGTGGCTGGAGGCGGCGGTGGCCGGGGTGCCCTCGGTGGTGAGCGGGACGCGCACCTACCGGGAGATCCTGGTCGAGGGCGAGGACGTGCTGTTTGCCGACACGCCCGAGGAGTGGGCCTCGGCGCTGGAGCGGCTGGTGGGGGATGCCGGGCTGCGGCGGCGGATCGGCCTGGCGGCGCGGCGCAAGGCGCGGCGGGATTACGGGCTGGCGGCGGGGGCGGGGCGGGTGGCGTCCGTGCTGGCGCGGCCGGCGGCGCCCGCCGTGGCGGCGGCGCGGCCGCGGATCCTGCTGGTGAACGTGTTCTTCCCGCCCCAGACGATCGGCGGGGCGACGCGGGTGGTGCGCGACAACCTCGACCACTTCCTGGCGGCGGCGGGGGAGCGCTACGCCTTCGCGGTGGCGGCGAGCGACGAGGGGGTGCAGCCGGCGGGCCGGGCGCGGCTGGACGGCTACCGGGGGGTTCCGGTGCTGCGGCTGTCGACGCCGCTGGAGCCCGGGATGGACTGGCGCCCGTTCAACCCGGCGCTGGGGGCGCTGTTCGGGGAGTTCCTGGACCGGCTGTGCCCGGACCTGGTGCACTTCCACTGCGTGCAGCGGCTGAGCGGGTCGGTGGTGGAGGCGGCGCAGGCGCGGGGCCTGCGGCACGTGGTGACGGTGCACGACGGCTGGTGGATCTCGGACCACCAGTTCCTGCTCGACCGGGACGGGCAGGTGGTGCGTCCCTCGCCGGACCTGCTGGAGGCGGCCTCGGACGCGCCGCACGGGGCGGGGGCGCAGCTCCTGCGGCGGCGGCGGCTGGGGCGGCTTCTGTGTGGGGCGGACCGGGTGCTGGCGGTGTCGGAGAGCTTCGCGGGCCTGTACCGGGCGGCGGGGTTCCCGGAGGTGCGGAGCGTGCCGAACGGTCTGTCGCTGGGGCGGGTACCGGCGCGGCGGGCGGGGCGGGGTCCGCGGGTGCGGCTGGGCCACGTGGGGGGTCTGGAGGCGCACAAGGGGGCGCCGCTGCTTGAGGTGGTGCTGCGCACGACGCCGTTCCGGTGCCTGGGCCTGACGCTGGTCGACCTGTCGCGGGAGCCGGGCTCCGCGAGCGAGGAGGTGTGGGGGACGACGCCGGTGCGGATCGTGGGCCCCGTGGCGCAGGAGGAGATCGGGGGGTTGTACGGGGAGCTTGACGTGCTGCTGGTGCCGTCGCTGTGGCCGGAGAGCTTCGGTCTCGTGTCGCGGGAGGCGCGGGCGTTCGGTCTGTGGGTCGTGGCGAGCGACCGGGGCGCGGTGGGGGAGGAGGTGCGGCCGGGGGTGGACGGGTTCGTGATCGACGTCTCGACGCCGGGCCCGCTGCGGGAGGTGCTGGGGGCGATCGACGCGGATCCGGCGCGGTTCCAGGCGCCGCCGCCGCCCGGCCCGCCGCTGCGCCGTGCGGCCGACCAGGGCGACGACCTGCTGCGGCTCTACGACGAGATCCTGGGTACGAAGCGGCCGGCCGCGGGGCGCCCGGCGGCCGAATAGGCCGCCGGACCGGCCGCGTCATGCCGACGGTCACGGCTCATGACCGCGGGTTCCGCGCTCCGTCGGATTTCGGACCGACGGCCCGAAGCGTCAGCGTCCTTCGCCGTCGGCGTCAGGCCTCGAGGTGGCGGCCGGGCAGGAGCCGCCAGAGCAGTCCGCCCCTGAGGCCGAGCAGCATCGAGGCGACGTAGAAGCCCCCCGCCGTGAGCACGATCGCGGGCCCGCTCGGCAGGTCGCCGTAATAGGAGACCAGGAGGCCGGCGAAGCTCGCCGCGAGGCCGATGCTCATGGCGACCGGGATCAGCCCGGAGAGATCGGCGGCCCAGAACCGCGCGCTCACGGCCGGCAGCAGCATCAGCCCGACGGCGAGCAGCGTGCCGAGCGCCGCGAACCCGCCGACGAGGTTGAGCACGACGAGGCCCAGGAAGGCGTAGTGGACCGGCGCGCTCGCCCGGCTCACCGAGCGCAGGAAGAGCGGATCGACGCATTCGAGCACGAGGGGCCGGTAGGCGGCGGCGAGCCCGAGCAGCGTGACCGCCGCGATCGTGCCGAGGAGCAGCAGCGCCGCGTCGTCGAGGGCCAGCACCGTGCCGAACAGGATGTGCAGGAGATCGACCGAGGTGCCGCGCAGCGAGATCATCAGCACGCCGGCGGCGAGCGCCAGCAGGTAGAGGGCACCCAGGCTGGCATCCTCGCGCAGCTCGGTCGCCCGCGAGACGGCGCCGGCCAGGAACGCCACCGCGAGCCCTGCCGCGAGGCCGCCGAGCGTCATCGCCGGCAGCGACAGCCCGGCCAGCAGGAAGCCCGCCGCGGCGCCGGGCAGGATGGCGTGGCTCATCGCCTCGCTCATCAGGCTCATGCGGCGTAGGGTGAGGAAGACGCCGACCGGGGCCGCGCTCACCGACAGCGCCACGCAGCCCGCGAGCGCCCGGCGCATGAAGGCGAAGTCGGTGAAGGGGGCGGTGAGGAGGTCGATCACGCGGCGTGCTCGCGGTCCTGCGGCCCGCTTGCCTGCGGCCCGCTTGCTAGCGCTCCCTGCCCGTGCGAGGCCGCCGCGGGAGGGGCATGGTCGTGCGCGCCGTGGGCATGTGCGTGGCCCGGGGCGGGCGGGCCGTGCGGGGCGCCGCCGCGGCAGACAGGGGCGGCCTCGTCCCAGGCCTCGCAGAGCTGGCGCGCCCGGCGCAGGTTCGCCGCCGTCAGCACCGCCTCGGTCGCGCCCCAGGCCACGACCTCGCGGGCGAGCAGCAGGGAAGAGGGGAAGTGGCGCTGCACCTGCTCCATGTCGTGCAGCACCGCGATCACCGTGCGCCCCTCCGCCCGCCAGCGCTCCACCAGCCCGAGGAGGTCGGCGGTGGTCCGGCCGTCGACGGCCGCGAAGGGCTCGTCGAGGAGGACCGCGCGCGCATCCTGCAGCAGCACGCGGGCGAACATGGCCCGGCGCAGCTGGCCCCCCGAGAGGGTGCCGATCGGCCGCCGCTCGAAGCCGGTCAGGCCGACCGCGGCCAGCGCCTCGTCCCGCGCGGCGCGGTAGGGCCGCAGGCTCCGCCAGGGCCCGACGCGGCGCCACAGCCCCATGGCCACGAAATCGTCCACGCTGATGGGGAAGCCGCGATCGATCTCCGCCGCCTGGGGCAGGTAGGCGATGTCGCGCCGCCGCAGGCCCGGATGCTCGATGCGCCCTTCGAGGGGCGCGACCTCGCCGATGATGCCCTTGAGCAGGGTCGATTTGCCGGCCCCGTTCGGGCCGATCACGGCGAGCGCCGCCCCGGCCGGCACCACCCCGTCGAGATGGTGCACGGCCGGGTGCCGATCGTAGCCGAGGGTGAGGCTCCGGAACGCCAGCGCGCCCGCGGCGAGGGATGCCGTCATGCGCCGATCGCCCAGGCAATCACCCCCCAGACCCCCGCCGCGAGCAGCCCGGCCAGGGCGAGCCGCGGCGCGAGCGCGACCCCGAGCAGGGAGCGGGGCGGGGCGGATCCCGGATTGCGGTGGGGTGACCCGTGCGGCAGGGCTTCCATCGCGGCCTCTCCTCGTGCGATCGGGGCGGAGGGCTCGTCGCCCGGGCAGGTGCCGTCCCGGCCCCCATCTGCTAGACGGGCGGGGCGCCCTTGACGGCCGGAACCTGTTACACTGTAACATATCGGGCGTGTCAACCGGAGAGCGGAGATGAGCGAGCCTGCGGGGACGGACCATGGCTGCGGCGAGGGCCGGGCGGGTCTGCGCGCGCGGGCCGAGCGCCTCTGCCGCGAGCGTGGGCTGCAATTCACGCCGCTGCGCCAGCGGACGCTGGAGGTGATCGCCGGCGAGGCGCGCCCGCTCGGGGCCTACGACATCGCCGAGCGCCTGAGCGCCCCCGGACGGCGGGTGGCGGCCGTCTCAGTCTACCGCGCCCTCGACTTCCTCACCGAGAACGGCCTCGTGCACCGGATCGCGAGCCGCAACGCCTTCGTGCCCTGCGAGCACGCGCATCACGAGGGCGAGGGGGTGGTGTTCCTGATCTGCCGCGCCTGCGGGGCCGTGGACGAGACCAGTTCCGAGGAGATCGAGCGCGGCCTCGACCGCACCCTCGCCCAGGCGGGCTTCCGCCCGGCAAGCCGCATCGTCGAGATCGAGGGCGAGTGCGGCGCCTGCCAGGAACGCGGCGCTGAGCGCGGCGCGGAGCCCGGGGCGGAGCCGGGCAAGGCCTGATCCCGCGCGGGGCGCCCGCCCGGTCCGGCCGCCCAGCCCGCAACCGTGAGGACGCCAAACTTTCGCGCCCGGCAGACCTGCGGCGGATGGGCGCATGCGCGCCCGGCCCCGGCAATCCCGCGGGCCCGGTTTCCTAGCGCAGAAATACTCCTCACCAGTAGTGTCACGGGCCTTCCACCCTCCCCGCGAGATCCCGCGCGGCCTCCCGAGACGCGTTGCAAGACAACGGCTTGGGGTTGAGTCCGGCCCGTCTCCCGAGTGGGCGCTTTTCGCCCTTCTTTCCGCCGCCCGGATCTCACGGCCGGCCGCGATGATCACGGTATACCAGAGCGCCGGGCCCGAAGGACGCGGAACCGAAGCGATTTCTTCCTGTTGAGGGCCGGACCAACGCAGCGGAAGAGGCGGAAGGCGGAACGTGACCGAGGGCGTGGAGCGATCGGATTTGCGGCAGATCATCGCCGGACTGAGCGAGGGCGTGATCCTGGTCGAGCCGGATGAGCGGATCACCTGGGCGAACGCGGCCGCCCTGGCCATGCACGGGGCCGGGAGCCTCGACGAGCTCGGGCGCAGCGTCGCCGATTACCGGGCGCGCTACACGCTCCGCGACCGGAACCACCGCGCCCCCGAGCGCGACCCGATCGAGCGGGTGGTGGCGGGCGAGACCATCCGCGACGTCGTGGTGGAGGTGCGGCGCGCCGACGATCCCGAGACCGGCTTCGTGCAAAGCCTGCGCAGCCTCGTCGCCACCGACCGGGCCGGCCGGCCGAGCTGCCTCGCCCTGATCCTCAAGGACGTGTCCGGCGAGGTCGAGGCCGAGGAGCGCTTCGAGAAGACCTTCAACGCCAACCCGCCGCCGTGATCTGCCGCCTCTCGGACCTGCGCCACGTCAAGGTGAATGCGGGCTTCCTGGAAATGACCGGCTACGCCCGCGAGGCGGTGATCGGGCGCAGCGTCTACGAGGTCGACGTGCTGGCGGGTGCCCAGAACCGCGACCTCGCGATCCAGCGCCTCAACGAGGGGGCGACGATCCCGCAGATGGAGGCCTGCCTCGACCTGCCGGACGGCTCGACGCGGTTCGTGATCGTGGCGGGCCAGCCGATCGAACTCGGGGACGAGCCCTGCATGCTGTTCTCGTTCGCGGATCTCGACCTGCGCCGCAAGGCCGAGACGGCCCTGCGCCAGAGCGAGGAGCGCTTCGCGAAGGCCTTCCGGCTCACGCCGGTCCCGACCGTGCTGGCCCGGGCGTCGGACCTCGCCGTCACGGCGATCAACGAGGCGTTCACGCGGGTCTTCGGTCTCGGCGAGGATCGGGTGATCGGGCGCTCCCCGGCGGAGATCGGGCTCTTCGCCTCCGAGGCGGACCGCCTCCGGGTCGAGGAGGCGATCCGCCGCTCCGGCTTCGTGCAGGGGCTCGACGCCTGCCTGCGCCACGAATCCGGCGCCGCGCTCGACTGCCTCGTCTCGGCGGAGCGGATCGAGATCGGCGAGGAAGCTTGCGCGCTCCTCGTCCTGCAGGACAATACCGAGCGCAAGGCGACCGAGCGCGAGCTGTTCGAGGCGATCGAGACCGTGATGGCCGACACGTCCTGGTTCAGCCGCGGCCTGATCGAGAAGCTCGCCAGCCTGCGCCGGCCCGGGCGCGACGGCCAGCAGGACGGCGCGCCCAAGCTCACCGCCCGCGAGCGCCAGATGCTGTCGCTGATCTGCGCGGGCCTCGACGACGGGACCATCGCCCGCCGGCTCGGCCGCTCCCGCAACACCGTGCGCAACCACGCCGCCGCGCTCTACCGCAAGCTCGGCGTCCACAAGTGCACGGAAGTCATCCTGTGGGGCCGCGACAACGGATTCCCGCTCGGAAGCACCGCTACGCAGTCGTCTTCATACTAGTACATTTCTACTATTGAAGATCGATGCGGCGTTTCTACATGATGAGTGCGCGCAGTTCTTGCCGGTGATCCGGAATAACTGTTGGGCAGACCATCAAGACATCCGGTCAAGGTCGCGGAGTGACCTGGACACGGTCGGTCGCGGCGTGTCGCCGATCGCGGCGCGACGCCTGCAGCAAGCGAAGGAGAGAGACATGGTCGATACGGATCGCATCACCGGGGCCGCCCGGGAGCTCGGCGGCAAGGTGCAGGGCGCGGTCGGCGACCTCGTCGGGTCGCACCGCGACTCGGCCGAGGGCCGCTTCCGCGAGGCGCAGGGCCAGGCGGAGAACCTCTACGGCCAAGCCAAGGACGCGGTGCGCCACGTCGCCCAGGAGGCGGCGGATTACGCCGAGGACGCCTACGCGCAGGGCAGCCGCGCCCTGCGCCACGGCCGGCGCGAGGTCGCAGCCCAGGTCGCCGAGTACCCGGTCGCCGCGCTGCTGATCGCCGGGCTGGTCGGCTACGGCCTCGCCCTCCTGGTGCACGGGCGCCGCTGACGGCGCCCCCCAAATCTCGCCCCCCAAATCTCGCCCCACGACTCGGAGCATCATCGTGGCTTCCTCCTCCACCCTCCCGTCCCTCGCCGCGAGCGACACGCGGGCCGTCGCCCTCAACCAAGTGTCCTGGGGCGCCGTGATCGCGGGCGCCGTGACGGCGCTGGTGGCGCAGATCATCCTCAACATGGTCGGCCTCGGCATCGGGCTCGCCAGCCTCGGACCGAGCGCCGCCGACAATCCGGCCGCCTCGACCTTCTCCCTCGGGGCGGGGCTGTGGTTCGTGGGCTCGGGGATCGTCGCCTCGCTGGCGGGCGGCTTCATCGCCGGGCGCCTGTCGGGCAAGCCGCTCGCCGGGGCGGCGGGGCTGCACGGCCTCGTCTCCTGGGCGGTGACGACCCTCGTGGTGCTCTACCTCCTGACCTCCGCGGCCGGCAGCCTGGTGGGCGGCGCCCTAACGGGCGTGGCGACCACGCTGGGCGGGGCCGGCACCCTCGTGGGCGGCACCGTGCAGACGGCCGCCCAGGCCGCCGCGCCGTCGCTCGCCCGGGCCGCGAACCCCCTCGAGGGCATCGAGGAGAAGGTGCGCCAGCAGGCGAACGGGCAGGACCCGCAGGCCCTGCGCGACGCCGCGGTCGCGGCGATGCGCGCCGTGCTGACCGGTGATCCGGCGCAGAAGCAGCAGGCCGAGGCCCGCGCCGCCGACGCCCTCGCCAAGGCGCAGGGCATCCCGGTCGAGCAGGCCCGCCAGCAGGTGC